>CANQUH010000197.1 GCA_947626965.1 uncultured Lachnospiraceae bacterium
CGCATCCCCGAGAGGCGGAAGATAGGATACCGCCACGAGAAACAGACTCACCATACAGATGCAGAACAGAACGCTGACGACCCGGTACAGTGTCTGGAAAGGCCCTGTCTTCCGGCTTCGTTCCAGATTGTAGATCTGATCCAGCATTTTCTGTTTTTCCTTCTCTCTTTTTTTCTTTACTTTTTTGGATTCCGTAAACGGTTCCTGCGGCTTCATCTCCACCTGATCCAGGAACAGATCCTTCTCTCCCGTAAACCACTGATGAAGTCGGAAGGAACGCGTTTTCCGATATGATTCTTCACTGATCTTCCGGCTCATTTTCTCCTTCCTCCTTTTCTTCTTCCTGTTTTTTTCTGCCGTCGTCCATCTCAATCATCGCGTGAATCTTTTTCAGAGTAATGAAAAAGAGGACCGAAGTCACACCCGCTCCGACCGCGGCTTCCGTGATCGCCAGATCCGGAGACTCCAGAAGCAGCCAGATGACCGACATGACCAGACTGTACGACATAAAGATCGCAATCGCGTTCAGCAGGTTTCTTGAAACACTGACCGCGATTGCGCACACGACCAGAAATCCAAGAAGAATATACATAAAAATCTGCACAGCCTAATCCTCCTTTCCTTTCTCTGCCTTTACGCTCTCCTGTTCTTTTTCGGCGGCCAGTTCGGCTTCCAGCTCGGACAGCTTCCGGATGCGGTAATGTTTCTCTCTCTCTTCATCCGTCGCAACCTCAAGACGAGCGATCAGATGGGAGGATACCGGAGAAGAAAACCACAGGAACAAAATGACGAAAAACAGTTTCAGAGAAATAAAATTAAATCCATTCATCAAAATCAGACCTACAATGGAAAATCCGATGCCGAGCGTGTCGCCCATCGCCGCCGCATGCATCCGGTTCAGCACATATTTAAAGCGAAACACGCCGATCATCTCGATCGCAAAGATCGCGAGTCCGAACAGCAGAAGGAACGCTCCGGCCAGAAATCTGATCCATTCAATCACCGCCATGTTTCTGTTCCTCCTTTTCCTTGTTTGCAAGATAAACTCCCATGTAAACCCGCGTCAGCACGATCACGGCCAGGAAGCTGAGCAGCGCGTAGATCAGGCAGATATCCGCCAGATATCCTTCCTGCTGAAGAAGCGCCAGAATCGCGATCATGACCATGATCATCGTCCCCATCATATTGATCGCGACGATCCGGTCCGCAATCCTCGGACCGACTACCGCCCGGACCAGGCAGAGCACAACCATCAGCGCCAGAAAGATCAAAGCGCCTGTGAACAGCCCATGGTACGCCTGTTCCAGTATTGTTATTCCACTATTCATACACGTTTCCCTCCTCTGTCACACTGCCTTCTTCCAGGCCGGAGATCCGGTCCACAAAGACTGAGCGGTCAATCCCCTCTGCAAGGCTTCCATCCAGACAATGCACCACGTACTCATCCTCCTCAAGCGATACCGTGATCGTCCCCGGAGTCAGCGTGATCGCGTTCGCAAGCAGTGTGCGGCATGTCGGCGTTTTCAAGTCAGAGCGGAACATCACAAGCGCGGGTTCAATCTCTTCCCGCTCGGAGATGATCATATGCATGACGGCAAAATTCGCCTTGACGATCTCCTTTACGAGGATCACAGCATAGCACAAAAATTTCCACGCCTTCACAAACATCAGCCGTTCCTTTGCAAGACTGTGATCCATAAATCTGCAGGTAAATGCAAACATGACCGCCGCGACGACAAGACCGATCAGGCAGATCTCAAGCGTGATGTTTCCGTTGAAAATGACCCACAAAATGAAATACAGCAAAAACAACTCAGCTCACCTTCTTTCCTTCCATAACTTACAAAAACCTTCTAAATTTTACACCCATTTAAAATATTCGTCCAGTCCCGATAATTAAACTGAATTTCTTTTTAGCGAGAAAGCCCCGTCTCCATGCAGGAACAGACGGCTTTCAGCCATTGTGGTACCGTCATCTCACGACATTGCGCAGAACTCCGATCTTCTCAATCTCACACTCCACCACATCGCCGCTCTTTAAAAACCGGGGCGGATCAAATCCCATACCCACGCCGGAAGGAGTCCCTGTGGCGATGATCGTCCCCGGAAGCAGCGTCATGCCTGAGGACAGCTCCTCGATGATCTCTGCGATGCCGGTGAGCAGCAGATCCGTGGTGGAATCCTGCCGGAGCTCTCCGTTGACGCGGGCCTTAATTGACAATGCCGGAGGAAACGCAATCTCATCCGCCGTCGTGATGCATGGGCCAATCGGCGTAAATCCGTCGAGCCCCTTGCCAAAATACCACTGTTTATGAGCAGTCTGAAGTACTCTGGCCGACACGTCATTCAGCACCGTATAGCCGAAAATATAGTCCGCCGCATCCGACGCGGCGACATTGCGGGCTGTTTTTCCGATGATTACCGCCAGCTCCGCCTCATAGTCCAGACGCTGTACCAGGCCGGGGTGACTCTCAATAAAGCCCTCCGGCGCCACCGCTTCCGTCACTCGCTTGGAAAAATAGATGGGAATCGGTTTTTCCTTTGAAAAAGCTTCTTTGTCATAGCCGGCCGCCTCTTTTGCATGCGACCGGTAATTAATCCCCAGACAGATGACATCCTGCCGCGGACGGGGAATCGGAGCCAGCAGCCTGACCGAATGCAGAGAAACCGCGTTTTCTTTCTCTGCTCTTCTGACCGCGGCGGTCAGTTCCTCCCAGGGTGTCTCAATAACTGTCTGCATGTCCGGATACGGCAGAGAATATACTCCCGCTCCGTCTGCCGACAGTACACCAGTTCTTTCTTCCTTATTTTCCACATATGTAATCAGTCTCATAATTCTTCTCCTATGTCTTTCACTGTTTTCAAGATCCATCCGCGAATTTTCCAGTCTTCACTCCGTTTCGGATTTCCCCGTAAAAATTTATCTTTAACGTGCCAGCGCCTCATACAGCGCCCGGATTGCCGTCTCAAAATCCCGGTTGCTGACGCCGATCGTGCAGTTAATCTCATTGGAGCCCATGTCGATCATCTTGATATTGACTCCCGCGTCGCCAAGCGCGGTAAAGAAGCGGGCCGCAATGCCGCAGACCGAACGCATGCCTTTCCCAACCACCGTCACAAGCGCCATGTCCTCATCGATCTCGATCTTGTCCGGCCGCAGATGGCGGTGCAGAGAATCCATAATGTTCTCCTGTTTCGCAAGAAACTCATCGCGGGGAAGTATCACGCTGATTGTATCGATCCCGGACGGCAGATGCTCACAGACGATTCCGTTTTCTTCGAATGCCTCAAGCAGCCGCTTGCAGAAGCCAACCTCCGCATTCATCCGGTTCTTGGCGATACTGATCCCTGTAAAATTTTTCTTTCCGGCGATTCCGGTCACCGGTACTGTCTCCTCCGGCAGAATACTGCGGCAGATCACGGTGCCGCTCTGCTCCGGATGGTTTGTATTGCGGATATGGATCGAGATCCCCTCGCGGCGCACCGGATAAACCGCTTCTTCATGCAGCACGGTCGCCCCACGGTAGGAAAGTTCCCTCAGTTCCCCGAACGTCATGACGTCGATCTTCTTCGGGTTATCCACAATCCCCGGATCCGCAAGCAGGAACCCAGGCACATCCGTCCAGTTCTCATAGAGATCCGCTCCGACCGCGCGGGCCACGACAGCCCCCGTCACATCAGAACCGCCGCGCGAGAACGTGTGAATATTTCCCGCGTCATCCGACCCGTAAAACCCTGGAATGACGGCCCGTTCCACCTTCCTCAGCCGGTCTCCCAGAAAGAAATTCGTCCTCTCGTCCTCAAAATTTCCATTTCGGTCGAAACGGATTCCTCCGGCAGCATCCACAAATTCATAGCCAAGCCACGCGGCAAGCAGAATCCCATTCAGATATTCCCCTCTCGATGCCGCATATTCCGCACCGGCATGCTCCAGAAATGCCCTCTCAATCAGATCAAATTCCCTGTCAAGCGACAGTTCCAGTCCAAGATCATCGATGATTTCCTGATACCTGCCGCGGATTTTATTCAGAATTCTCCTGTAGCGTCCTCCGCTGCTCGCCTCTTCATAGCACCGGTACAGAAGATCTGTCACCTTCTCGTCGCCGCTGTCTCTTTTGCCGGGCGCAGACGGCACAATATAGCGCCGCGCGGGATCCGCGTTTACGATCTCCTTTACCTTGCGGAACTGCGCGGCATCCGCAAGCGAACTTCCTCCGAATTTTGCAACCTTAATCTTCTGGTCTGCCATACCTTCCTCCCCAATCGTTTTTTTCGCCGCAATTTTCCTTTCCCTTTCTCAGCGGACTTTCAACACCGACTGCTATCATACCATTCCAGAGTACCAATGTCCAGCATCCGACGGAGGCTTTTTATCTCACAGGACGAAATTTCCTGTGAATCGAGCAGGAGGCGTTTTTCCCTCCTGCTCGCCGCGCGGCCCGGGTGCTGCGTCAGCAGCTGGTTTCCTTGCCCGGGCCTGCGCATAAAAACAGACCGCACAGATTTCTCTGAAACGGCCTGCCTCATTTATGGTTCCGCCCGCAGTGCGGGGTCATCCTCCTGTCCGGTACAGCTGTCTACCGGAGGAACATACGCAGAAGCGCCCGTTTCCACCGGGTATACGGCTGATAGCGGATCGGAAGATCGATCCAATTGTACTTCTTCACAATACTTCTCCGGTGACAGAACAGATCAAAACTCGCTTTCCCGTGATAGCTCCCCATCCCGCTGTTTCCGACGCCTCCGAATCCCATCGCTGAGGTGGCAAGATGAATGATCGTATCATTGATGCAGCCGCCTCCGAAACTGCAGGAATTCAGGACCTTTTTCTCCGTGCTCCGGCTGTTCGTAAACAGATACAGCGCCAGAGGCTTCTCGTGCCGGTTCACATAGGTGATCACTTCCGAAATTTCATGGAAAGTCATAACCGGAAGGACTGGTCCGAAGATCTCCTCTTTCATAATCGGAGAAGACGGAGTGATTCCTTCCAGCACGGTCGGCGCGATCTGAAGCGTCTCTTCTCTCATCTCTCCTCCGATTCTGACGGTCTCCCCGGCCATCAGACCACGCAGCCGTTTGAAATGCTTTTCATTTACGATCTTCCCGTAATCCGGATTGTCCAGCGGATTTTTCCCAAACTGTCTGCGGATGCATTTTTCGATCTCCGCAAGCAGCGTTTCCTTCACATCTTCCTGCACAAACAGATAATCCGGAGCGACGCAGGTCTGACCCAGGTTCAGATATTTTCCAAAGACGATCCGGCTGGCCGCCCGCCTCAGATTCGCCGTCCGGTCCACGATACACGGACTCTTTCCGCCGAGTTCCAGACAGACGGGCGTCAGATTTTTTGACGCCTGCTCCATCACAAGTTTTCCAACCCTGACGCTTCCCGTAAAGAAAATAAAATCAAATCTCTGCGCCAGAAGGCTTGTGTTTTCCGCCCTTCCTCCCTCAACAACGGCGACAAAATGCGAGGCGAAGCACTCCCGCATAAGTTTTGCCACTACATGCGAGGTTGCCGGAGCGTAAGCGCTCGGCTTGATTACCACACAGTTTCCTGCGGCGATCGCTCCGATCGCCGGTTCCACCGACAGCATAAACGGATAATTCCACGGCGACATCACAAGCACCACGCCGTAAGGCTCCGGGGAGGTGAAGCTCTTCGCATGAAACTGCGCGAGCGGCGTCCTCACGCGCTTTTCCCCCGCAAGCCGTCTCAGATTCCGGATCATCCAGGACAGTTCGCTGAGTACCATCCCCGTCTCGCACATGTAGCCCTCAACCGGCGATTTCCCCAGGTCCTGCTTCAGCGCCTCGTGAATCTCATCCTCATACTTTAGAATTGCTCTTTTCAATGTCTGCAGAGCTCCGATCCTCCACCGCACAGACCGGGTCTTTCCTTTTGCAAACCATTCTCTTTGTTCTTTTACTATTCTCTCAGTCTCCATCAACCTGTCATTCCTTCCCGGCCTTTATTCGTAACATTTCTCCAGAATCTTCATAACCGCCTCAAACGTAACCTCTCGCGGATTCACAATGCAGGCCCCGTCGTTCAGCGCCGTCCTGGCCACCTGCGGAAACAGCGCCGGATCAGCCCCTGCCTCTTTGAGTGTCTGCGGCAGGCCGGTCAGTTCATGCAGTTTTTTTCTCAGCTTTATCACTTCCCGGATTGCCTGATCCGCCCTTTTCCCTGATTCCGTCGCCTGATAGACTTCAGGGCCCGCCAGATACAGCAGCAGTTCGCCATAGGTATCGCGGCAGACTTTCCGGTTGAAGATCATCCCGGCGGGAAGCAGGATATTCATCGCGTCGCCGTGCGGGATATGACAGACGCCGCCGAGTGCATGCCCGATCGCGTGAACAACTCCGACCATGCTGTTGCCAAAAGCGGCTCCCGCCAGATAACTTGCATTCGCCAGCGCCATCCTGGTTTCTTTCGAGCGGCCATGGCGCACCGCTTTCACGAGATTATCCCGCACCAGTGTGACCGCGGCCGCGGCGTAGGCATCGCTGACCGGATTTTTCTGCATGCAGCTGTAGGCTTCAATCGCGTGACAGAGCGTATCCATCCCGGTGGAAGCCGTGATTCTCGGCGGAAGCGTCATTGTCATTCTCGGATCGAGCATCGCCACGTCCGGCATAATGTGCTGCGAGATATATTCCATCTTGATATGAAGAGCCGGATTCTTTATGACGGCGACCGGCGTCGCCTCACTGCCTGTGCCTGCCGTTGTCGGCAGAGCCACAAACGGAACATGTTTTCCTTTTGGCAGACATTCACATCCCATCAGTTTCAGAAGATCGTCCGCGTCCTGGCTGATCAGCAGCCGAACCCCTTTCGCTGTATCAAGCACGCTTCCGCCGCCGACCGCAACCAGGCCGTCGCAGCCAAATTCGCGGTATTCCTTCGCGATCTGATT
>CANQUH010000198.1 GCA_947626965.1 uncultured Lachnospiraceae bacterium
CAGACATACGTCCAGGGATCCGCCGCGTCCGCCTGATAAAAGGTCGGTACTCCCGGCTCGATCAGAAATCCCTGCCCTGCCTCAAGCTCATATGTGCGGCCGTCCACCTGATACTTTCCTCTTCCTTCCAGGATATAATGAATAATATAATTGGGACGCACCGCAATCCCGTAGCCATGCAGGGGCTCGCACTTCTCATAACCGCAGAAGCACAGATACAGATCGGAAAATCTGCTGTCGGTCGGATGAACCAGAACATAATCATTTCCCATGAAAAACCCCTCCTTCGCTGTACGCAGCAAGCTCTCATGCCCTCGCCGCGGGCACCATCATGGATGAAAGCTGTCTTTCAGTCTGCGCATATATCTGCCGTACAAGACGAGAGTAAGACGCAAACTTCATTTTGACAAGCGTCAAATACAGTGATATCATATTTTTCATAGTAAATCAACAGCCCCGCGGATGGCCAGCCGCAGGGCAGGTCAGACATGATAAAAATCCTCCGGGCAGGTGATCATATGAAAAGGAATTTTTTTATCACTGTTGTTTTGTTCGTTTTTCTGGCGGGACTGCTGTCAGAATTCCCTGTGCAGGCAAAAGAAGCTTTTTTTACGCAGGAAGAACTTGACTGCATCGCAAATGCCGGCACACTGAAGGTGGGCTATGTCGCGGACCGGATCCCGATCTCCTTTCAAAACCAGGCAACCGGGGATTTTGACGGCGTCTCCCGGGCTCTTTTTGACAGGATCTCCGAATTGTCCGGACTCTGCTTTGAGTACGTCGCGCTTCCGGCCGGCTCCGTGACTTACGATTATCTTCGGGAGCAGTCTTTCGATCTTGTCACCAGCGTGGAATACAACGAGGCAAACGCACACGCGCGGGGCATCCTGATGAGTGAACCCTACCTGTCGACCAGAAAAGTCATCATCGGCAAGCCGGATCTCTCCTTTGACATGTCAGAACATCTGAAAATCGCAATTGCGACCGGGTCGCAGACAATCAAACAGGTGCTTGCGGAACAGTATCCGAACTTTGAGATCGTCGACTATGATTCGATTGAGCACTGTTTCGACGCGGTTAAAAAGCAGGAAGCCGACCTTCTGATCCTGAATCAGTATGTCGCGGAATTCTGGCTGAACAAGCCGGTTTACGAGGATCTGCAGGTAATTCCTTTCCTCGGGCTTGACGACAAACTCTGTTTCTCCGCGGTCGTGTCTCTGGAACATACGGATGAAAAAGAATGGACCGAAAAGGAAACCATCATCGATATCATCAACAAGACAGTCGGGGCAATCACGCAGGATGAAATTGCCAATTTCATCATCATGGAAACGCTGGATCACCAGTACAACTACAATCTGTCCGACTTCGCCTACCGGTACCGCTACAGCATCGCGGGACTGATCTTCATCCTGATCCTCATCTGCGGCCTGATCTTCGTGAGCATCTATCTCTATATGAAGACCCTGAACGCACGGGCGGAGGCAAAGGCGAAGGATCAGTTCCTCTCCATGATGAGCCACGAGATCCGCACGCCGCTCAACGGCCTCATCGGCCTGAACTACCTGATGGCCCAGAACATCGACCGGCATGAGAAACTTACTTCTTATCTGAGGCAGTCTTCTTCCACCGCCCATTATCTGCTCTCTCTGGTCAATAACATCCTCGACATGTCGAAGTTTCAGAAGAACAAGACGGAGGTCAGCCACAACCCGTTCTCCCTGCCCACACTGATCGAGACGATCGATGTCATTGAGCGCAAACATATGGAATACAAGGGGATCGTCTTCTCAATCCAGACAGATATTCCCCATCCCGTACTTCTCGGCGACGAGGTGCGCGTACAGCAGGTTATCCTGAATCTTCTCGACAACGCCTGCAAATTCACGAACAGCAGCGGCCATGTGACGATGAAAGTGACTCAGACTCCGCTTGGAAAGGACCGGGTATCCACCCGGATCGAAGTCTCCGACACCGGCTGCGGGATGAGTACGGAATTCCTGGAAAAAATCTTTGATTCCTTCACCCGCGAGCTGAACACCGTCTCCAAGGGAAATCAGGGGACAGGACTTGGCATGTCCATCAGCTATCAGCTCGCGAAACTGATGAAAGGAGATCTTACCGTCGAGAGCCATCCGGGCGAAGGAAGCCGTTTCGTCTTCCAGTTCCCGGCTGAAATTTCCACCGAAGAGGCTCCCAGACGCAAGCCAGAAATCACTGATCCGCGGGGAGAATTTATCGTACCGCTTCCCGACGTCCGAAGACCTTTTGACCGCGGCGCCGGAACCGGCATACACTCTGCAGACAATAAACCGAATCCTTCTCAGGACGGCGTAAATCCCGCCGCCGACAAACGCCCGGAAAAAGACGCGCATCCCGCGGATGACAGCCGTTCTGACGTCAGGAGCCATGACTCAGCGAATAACCCGGAGAAAAAAACTCCGAAAGAATCAGCCGGCAGTATATCCTGCCCTGAGGAACCGGCACGCAAAATTCTCATCGCGGAGGACAATGAGTTGAACGCGGAGATCCTGATCGACCTGCTGGAAGAAGAAGGCTATTCAGTCGTTCTCGCGGAGAACGGTCTGATCGCCGCAAATATCTTCTCCGTCTCCGCTCCCGGCGAGTTCAGCCATATCCTGATGGACCTGATGATGCCCGTCATGAACGGCTTTGAGACGACCGAGATGATCCGCCGGATGGCAAGACCAGACGCAAAGACTGTCCGGATCTACGCCTGCACTGCCAACTCCTCCCCCGCGGACCGGGAAAGAGCAAAACAGTGCGGCATGGATAATTTCCTGGCCAAACCGATCGATATCGGACAGCTGCTGGATTTGTTGGAAAAATGAAATATTGCCCGCAGGAAAAAACGGAGGCTCTTCCGCACATACCTGAGTATGTGCGGAAGGGCCTCCGGACATATAAGCAAAGGAAACGTTTATTCCTCAACCGTCACCACACAGACCGCTGTCTTACTTCCTGACTGGACCGTAATCTCCGCCGTGCCTGCTTTTTTGGCTGTGATGACGCCCTTTTCGCTGACCGACGCAGTCTCCTCGTCCGAAGATGTGAATTTTTGTTCTTCCTGCGTCGTGATCGGCTTGATCTTCGGTTTCAGAGTTTTCTCCTCTCCCACCTTTAATGTCAGTTTCTTCTTCACCCCTTTGATTTTTGTCGTCGTAACTTTATCTTTCTGCACCTTCACCTTGATGGTTTTCTTCGCTCCGCTCGCCAGAGTAACCGTCAGATTTACGGTTCCCGTCTTCTTTTTCGCCGTCAGCTTAAATGTTCCGTCCGCCTTCACTTTGGAGACTTTCAAAATTTTCGTATTACCCGATTCCACGGAAGCAAGGGAATCTCCCTTTGCCATCTCTGACACTTTGAGCTTCTTCGTGGACTGCCCCACCGACAGCTTCAGGCTGTTTGCCGTGAGCTTCAGCACGGAATCCGAAGCTTCCTTGACAAAAGCTACCTGAACCGGGTTATGGCCCAGAAGTTTCCTGCTGCTGTAATTAAAATCGCCGTAAATCGTGTAGATATCCTGGCTCAGCCAGTAGATTCCCTCTTCTTCCACATTCTTAAGATTTACTATTTCCCCTTTTTCGTAATCCGGATTTCCTTCGGTGTCAGACTTGTACAGCGCTGCCACGGCAAAATTTCCTTTTCCGTCGTTGTACTCGTTCTCCTCGCTCAGCAGCTGTTCGCTGCCGTCCGCGTATGTCAGCTTCACCTGCATGCCCTTCATGTCAGGATTTTCATCTGCTCCGATTACATACTCACGTTTGTCCGGGAGGCTCATCAGTTTCATTTCTGTGACGTCATTGACCTTATAAAAATGAACAGACAGCTCATCCTTCGTTTCCGCCGGTCCGGTCAGCCGGTAATAGTAAACCTCTCCCGCCTCCAGTTCATATACCATCCTGGGAACCATATGCCCGTACTGGCGGGCAAGCTGATGAAAACTCCCGTCATACAAAGTCACGGCTATTTCGTCACCTGTCAGATCCAGACTGTAATTTCCCGTGGTAAGCGGCGTGTATTTATAATAGACAGGCGTGTCATCCTTTTCAAACTGCAGCTTATATGTACCGTCCAGCTCAAGCTTCTCCGCCGAAACAGATTTTACCGCGACACTGATCTCAGGCACTCCGGTCAGTTCCACTTTCCTGCTGCCGCGTGACGTCTCATACAATACAATCTGATAGGTCCCGGCAGGCGTTATCCCGGTCAGAGGAACCGGATTATCCTCGATAGACTGCGGAACATAGTCGCCCACCAGCTGCAGCAGAAATGTATCCCCCGCGGAAGTATTTCCTGTCAGATAAATTCCTGAAAAATCATTGCGATACCATCCGCCTGCTTCCCAGTTCTTTATCTTCTGGGAAGTATTGTCTGAATAAAGAACTTCAAAATCCGTCTGTTTCAGATTTTCAAATACTTCCGTGATATTCCACGGACCATCGGGAACATTTTTTACCGAGATACTCTGAATATCCGTTGCTTTTTTTATCTTGATCTGAAATTTCACGGTACCTTTCTGCCCGCTTTCCGCAGCTCCGACAGACAAATGAAACACATACCTGGTTTTCGCGGGAATCCATATCCGGTATTTCCGGTTCGATTCAAAGTTCCCGGAAAATTTCTCCAAATGATTTTCATCATACACCTGAAGGGATCCGTGCAGACCGGAATCCGCTTCAAAGCCGGATATTACCAGCCGATAGTATCCTTCTTTTTTGGACGTAAATGAAAATTCCTGTTCCTGGGAAACATCCTCGCTCCTTTCAAGTTCGAGTGAAACTGTCTGACCCTGTGTAATTTCCTGCGCATCGCCGCTGATCGGAGCCGTCTCCGGATCCTCCTTTATCACCTGAACTCCATCGATTATCAGATCGGATTCATCCGAAAATTCCGCCTCGTTTTCCGTACTCTCTTCCGTCAGACCGGGGTCCTTTGCAGCATCCGATTCCGCTTCCTCAGAACTTTCCTCATCATCCGAATCATCCGAAATAATGGACGCATCTTCTTCAGAGGCTTTCCCAGCATCGGCGGTGATAACCTCATCATTCTCCGAAAGCTCAGTCTCCTCACCAGCACCTTCTTCTGAATCCTTTCCGGCGGCGATGGACGCGCCGTCCTCCAAAAGTTCAGTCTCCTCACCAGCAGTTTCTTCTGAATCCTTTCCGGCAGCGATGGACTCACCGTCCTCCGAAAGCTCAGTCTCCTCGCCAGCAGTTTCTTCTGAATCCTTTCCGGCAGCGATGGACTCACCGTCCTCCAAAAGCTCAGTCTCTTCACCGCCGGCTTCCGCAGTCATAATTTCCGCCTCCGCAGTTTCTTCAGACATTTCCTGTATCAACTCATCCGCAAATACAATATTTGTGGGAATCAGGGAAGTCAACATCATACATGCAGTTAAAATTGACAGGTATCTCTTGATCATAATGTCTCCTCCTTCCATTTACCACTATCAGATTCCTTTTACAGCCCTCAAAGGCATAACTCGTCCTCCGGATTGGACGCGCCAGCCTGCAGTCTTTAGAAAGCCGTCAGAATCTCCAGGACACACCCCATCAGTTCTGAATCAATGCCCATGACCCGAAGCTCGCTGATCACTGCTTCCAGTCTCCTGTTTTCTTTGATCAGATTGTAAATCCTGGACTTTATTCCAAATTCTATCTCCGCCTGATTCAGAAACGCGAACAGATTTTCCCGGACTCTGTTCGGCGCCAGCTGGAGTTTCTTTTTGAAGATAATCTCAATTTTCTCATTCACTTTTGTCTCAGGAAGAGAAATCTTCATGCAGCGCAGCGCGGCGTCATAACTCACGGTAAAGTCCTCTCGTTTTTCTCCGTCTGTAAACACCTGCACGACATCTTCCGCCTTTTCTTCTCTGTCCGCAGGCAGATATGTCGCTCCCGCTGCTTTTTCTTCCTCGTCTGGGAACGGGCTGACCGCATCCGGATTTTCCTCTGGCATGATTCCACATCCGTACTCTTCGCCGTCCGGGAACGGGCTGGCCGCATCCGGATTTTCCTCCGGCGCGATCCCGCATCCGTACAGTTCTACTGTATATGTACGCCTCTCCGGAATCAGGGAACAGTCACCGGCTGCCGGCCTGATTACAATGCTCTGCGCGTCCTCATCGTTCCAGTTCAGCGTAAATTGCGTCGTCACATATTTTTCGGTACTTTCATTTTCATAATCTCTCGTATCATTCCCATCCTCGTACATTGCGAACGAACCATCAGCGCCTCCGTACACCCGCAGCGTCAGCTCCTTCGGATTTGATCCTGCGGCAATACCGGAAATCTCCGGCGTGAACGGCAGAATGGCCCCCGCTTTCGCGAACACCGGAATCGTATCGATTCCTCGGTAGAGCTCAAGCCTGCGTCCGCCGCGGTAAGTCACCCCTGTGAACAGATCAAACCAGATCCCTTCCGGAAGCCACACGTTTACTTTCGCGACGTTCAGTCCCCTGATCCTCGGGGTTGTGATCGGCGCGGCGATCAGTTCCGTCCCAAAGAAATACTGATTTTTCATCTCATATGCCGCGGGCTCCTCGGGATATTCGTAGTACATCGGCTCCACAATCGGCAGATCGTCCCGATACGCACGGTAATTCATCGTGTACAGATACGGCATCATCTGATGACGCAGCCGCAGGAAATTCCCCATCATGCGGCGCACTTCCTCTTTGAAGCGCCACGGTTCCTTGCCGTTGAACTCGTCCTTTGTCGAGTGAAGACGCATCAGAGGCGAAAACACGCCGAACTGCACCCAGCGGCCGATCATCTCATCATCTTTTATTCCCAGCATATGCCCGCCGATATCGTGGCTCCACCAGCCGAATCCGATGTTGGAGGCCGTGGCCGTAAAGTACGGCTGGAAATCCAGCGAGGCCCAGGT
>CANQUH010000199.1 GCA_947626965.1 uncultured Lachnospiraceae bacterium
CTTGTGATTCCGGTCATGACTGCCCGTTCAAGGTAAGGATTCGTCTTGAAGGAAGCGTTGAAAAAACTTCGGGTAAATGATGTGAGTTCATCCCAATAGCCGTTTACCCATGCTTCCTGCATCGGGGTATCGTACTCGTCGAGCAGGATAATTACTTTTTTCTTATAATAGCGGCAGAAAAATTCGGACAGACGATGAACGGCCATGGTGATGGAGACGTCGTCTGCGTTTATATTGATGGACTGAAAAAAAGCTCTCTCCTCGGAATTGAGCAGACCGCTCTGAAGGAGAAACCGGTTCCGCCCGTACAGATCTGTGATGATCTGAGCGATCCTTCGTTTTGCATCTGCATACCGGGTATCTTTCACGTTTGCGAAAGAGAGGCTGATTACAGGATATGTTCCCTGCAGACTGCGGTATGTTTCATAATTCCAGATGGATAATCCTGTAAAAAGGTCGCCGCGTCCGGCATAATCAACGGAAAAAAATTTTTCCAGCATGCTCATGTTCAGAGTTTTTCCGAAGCGGCGCGGCCGTGTGATCAGCGTGACCATATCGTTTTTTTCCCACCATTCGCGGATAAATTCTGTTTTATCGACATAGAAAATGTTTTTGGTAATAACATCTTCAAAATCCTGATGCCCGATACCGATTTTTCTGTTCATGAAAAGCCGCTCCTTTTCTTACTTATCTTGTTTTCAGTATATCGGATTATGATACGATTTACAATATTTGTTTTTTCTGTTATGATTGCAGAAGTTACAGTTGGTTACTGTTCTCTCCCTCTGCTGTCGTTCATTTTGTGATCGGCAGTGAAGCAGGAATGGGATTATGTGCGCATGTATGATACAGTGCAGCGGCGCAAAAGGATATTAAGGAGAAGGTTATGCTGGAATGTAAGAAGATTACAAAACGGTACGGAAGAAAAACGGCGGTCGATCAGGTATCGTTTGCGATAGAGCCGGGCAGGATCTACGCCATGCTCGGGCCGAACGGCAGCGGGAAGACGACGCTGATGAAGATGGCAGTGGGGCTGGTCAAGCCGGATGCCGGGAGTTTCTTTTACAATGGGGTCCCGGTCGATAAAAACAGCCGCCGTGAGGTTGCCTATATGTCCACGGAGCCGTATTTTTATCCATGGATGACGGTGAAGGATGTGGGCAGGTATTATGAGGACTTTTTTGAGGATTTTTCGGCGCGGCGGTATCAGGAACTGCTGGAGCGGATGGAGCTTACGCCTGATATGAGGACAAAGACGCTGTCGTCGGGCATGATGGCGAAGCTGAAAATTGCGGTGACGATGGCGAGAAGCGCGAAGGTGTATCTGCTCGACGAGCCTTTGAACGGGATTGATCTTCTGGCGAGGGATGAGATCATCGCCAGCATGATGGAGGCTGCCGCGCCGGATGTTGCACTGGTGATTTCCAGCCATCTGGTGGATGAGCTTGAGAAGATTGTGGATACGGCAATTTTCATAAAGCAGAGCCATCTGGCAGGGGTATGGGAGGTTAAAGAGCTCCGGGAGACGCAGGGAAAATCTGTCACAGATAAATACCGCGAGATTTACGGACACGGAGGTGAAGGCTATGAGAAAGCTGATGAAATATGAGCTTCGAAAGACGCTGTTTTCCAAACTGATTCTGCTTGCGGTCACGGCAGTGGCGGAGGCGGCATTTCTGGCCGGAGTGTTTCTGAAGTGGGACAACGGGCTTGGAGCGGGAATCAGCGTGCTGATGCTCTGCGCGATGATCGGTATTTTTTATATTGGCATAGAGAGTCTTCTGGTGTTTCACCGGGATCTGAATACGAAACAGAGCTACATGCTGTTTCTGACTCCGAAAAGCAGCTGGCAGATCCTTGGGGCGAAGGTGCTGGAGAACGGGATTTCCATTTTTATTACGGGACTGTTTTTTGCGGCGCTGGCCGCCATCGATGTATCTGTCGCCGTGCTGTATATCGGCGGACTGCAGGAATTTCTGGATACGGTCAGCCGGGTGACCTCCATGTTCCGTTTTGAGATCAGCGTTTCTTCCGGGGATATCCTGATCGTGTTTTTCTCCATACTCTCTTCGTGGCTTATGACGATCACGACCGGCTATCTGGCGATTGTGCTGGCCGCGACGGTGCTGGCGGGGAAGCGGTTCAGCGGGCTGGCAAGCTTTGGTCTGTACCTTCTGATCACGTTTGGGGAGTCAGAGCTGATCGGTCATCTGCCGGATCTGGGCAGTCTCCTGGCGAATTTCGGCGCGGTGATCGCGATGGGTTTTGCCCTGACCGGTCTGATATACGGGTTGTCGTGCTGGATTATGGAGCGGAAGCTCAGTGTGTAGAATATACTCCGCGAGGGGTCCAAGTGTCGGGGTGATGCACGTTTAGCATCGACAGAAACGAAAAGGAGACCCAAAACGAAGTGGAGAACCGAAATGAAATGAAGAGCGCAGGGAGTCTTGAAAGGAAGAGAAAGGAGACTTTATGGACAGAGAAGGCGTGCTTTCCTATGCACGGAAGAAATACGGCACGAAACCGGATTATCCATGGAAACGGGATCCCGACAGTGTGGTGCTGCGCCATGAAGACAGCCATAAATGGTACGGACTTATCATGTGCATCAGGAGAGAGAAACTGGGACTTCCGGGAAATGAGCCGGTGGACATTCTGAATGTGAAATGTGATCCGGCGCTGGGAGAAGTTCTGCGTACAGGAAAGGGGATATTTCCCGCATATCATATGAATCGTTTTGCGTGGATCAGCGTTCTTCTCGACGGGACGGTGCCGGAAGAAAAAGTGCTGGATCTCCTTGATATGAGCTACAGTCTGACGGCTTCCCAGAAGAAAAAAGAAAACCGCAGAGGGCCGAAGGAATGGCTTGTTCCGGCAAATCCGAAGTTTTATGATATTGAGGAAGCGTTTCGCAAAAATAAGGTAATCGACTGGAAGCAGAGCAGCAATGTCAAGGTGGGAGACACGGTTTACATGTACGTGGCGGCCCCGGTTTCCGCAATTCTCTACAAATGCAGGGCTGTTGAAGTTGATATTCCGTATGAACATAAAGGAAAATATGTGACGATCAGCCGGGTGATGAGGCTGGAGCTTCTGGAACAGTATGACAGGACACGCTTCACGTTTGATGTGCTGAAAAAGTTTGGAGTCTATGCGGTCAGAGGGCCGCGCAGTATGCCGAACAGTCTGAGCTGTGAGATCAACGGTGTTGTTTCCTCAGGGGCTGGCATTACAGAAAGGAGAAATGAAAATGGATGCACTGGAACTGATCATGACGCGCAGGAGTACGCGCGCCTACAAAAGTCTTCCCGTTGAGGGGGAAAAATTAAAACAGGTGATTGAGGCCGGACGGTATGCGCCGAGCGGCGGCAACAGTCAGACGACGCATTTTCTGGTGATCCGCGACGGCAGGGTACTTGAGGAACTGGCCATGCTGGTAAAGCAGGAATTTTCCAAAATGGAGGAGACACCGGGAATGTATAAGTCGATGGCGAACGCAATCCGCGCCTCAAAGGGAGAGACGTATGTTTTCCATTATTTTGCGCCGATCCTGATCGTTACCGCAAACCAGAAGGATTACGGCAACAATATCGCAGACTGTTCCTGTGCGCTGGAGAATATGATGCTGATGGCGAACGCTCTGGATCTGGGAAGCTGTTGGATCAATCAGCTGCGTTGGCTGAACGAGAACGAGGTGATTCTGGATTATATGAGAAAGCTTGGGATGGCGGACGATGAGCGCGTGTACGGGGCGCTTGCGCTCGGTTATCCGAAAACGGCGGATGGGCTGCCGTCAAGGACTCCTCTGCCGAGAAATGGGAATCCGGTGACGCTGATCTGAGGAAGACGATGCAGAGAGAGTCTGACTGCAAGGGATATTAACAGCCGGCTGCCTTTTTCTGAAAAAGAAGAAGGCAGCCTGTGTAAATTCTGGATGTACAGTTTGGGCCGGTTAAGGTTGACTGACGGGTTTCTGTGACAGTGTCATCATGTATTCCCGGCGATTTGTTTCACAGCTGAAATACTCCGTCCCGGATGACCAGTTTGTCGTCCAAGTACAGCGTAGGCCGAAGGATAATGCCGTCCATATGGCAGTCGGCCTTGTTTACGCCGCCAAAAGAGGTGTTTGTGCCGAACGCGATGTGGACCGTGCCGTATACTTTTTCGTCTTCCAGAATAATGCCGTTCAGGATTGCCGCTTCGTTGGTGCCGATGCCAAGTTCGGCCACCGTGCGGTTGCGGTCGTTGGCAAAGAGGATATCCAGTTTCTCGCTTTTTTCGCCGGTGATGCTGACCAGCTTTCCGTCTTTGATCGTGATATGGAGCGGCGAGTCAAGCTTGCCGATCCCGACCATGGAGCCGTCCACAATGGTTTCTCCATTGACGCCGTCCTCGAGCGGGGCGATGTAGCCTTCTCCGGAGGGAAGATTGCCGCACTCGCCGGGATTGCGGTACACGCCGGGACTGCGCACTCCCGAACGGCCCATAAGATTCAGTGTCAGTTTAAGGCCGTCTTTTAAGATAACAGCGGTTTTCGCTTCCGTCAGCAGGTCGGCGACAGCGGCCGTCAGAGCTTCCACTTTGGTGTAATCGGCCGTCATGGCGCCCTGGCTGAACATTTCCGCCGTGATGCCGGGCATGGTCGCCACGCGGCTTCCGGCTTTCTGGGCGGCAATCTTCGCGTTGGTGTGGGTCAGGGATTTTGCCGTGGGGCAGAGCACCACATCGGCGGCTTTCATCGCGGCCGCGACTGCCGCGGGCGGTTCTTCTCCTGCGACGGAGCGTTCCTTCATCACCGTCAGCATGGCCTCGCAGCCCAGTTCTTTTGCTCCCTCATACAGGGCTTCTCCGATGGACAGGCGACTGTCGTCGGTGACAATGAGCACGCTCTCGGAAGATTTGACACCCATACAGCTGATCATTACATTTTTTGCAATTTCTTTTAATTCCATAGATACCTCCAGGCCCTGCCGGGCAGGGCCGAATCACGGATGAAAGTGCGCGGCCCGCTGCGCACCGGAAAATCGCCGGCAGAATTGCCGGACTCCCAAATGCTGCAGGAAACCGCATACACTGTACAGAAATACTACATGACGCCCGCCGGCAGCATGGTTCCGACGCCCGGTCCGATCGGAAGGCCGATCAGTACCCAGATAACCATGAAGATGATCCAGGCGATCTGAAGAACAATTGCGATCGGGATCTCATTTGCAACCAGCGTTCCGATTTTCAGATCCTTCATATATTTGGTCTGGGCGACGCTCAGGAGCATCCAGATATAGGCCGACATCGGTGTGAAGCAGTTAAACGGTGAGTCGCCGATCCGGTACAGAAGCTGTGCAAAGCCCGGATGATATCCAAGCAGCATGAACATCGGGACAAAGATCGGAGCGAAGATCGCCCACTTTGCGGAACCGGATGCCATGAAGATGTTGATGAACGCGCAGAGGATGATGAAAGTCACCCAGAGCGGGATTCCGGTGAAATTGATCCTGCCCAGGAAGTCCGCACCGGAAATCGCCAGCATGGTGCCGAGCTTTGTCCAGTTGAACAGAGACTGGAACTGTCCGCAGAAGAAACAGAACAGAACGTAGCTTCCCATTGCGGACATCTGGCGTGTCATTGCCTTGTTGACATCAACCACGTTTTTGAATTTTCCGCTCACATATCCGTAGGTCAGGCCGCACAGGAAGAAGAATACGAACAGGATCGGAATCAGTCCCTTCAGGAGATAGGAGCCGATCAGTCCTCCATCCTCGTTGGCAAGCGGGCCGGCCACAAACAGTACGACGATGATCAGGATATAGAGAACCGCGGCGATTCCGGTGGCGCGGAGCGCTTTCTTTTCCTGCGGACCGACTTCCTGCATCTTCTCGGAGGAATCGCCCGTGTATGTACCAAATCTCGGCTCGATGATCTTGATGGACACCAGACCGATCACGACCGTACACAGAAGCACGGACGCCATGAAGAAGAACCAGTTGCAGGTAACGTCCACCTGGAAGGTGCTGTCCGGCATGAATCCTGCGATCGCCTGATTGGTCAGGCTCTGGATCAGAGAGTCGGTGCCAGCGATCATGAGGTTGGCGGCTGTACCGGCCTGTGCGCCTGCGTAGCCGACGATCATGCCGACGACCGGATGTTTGCCGACGCTCAGGTAGAGAAGAGCGGCCAGAGGCGGAACAATGATCATTGATGTATCGGAAGCGATGTTGCCGAGCGTTCCGATAAACGCGACTGCGAACGGAACGAGCGCGACCGGCACGTTTTTCATGCTGCTGTTAAGCAGAGATACCAGCATTCCGGATTCCTCACAGATGCCGATTGCCAGTGTCATGGCAATCACGAGGCCGAGAGGTGCGAAACCGGTAAAGTTTGTCACCATGTTGTCCAGGAACCAGTGCAGACCTTCCGTGGAGAACAGATTTGCCGACACGACGGCTTCCCCTGTGGCCGGATTCGTCATGGAGACGCCCGCGAAGCTGAAGATTGCTCCGATAATGGCGACGATCACGAACAGGCAGCAGAAGAGGATGGGTGGCGGCGGGAGCTTGTTGCACACGGCCTCGATGCCGGTGAGCATGCGGTCTACCCAGGATTTTTGAGCTGCGGTTTTTTGTTTCATACAATTCACTCCTTGTCCCTTGATTTGGAAAAAGGGTCTGCTGTATGAATATATATACATATGCAGACCCCTTTGCCCTGTTTTTACTATAATACAAAATTCAGAAAAATGCAACAATATAAATAAATTTAGGAAAATGAAAAAATATTATCGATTTTACGTTATTAAATTCTGTAAAACCTGATACAGCATCAGCTTGACTTTTCTTTTTGGGGCCTGTATGATACGATAAGATTAAAGAACTGTTTTGGGAAAAA
>CANQUH010000200.1 GCA_947626965.1 uncultured Lachnospiraceae bacterium
GCCATACCACGCCCGTTTTCCTTAATTTTCCCATTCGCACGGCAACACCAGTCCTTTCCCTCTAATCTATGCGTTGTCTCCCAGTTGTTCCTCTTTCGGCCGCCCGGCACCTGTGATCCTTTTGGTCCGCGGCCTCCATCTTGGGGCTCTGCCCCGTCTCAGTTTCCATACCATCTGTTTAACCCCAGCTCCGGCCAGGTTCAGCGCGCTCTCCTTCGCGTCAGTACCAATACGAGCAGTACCAGCAGGATCGGCCCCGCAATCGCAGGCGCCACCAGCACCGGTTCAATCTGCTGCGCGTCCGCCGTCACACGGATGTCAGACGCCGTCTCCATGTTCGCGATCCGGTGCCCCCTCACCAGCAGTCGGTGCGAGTTCACCCCGTAAGGCGTACATGTCACCAGCGTGCACAGATCCTCCCCCGGAATCATCTCCAGGTCCGACATCTCGTTCGGCAGCACGATCAGGATCTGGTCCACCTCGTAGGTCAGCGTCTCGTCCAGCACCCGCACCAGGAAGGTGTCACCCACCTCCATCTGGTCCAGGTCCGTGAACAGCTTCGCCGAAGGCAGGCCCCGGTGCCCCGACAGCACGCAGTGCGTCCCTTTGCCGCCCACCGGCAGCGACGAGCCCGGTATATGGCCGACCGCCACCTGCAGGATCGCCTCGTCCGTCCCGTGATAGATCGGGAGCGATACCTTGATCTTCGGGATCTCCACATACCCCATGATCCCCGTGCCGCTGATGTTCAGAATCTGGTTGTAGTTTTTCTCCTGTTTCTTCGTCATGAACCAGTGGTTCGAACGTTTCTTAATCTTCCGATTGTATTTTACCGCCTGATCCCACATCTTCTCATACGTGTCGTCATCGATCTGTGCCACGCTCTCCGCGTAAGACGCGATCGCCCTTGACTGGTGGAACGAGTTCCAGTAGTCGCTGACTGTGGGGTACAACAGCAGGGAGAGTCCTGCGAGCAGTATGACCAGAAGAAGGACAGTTGTTAAGTTTTTCTTGATCCATTTCATAAGCCTCTCCCTGCCGTCGTACAGGGACGGCAGAGGCGCATCGCGCCCCCGCCGCCGGCCCCGGGCTCAAAGCCCCGTCCGGCCCCGGTCCCGTATACAACATATCATTGTGAAAGCTCGGTCTCTATGCATAGGCAGGCACAGAGCAGTCAGTCCGCGGGCTTTCATACCTTCAGTTACCATTTCGCGATCCGCAAAGACTTCGCCACAGAACGCTCACACCGGATTACTCAGACTTCATTCTCCTCTTCGTCACGAGAAGGATCACAGCGCCAAGAACAAGCACGGAACCGACTACGTAGAAGATCGTAGTACCGATACCACCAGTCTCAGGAAGGGTGGCACCTTCTTTATTTACTACTTCGCCATAAACAAAACCAGGAGCTACCGTTTCAGTTTCATCTTTTTTTGTCTTTTCAGCAGTCACTCCCGCTCCAGTCGCCCCACCTGCAGTGAGTGAATCTGTGTCAATCTTAAATGTCAGTAATTTTGGTTCGTCAGCTCTTTCATCATGCGTTGCCGTGATTTTAAAGTCAATATCAGGTGCCGTATTACGACCAACCGGTGTCTGAGTCTCTACGAGTTTATAAATACCATCATCCAAGCCTTCGAACTCAAATTTAGTATTGTCAACTACCTTCGCAGTAAGAGTTTTCCAGTAACCTGTGTCAGCACTCTCTCCTCCCGGATAAGTCGTAGGAGTATGATCATCAGCTGGAGAATCCGCTGGCCTTGTTCCCTTCATCCATTTATAAAGAGTAAATACAGCACCCTCCAACGGCTCACCTGCTTCATCAACTTTATCTATATCTGTTTCATACGTGAATACAACGACTTTATCCGGCGGTGTGGTACCTTCTCCTTCTCCTCCTGGATTCGGGTTATTGGAATATGTCAGTGTAACGGTATTCGGGTTGCCTCCGGCTCCGACTACTGCCTTATCATTCAGTGTTGCCTGATATTCAACTACAATCTGACTATTTTCATCAATTACAGCATCATCTTTCACAGTAGCTTCTTTCAAATTTGCAAAAGATACTTTCAAATCCGTCCCCACTGGTTCCGTAGTAGGCTCTGCAGTAATACTAAAGCCATCAGTAATCTCGCTCCTAACACCACTATTAACTACATAAACTTTTACACTCTCAGCAACATATGATAATCCTTCTGACAGATGGTCATTAAATACATACTTATAGATTGTATAGCTACTATAATTTGATGGCAGCTCACCTGTCAGCTGGAACGGAACAACATCGCCGATATCATAATCTGCAGAATCCTGTGGTGTGCCTGCTGTCGTAGTTTCTGAATCATTTATATCCATTACTTTCTTTTCTACGCTGGGTGCATCACTCTTCGGGTTCATTTCCGTATTACCAACTACCTGGACGATGTAGCTTGAATAAGCATCTCCTTCTGCCAAGTCTGCTTCTTCATCTACAACCATATAATAACCTGCTACAAGATTTTCCAATGTATAATTCAATGTCGCTTCGTCACTTTTATTTTCTGTAAACGTCATTTCAGTTGTTGCTTCTACTAAATATGGTTTAATAGTAGCTGCAATTTCAGCTGCATCTTTTCCCTCTAACGCTTTCAGCAACTTATATATGTTGTCTTTATCATTGGGATTATCTTTACCAGCTGGATAATATTTTTCATATAATGCTGTTTTACCAGCTTCTCCAATGCCATCTCCCCAGCTAACGTCTGACAGCACCTGACCACTTGGGTTTGCTGCACCATCGCCTTTACTCAATGTTCCTGTAAAGATCTGATATCCTACATATTTGTGACCTGGATTTGCTTCATCAATAGTGATTGAATACTTTGGTGTTGTTCCTTCCGCTGCCATCGCCGGCATTGCCATCGCGAATACCATGATCGCTGCCAGTACCAAACTGGCTATTCTCTTGAACTTTCTCTTCATAATATTCTTTTCCTTTCTTTTTTTGTCCTCGCGGCCTGCCCTGGGAAGCCGCCGCGTTTCCCTCCTGCGCACCCGGAGGTCTTTCCCAGTCCTCCCTCCGGTGTCTGCTACGTTCCGTCCCGGTTCCAAGTTCCTCTCCTTCCCCGACGCCTGTCTGTTCTCCCTTGCTCCGGCGAGGATTTTCTTTCCTGTCCTCCCCGTGGGATTCTCCTACGCCCGGGGGATCGTTCCCTTTCCCGGTACGGATTGCTCCCGCGCCTTCCGGCGCGTATCGCTTTCCGGTTACTCTAGTCCTGTGGCCTTCGGCTCTGCCTCATCCGGCTTCCCGGTCAGACCGTCCGCCTGTGTACCCTGTCCGGGGCGTTTCTCTGCTTCATACTTATGAACCGGACTGACTGTTCCGCCCCGCTGTGTACCGCTCTGGCTGCTGTCTGACCAGATCCCGTCCGGAACGGCTACCCGCCGCGTCCGGCCACGTCTGTGCATATTTTCCAGTCCGCGGGAGACTGTCTATCCCTGATCAAAAAAACATATCACCGCCTCCCATCTGGAATTTGCCTTCTATACTTCAGGCATCCGCGCCGCCATTTCCGCGGCGCTTCTGCCGTTGTATACCTTTAGTATCGGATTTCCCGCGTCTTCTCTGACGGCCTTACAGTGTCGGCGTCTCAAACGAAATCTTCTTCGTCGGCCCGTCTCCGCCATCGGAAGTTGTTACCTCAAGAGCTTCCGGCTCTTTGCCTTTTTCCATATGGATGATCTTGTTCACTCCTGCCGCGAAGCTTGAGTTGTCAAGGAACTCAATGCTCAGCTTCACTCCGGTCTGCGGGCTGATCTTCTGCTCATCAACATAGAAGCCGATGTTGTAAATGCGCATGTACAGTTCCTGCTCTTCGGTCTCCGTCTCAGTCTCTCCCTCAGCCGGAAGGTCATCTTCCAGGGATACCGTAGAGATCCCTTCCTCCTGCGCTGCTTCTTCCGTCTCACTCTGACGTTCCTCGTTTATCATTTCCTGTACAGCTTCGTAGCCTTCTTTGAACCGCTCGTCGTCCTGCGGCACCTCTGTCACTATGAACTTCGCGTTATCAGGAATCATTGCTTCCGCCGTGTACTCGGCAACAACTTTTATCTCGCCATCGTTAAATTCCTTCTTGTAGATCTTCTGGTCCGGCTTCTGCGGCAGTCTGCCGTATCCGATAACCGCCGCGTCACCTTTCGCGTAGGCGACGACCTTCACTTCATCTTCCATGTCTCCGGCGATGACATTGATTCCGCTCTCTGTCACATCCTCCAGAATTCCCACATGGTCCGCGGTCCCGTCCGCGTCCGTATCTAGGAATACCAGGTCGCCCCTTGAGGCTTCGTACTCCGCCGGATTCTCGTACAGGCCGTACGTCTGCAGCATTCCTGCGAGCGCTCCGCAGCTTCCCGCTCTCGGTACGGAGCTGTGCGGCACTTCCGCGTAGTTCAGGCAGAAGGAGACGAACATCGCGTCCCAGTCTCCGTACGGTTCCCCGTACCACTGGCCGTATCTTGTAATACCTTTCTGCTCTCCGTTTTCATTGAGCGTGAAGTTCTCTGTGCTCTCCTTCACGCCGATCTGTGTCTCAGCAACCATGGTCAGGTCTTCCGCCCAGATGCTGGTCAGCTCCACACCCGCGACGCTTGCTTCCCAGTCCCCGCTGGTCTCAAGGTCCGCTTCAGGGTCGCTTCCGGCTGCTTCCGTCTCGGTCTCGGCTTCCAGGTGGTCCCATTCATCCCACTCGGTCTCCGTTTCCTGTTCGAAGTCTTCCCCGGCCGGATTCAAGCTTTCCGTCTCATTTTCGCCGGTGTCATCTTTGATGGCAAAGTCCGTCCAGAGCCAGCCCCGGTCGTCGATTTCGGCTTCCGTACCGGGCTCTTCTTCCAGCTCTTCCTGCGTCCAGCCCCAGCCAGCCGTCTCCGGCTCTCCGGCTTCCATGTCTGTTCCTGCCGGCGCTTCTTTTTCCTCCGCCGGGTTCCAGCTTTCCGTCTCGTGTTCGCCGGTATCGTCGTTTGTATCAAAATCCGTCCACAGCCAGCCCCGGTCGTCAATCTCGTCTTCCGTGCTGGCCTCTTCTTCCAGCTCTTCCTGCGTCCAGCCCCAGTCAGCCGTCTCCGGTTCTCCGGCTTCCATGTCTGTTCCTGCCGGAACTTCGATGTCTGCTCCTGCCTCCGGGCTTTCTGTTTCGGGTTCTGTGATCCAGGATTCTGTCTCCGGTTCCTCCGCATCGGTTTCTGTTACGGTTTCCATGTCTTCATCCGCTGACATATCTGTGTCTGCTTCTGTTGACATTTCCATGTCAGCTTCCGTTGCCATTTCCGGCGTCTCTGCGATGAGATCTGTTTCCGGCTCCTCCGTGTCGATTTCTGTGTCAGTTTCCGGCTCGGTCTCCATGTCTTCATCCGCTGACATATTTGTGTCTGTTTCTGTTGACATTTCCATGTCGGTTTCCGCTTCCGTTCCTGGTGTCCCCGCGGCGTCTTCCGCATCTGTCTTCGTTTCATCCGCCGGTGTTGTCATTTCAGAAGGTTCTGTTTTATTTTCTGCTTCCTGCGTCTGGCCGTCTGCCGCCGCATCCGCCGGTCCCTGGCCCTCCGCTGTCTGCTCTGTGGTCTTATTCTCTGTGTAACCTTCATCGGCAGTTGGTGTTATCTCTTCTCCGGACTGGTCTTCTGCTGCTGTTCCTTCCGGTTTCTGTTCATCTTCAGCCGGTTCCGCGGCCTTTTCCTCTGTCTGACCTTCTGCCGCCTCCGGCTGCTCTCCGATCTGACTCTCCGTCATCGCTTCTGACTGCTGTGTCTCCGTCTGCTGCTCTGTCTCTGCCGGGGCTGTCTCCTGTTCCGGCGCCCCGCCTGTATGGTTCTCCTCGTCCGGCTCTTCCGCTTCTCCCTGCGACGGGTTCTTCGGCAGTCTCGCATACCCTGCGATCCGATTCATGTTCGCCGGATCCTCCATGTTGTAGAAGAAAGAGTCGATCTTTCCTTCCGCGTTGTCCGTCAGCACCATGATGGCTTTCAGCATTTTGATCTTCTCGCCTGTCGCCTCCACGGTCTTCTTCTCTGTCTCCACTCTGACCACGATCCCCGCATGGTCGATCCTGTCGTCCTCATATCCCAGCGTCCCGGAGTCCGCGTCCTGGTCCAGGAAGACCACGTCCCCTTCCTTCGGGATCTTTGAAGAATCTTTATAACGGCCTGCCGCCCGGATCTGGGACACCCAGTCCGCGTAGCCGGTATAGCCGCCCACCCCGTCCGAGGCCTGCGGGATTCCTTCCACCCCGCTGAACTGAAGCACCGCATCAATCAGGCCGCGTCCGTCCTCCTGGCATCCTGCGTGGGCTTTCGCTGCCGCCACGACGTCGTCCGCCCAGGTCCCCGTCAGGGTAACTTCCGCGAGCCTCTGCGCAAGCTGGTTCTGTTCCTCCTGCCGCTGCGCTTCCTGAGCCTGTGCTTCCTGCTCCTGCTGTTCCGGTGTCAGCTGCGTACCTTCTTCCGGTGTGGCCGTGCCGTCTCCCGACAGGTCAACTTCCAGCTCCCCGCCGGCGGGTTCCGATGGCACATCCGCCACGCTGTTCCCCTGCGGGCCCACGATCACTCCTACCGTGATTCCCTTGCCTTTTGCATAACATTCTTCTGTATGGATATGCTCCTGTTTCCCGCATATCTGCACTCCGTTCTCAAAACATTCCTCCGTGTGCTCATGCGCTTCCATCCCGCATATCGTCTGGCGCTCCGCCGTCATGGCAGGCAGGATCAGCGCGTATGTCGTGCAGAATACGACCAGCGCCGCCAGCACGCCCACGATGTTCCTCCAGCGTCTGCCCAGCCTCTGCTCTCTCAAAAACCTTGCCGCCCGTGTGAATATGTTCTCCACTGCTGTTCC
>CANQUH010000201.1 GCA_947626965.1 uncultured Lachnospiraceae bacterium
ATTTGGAAACGAAGAAAGGGAAAACTCCTTCCTCTGAAGTGATTATAGCAAAGGAAGTGATGCCTGACAAGAGGGAAGCTGCAAAAGAATACACAAAAATAAGGCTGAAAGGGAAGAAGCGGCCATAAGATGTGGATAACTGCTGCAGATTCCGGGAAAAGTGCAGGCAAAAGAAATTTTCCACGAAAGATCGCAGTAAAGAAGGATTTACCTTTCAAAGCTGTAATGAAAAATTGAAACTTGACATTTATATTGTTTGTTGATAGAATGAAAAAGCATGAAAGATTACACATTAACGGTTTCCCTGCCGTGAAAAATGGGAATTTTATCAGATGGGAACCCTACCATATAAAATAAATGGGAACTTTATCAGATGGGAACCCTACCATACAAAATAAATGGGAGCTTTATCAGATGGAAACCCTACCAGTAAAAGGGATTGAAATGGGCTGCACGAACGGTGCGGCCCATTTCAATTTTACATAAAGGGAAAACGAAAGAGTGAATGGATACAAACATAAGAAACAGAGCCTCTTGGGTGGTCTTTGTGCAGTTCGTCGAGTGGCGGATCATGTTCTTTGTCTGTCTGGCCATGGCCTGCTGGTCATGTTTCTATTGTAAAAAACACTTGTAAAGTAGTGTAAATTTATTATAATTTATTGTGATGGATAAATGTTTGGACAACGCGGCAGGACATGAGGAACAATTTATGGTACTATGGGGGCAAAATACCTTTTGCTCCCGGCATCATAAAATAGAACAGAAATATTTTGTCATCTGACAATCTGACATAAGGATGATTCAGAACCGGAAGGGGGGTCTTGTCATGAGACACAGATTAAAACAACAATTTGCGGCGATACTGTCAGCGGTAATGCTCTTTACCATGCAGCCTGCGGCAATGGCGGAAAATATTGACATATCGAAGCAGGTCTTTGCCGGGCAGATGCAGACACAGATCAACGAGCTCCCGGAGACAAAGGAACTCCCGGAAGATGACGGAACCGACGGTGAACAGGCGCAGATTGATGTACTTCCGGATACAGGTGAGCTTTCAGGAGATGACCAGAATGACGGTCCGACCCAGAGCGGGGGAGACATCACAGACGTGCTTCCGGAGGCAGAGGAGCTCCCGGAAGACAGCCGGGAAAACGATCAGTCTCAATTGGATGCTGACGTTATCGATGCAGCCATGCCGGAACTGCCCGGAGAAGATATTGAAATTCAGAACACAATCTCTTATGACGCAGCCGCTTCCGCTCTGATTGTCCAGAAGCAGGTGCAGACTCTGATCGACGCGCTCCCGGAGGCGGAGGAAATCACAGCCGACAACCGCGCCGATGTGGAGGCACAGCTCACGGCCATCGACGAGGCGAAACTGGCGCTGACCGACGAGGAAAGGGCGGCGCTGGACGTCACCCGCTATGAAGCCGCCATTGCCGCGCTGCTGGCGCTGGACGATATGTCCGGGGCGGATGGGCCGATGACGATAGAGGATGTCAGCTATGTGGATGCCAGGGGCAGTTCAATGTCGCAAAGTGATGTTACGGTGGTGGATGATAGCAGCGCCGCATGGGACGAAGGCTGGTATGTGGTGAATAATTCCATCACTGTCCATGAGCGGATTACTGTTATGGGCAATGTAGACCTGATTCTGACAGATGACTGCAGCCTTACAGCGGAAAAAGGCATTACTGTGTTGGCTGGGAACTCCCTGACCATATGGGGCCAGAGCGAAGGTACAGGTAAGCTGACTGCAACAGGCGGCGTCGATTGGATGGCTGGAATCGGCAGCAATGAACAGTCTAACACATGCGGCGCTATCACCATCAATGGCGGCACTATTGACGCCACCGGCGGAGGATGGACCGCAGGCATCGGCGGTGAAGGAGCGACCATCACCATCAATGGCGGCACTGTCAGAGCCGTCGGCGGTAACACCGCCGCAGGGATCGGCGGCGTCAGCAGTGGTACTCAGGGCTGCACCATCACCATCACCGGAGGTACCGTAGATGCGCGCGGCGGCGAGGATGGATCTGGAATCGGCAACGGCACCAGCGGAGTGGAAAGTAAGGTCACAATTTCCGGCGGTTATATCACAGCTACCGGCAGAGGATGGGGCACAGGGATCAGCGGTGATTTTTCCACGGGTTCTGATGGAAAAGCGGTGATCGTCTATACTGGTATGCAGGATACGATACCTGAGGATGAGAATACCTGGAGCGGCTTATTTTACAACAGCAGCAGCTCTCCGACAGAAATGAGCGTGTATGGGGAACAGACCCTTACAAAGGAGCTCGCGCAGCAATTTCCGTCTGTAACGCTGAATATCCAGGAAAATGCAGCCCTGACCGTTGAAAGCGGTGCAGAAGTGACACTTACAGGGGAAAGCTCAATCGCAGGCAACGGAAAACTTATCAATCACGGCAGCATTGTCAATGAGGGGACTGTCACCAACCACGGTACCATTGAGGGTAGTGGGACGGTTGAGAACAAGGGTAACATCAAAAACGATGGAACAATCGCCGGGTCAATCACCGGGAATCCGCTTTGCACGTCCTGTGAGCTTACCGCTGAGGATTTAAATTTTGCAGTGGGTAAGGACTACACCCCGTCAGAACGGCCCATCTCGATTTATAACAACGGGCCAGAGGATGCTGCTATCGAGAAAGTGGAAGTGGATGCTTTTCCTGTTTTTTCTGCTTCTGCTTCTGTTTCTAAGGTTTTCGAGATTATCGAAGGCAACAGCACCGTGGGGGCGGGCCAGACCGACACATCCTGGAAGATAAAGCCGGTGGAGAACCTGCCAGTTGATTTGTACTCTGGAGATATTACTATTTACTACAACGGTATAGATAAAACAGCTATAGAGGTGCCCATAAAGTTTATGGTCTTTGTGGAGGGCGAGGGGACCTCGTCATCCCCTGCTCTCATTTCTGACCTGGAGGATCTGGAAATGTTCCGGGATGCTGCAAATATCGGACTATTACAAGAGTTTTACCCAGAGATGTATTTCAAGCTGACGGATGATATCAATATATCGTCCGAATACGGCGCGGACATCAAAGGCGAGGAGGTTTCCTGGGAGCCGATCGGGTATGTCGAAGAGTTTCAGGGAACCTTTGATGGCGGCGGCCATACGATCAGCGGACTGTACATAAATGATCCGGATGGGATTTATGAGGGCCTGTTTTCAGAGGTTGGCACAGGAGGCACGGTGAAAAACCTTACCGTGGACGGCACTGTCACCAGCAAGATTTATTGCGCCGGTATCGTGGCATACAATAAAGGCACTGTGGAAAACTGCCGCAATATCTGCAATATTATTGCTGAAAATTGTGGCGGCGGCGTCGTGGGAGATAATGAAGGCGGCACCGTGACCAACTGTTATAACACCGGCAATATCTCAGGCTCCAGCAACCTCGGCGGCATCGCAGGGTGGAATCAGGAAGGCATCGTGACCAACTGCTACAACACCGGCAATATCTCAGGTTCCAGCGTCTCCGGCGGTGTCGTGGGAGATAATGAAGGCGGCACCGTGACTAACTGCTATTACCTCGATACAGCGTCATCTATCGGCGTCGGCAATGGCGACGGTGATGCAGCAGAGAAAACCTCCGCCCAGTTCGCCTCCGGTGAGGTGGCGTATCTGCTGCAAAGCGGACAAAAGACACAGACCTGGGGCCAGACGGTGGGCAGCGGCACTCCCGAGCTGACGAGCGAGGCCGGCAAAAAGGTCTGCAAAGTCATATTTGCGACCGGGGACAATGAGGAATATGACGTCAGATACGCCAATTATAACGGCAAGGTGGAGTTCCCCGACGAGCCCACGCTTGACGGGACGGTCTTTGACCACTGGTCAACGGTAAAAGGCACCAGCGGCGGAGAAAAGTTTGACAGCACAACCACGGTCACCGGGGACATCACCGTCTATGCCGTGGGCAGAGAGACCTTTGGCGGGGATGCCGGGGAGATCGCGCTTACCACGACATACGGAGAAGAATTGACAGAGAATCTGTCGGAGCATGCTGCATATAAATCCGGGATCGAAACGGCGGGAAAATTTGAATATAAAATAACGTCCGGAAATGATTTGCTTAAAGCGGCGATCGACGGCGATAACCTGAGCATCCCGGGAACCGCAAACGCGGGAGACTATACGCTGACCATAGAGGCTACGGAAAAAGTACCGCAGTATTTGCTCATGAGCGTAAACACTTACGGCACCGATCCTGTGACCCTGACAGTGAAGGTATCCATTAAAAGGGCCGACTCTAAAGTTGAAAACCCACCAACTGCGGCAGAGGGGCTCACCTATACCGGCGCAGAACAGGAACTTCTCACCGGCGCGGCTGCAAATACCGGCGGTACAATGCAGTATTATATGGGCGAAAAGAACGTTTCTGCCCCGCCTGCCGCAGATGCGGAATGGAAAACGGATATTTCCGACATCAGAGCTGCGGATGTGGGCGCTTATACCGTCTGGTACAGGGCTTATGAGGACAAAAATTACACCACCAGCGAGCCTGCATCTGTTACCGTCGTCATAAACAAGGCTGTTTCCAGTGTAACCAGCCCGCCTGCGGCAAAATACAGGGTTTACGACGGCACGGAGCAGCCGCTGGCGGATGCATCCGAAGCAGCGGCAAATTTCGGTACGCTGGTGTACAGCCTTGATAAAGAAGGCGAATACCGGAGCGCGGTTCCCACTGCCACAGACGCCGGCACATATACAGTCTATTACAGGGCGGAAGGTACGGACAACTGGGAGGCTTCTGAGACAGGAGAAATCACGGTTACCATAGACAAAGCCGATCCCGTGGTTGTGGTGAATGAAGTGTCTGGCGTTTATGGAGAGGACATCACCATCACCGCCGGGGTAAACTCCGGAAGCATCCGTGCGGACCTTATCACCGGCACGGTGGAATTTAAAATCGGGGAGACGAGTCTTGGAGATTCTGTGGAGATGGATGCTGCGGCCGGAACGGCAAAATTGACGGTGTCCGGCACGGACAGGGAAAAGCAGCGCATCCTGTTCGGGGAGGACGGGAGCATTTCCATTACTGCCGTATACAGCGGAAATGAGAATATCAAAGAGGGAACCGGAAGCGGAACTGTCACGGTGGACAGAAGGCCGCTGGCCTACACCGCCGTTGCAAAGGACCGGACGTATGAACCGGATAACACCGGGGTTGACGTTACGCTGACGCCCGCTAACCTTGTGGGGGACGATAATGTAACCCTGACGGGGGAGGGCAGCGTGGAGAGCGCCGATGCCGGGACTTATGAGAGCGTCAGCCTTTCCAATATTACCATGGACGGCGCAGATAAAGGATATTATACGGTTGACAGCAGCGCCGATAACGTGACGCTCGACACCCCTGTGAATATAAGCAGGGCGCAGGCCGAGGTGAATACCCCGCCAGCCGGAGCGGAGAATCTTGTGTATAACGGCACGGAGCAGGAACTTCTCACCAGCGCGGCTGCAAATATCGGCGGCACAATGCAGTATTATGTGGGAGAAAAGAACGCTGTAGCCCCGCCTGCCGAGGATGCGGAATGGAAAACGGATATTTCCAACATCAGAGCCGCGGACGCGGGCGCTTATACCGTCTGGTACAGGGTCTGTGAGGACAGCAACTACACTGCCAGCGAGCCTGGTTTTATTACGGTCGCCATCGGGAAAGGAGAGGGTGCGGCCAGCGTCGCCATGAAAGGTTACTCCTGCGGGGAAACGGATGTGGAACCGGAGCCGAAATCGGATACCAACGGCGTCGAAAATGTGACTTATACTTATAAGAAGAAAGACGCGGACGACAGCACATACAGTGAAACAAAGCCGGCAGCGGCAGGAGAATATACAGTCAAAGCGGTATTTGCGGAGACAGAGAACTATAATGGGGTTACGGCGACGGCGGATTTTGTCATCAACCACCAGTTCAACGGGGACTGGGAGGAAAATCCGGACGGGTACAGCCGTACCTGCCCCTGCGGCGCCGCCGACATCCGCATGCTGGAGACAGGTCTCAGCGAAGTGCCGGAGGGGCTGAAGGATATGGAGGAGCTGAATACCACGGAAAAGATCACCCGGGTGCTTGTGGAGGAAGCAAAGGCGGGCGCCGCTGTTCCGGAGGAGAACACCGCCGTTTACGATGTGAAACTTCAGGTGAAGGGCAGCGGCGGTTCCGACTGGGAGGACGTGACGGCTGAGAATTTCCCCGCTGAGGGAGTCGCTGTCATGCTGCCTTATCCGGAGGGAACGGATTCCAGCTATATCTTTACTGTGATCCACATGATTACAGAGGGAGAGAATGCCGGCATGACGGAGAAACCGGAGGTCACCAACGGAGAGCAGGGAATCAGTTTCACGGTAAGGAGCCTGTCCCCCATCTGTGTCGGCTGGACAGCTCCGCCGGAGCCTTCAGACCCGCCAGCTCCGTCGGATCCGTCCACCCCATCCACCCCGCCGAGTCCGCCGACTCCGTCATTTCCGTCACAGACTGTCCGGTACGGCAGTCTGACAGTCTCCAAGACCGTCACCGGAGCTGGGGATACGACCCGTGAGTGGCATTTCCGAGTGGAGCTGGGAGACAAGAGCGTGACCGGCAGGTACGGAGAGATGTTGTTTACGGACGGCACAGCAGAGTTCACTTTAAAGCACGGGCAGAGCATCACTGCGAGGAATCTGCCGGCAGGAACCGCCTACACGGTGAAGGAAGCCGAGGCGGACCAGGACGGATACGCCACCAGTGAGTCCGGTACGACAGGAACAGTTCCGGACGGAGATACGGCGCGTGCAGAGTTTACGAACCATAAGGACACCCCGCTCGATCCTGAGCTTCCGGTCATCCGGTA
>CANQUH010000202.1 GCA_947626965.1 uncultured Lachnospiraceae bacterium
CCCTTTCGGACAAACGGTTTTCAAGACCGCCGCGTTATGACCACTTCGCTACCTCTCCAGTTCAGCGCTCAACGCAAGCAATAGTCTACCATTCTTTGTACTTTCTGTCAACACTTTTTTTGACTTTTGGAAGAATTTTTTTTGACTTCCTGGCTGCCGCCCACACCCGGCCGCTCCATTTGGGATTTGAGCGCAGAACATGAAAAGCTTTCATGTTCCGCAGACAGATTCTTACATTTCCATAATATGATACTCAAATCCACTTTCCTCCATCAGCTGAAGATACGGCTCCGGCGCAAAAAATTCCGGCGAATATACTCCCGCCTCCCGCCAGATCCCTTTTCCGATCAGTTCAATGGCCAGTGCCGCCCCAAATCCGGTCTGAACAACGACCGCCTGCATTCCCCAGTCCTGCAGCGATTTCTGGTTGTCAAACGGCTGGTACAGAAAATACTCTTTTCTTTTTCCGTCCTTCTCCCCAATGCAGTGCACGCCTACCAGCATCTTTCCGACCATCTCATCGCCGATATCTTTCGGCTGCGGCGCGCAGGCTGCCACTACATCCCGCGGAATGATTTTCACACCGTCCACTTCTACCGGATGCAGACTGCGCAGGCCCAGTTTATCGATCACCTTCAAAGCAGTAATCAGATTTTCATCGAGACTGATTTTGAAAGTAGCCCGTTTCAGACCGTACTGCTTAAGATAGCGCGGCATCGTCACAACTTCCTCATGCTCCACTTTCACCAGCGTATTTTCTCCGACGCCCTCCGGCATCAGAAACTTTTCCTTCCCCGCAAACGCTTTCTCCACGAGAAAACCGCCTCGGTCCTCATCATACTCGACATTCGGATTCATCACCTCGTCCAGCACGGTCCACACATTAAAGCCGAATATAACCGTGTCCGGATCCGCTTCCGGTTCGCAGAGATTTCCCCCGTCCTTCACATGAACTTCCCGAAGCACGTCAAACAGGTGCAGCGCCGCGTATTTCGCAAATACGTTGACTACACCGGGGTCGATCCCAAGGCAGATCACTGCCATCTGCCCTTTCTCCTTCCACGCCTCACAGCGGTCAAAATTATATTTCGTCATCGGTTCCGTATAACTGTTTTCAATACCAATTCCGTAAGCCGGAGAATCCATCGGAACAGACCAGGTCCCCATGCTGGCATAATCCGCGCCCGCGGCATATGCCGCGTCAAAAATCATGTTGCTTGCAAAGGGCGGCGCGGCGTCCATTACAAAATTAATCCGGTACTCCCGGATCAGCGCTTCAATCGCTTTTGTGTCCGTAGCGTCAAGCTGGTGCGGACAAAACCGCTCCGGCTCCTCCAGCCGCGCCGCCACCTCAGCGGCACGCTCTCCCGAATAATCGCAGACAAGAACAAACTCCAGCCATCTGCATTCGGGGTCTCTTACTTTTAAAATACGCAGGATACTGTCCCCCACCGCGCCAGCTCCTGCAAGAAGCATTCTCATTCGTGTGTCCCTCCGACATTTTCGCTCTGCTCTGCCACGCAGCGCAAAAATTCATTTTTGATGTGCCCGCAGCGCGGACGTGAATATCTGCTGTTTACTGTTTCCCCATGGCGGCACCTGGTTTAAACAGTTACATGCAAATATCTGACCGAACAGGATGTTTACCGGACATCCTTCTCCTTCCGAGCAGGAGAAAACGGATCCCCAAACAGAGCCTCTGCGATCAGCAGATCCTCCGGTGTTGTGATCTTTATATTTCTGTAAGAACCTTCAACAAGCCCTGCTTTCTGTCCGGTTATATATTCCAGCACCATCGCGTCGTCTGTAATCTGTACCTGCAGATCTTTCAGATCCATCAGTTTTCGGTGCGCGGACAGAATCAGCGGATAATCGAACACCTGCGGCGTCTGGATCATCCAGATCCGTTCCCGCGGAAGCGTCTTTTCCGCGTACCCGTTCTCCCCGCTCAGCCGGATCGTGTCCTTGACCGGCATTCCGGCCACACAAGCGCCGCTCTCCTTCACCGCGTCCAGCAGTCTTCCGATCATTTCCTCATCGAGAAGAGGCCTCGCCCCATCGTGAATCAAAACTGTCCCGCAGTCCGGACCGGCCGCCTTCAGCCCTTCATAGACGGAATGATAACGCTCTTTTCCTCCAGGCACAATCCGTTTTACTTTATTATAATGATATTTTCCCACGATCTGCTCCCGGCACATCGCTTCTTCCCCCTGCCCGCAGACAAGGATAATCTCATCGATCCGTTCACACTGCTCAAAGACAGCAAGCGAATGACAGACGACCGGCTGTCCTTTCAGCATCATATACTGTTTTCTGGCGTTGCTTTTCATCCTGCTGCCCTTTCCGGCGGCAAGTACGATCGCTGTGGTCTTCATGATACCAGAGTCTCCTTCCATTTGTCAGCCTGACGCAGTATCCTTACGCTCCGATGCGGTGTCTCATTTGTTCAGTTAAACACCCTTGAACAGACTTTCACCGTGGACCGGCAGCAATGCCCCAGGCGGAAATTCAAAGGTTTACCTCTCTCCGAGTTTCAGGTTCGGCACTGCGTTCAGGTCAAGTCCATGGCGCACTCCGTTTCTGAATTCATAGTAGGCCGCCGCGCCGATCATCGCGGCATTGTCTGTGCAGAGAACCGGCGACGGATGATAAAACCTGATCCCCTTTTTGGCGCAGGCAGCTTCCATCGTACGGCGCAGGGTCCCGTTGGACGCGACGCCGCCCGCAATTGCGAGTTTGTCCGTTCCAAATTCCTTCGCCGCCAGAATCGCATGTTCCACCAGCACATCCACAACCGCTTTCTGGAAGGACGCCGCCACATCGGCAGTCACGATCTCTTCACCTTTCATCCTGCACCCGTTCAGATAGTTCAAAACGGCCGATTTCAGGCCGCTGAAGCTGAAATCATACGGCGCGTCCGGAATCTTCGCCTTCGGAAAAGGAATTGCCTCCGGATTCCCCTCGGCGGAAAGTTTATCAATCTTCGGGCCGCCCGGATAACCGAGGCCGATTGCCCGCGCCACTTTGTCAAAAGCCTCCCCGGCCGCGTCATCCCGCGTGCGCCCGAGGATCTCATAGACTCCGTAATCCTTTACCATGACAAGATGTGTGTGACCGCCGGATACCACCAGGCACAGAAACGGCGGTTCCAGTTCTTTGTTTTCTATATAATTGGCGGATATATGCCCTTCTATATGATGGACCCCCACCAGCGGCAGCTTCTTTGCATAGCTGATAGCCTTGGCCTCCGCCACCCCGACAAGGAGCGCACCCACCAGACCGGGACCATATGTGACAGCCACCGCGTCCAGATCATCCAGCGTGACCGAAGCCGTCTCAAGCGCCTCACGGATGACCTGGTTGATCTTCTCAATATGTTTCCGAGAGGCAATCTCAGGGACTACTCCCCCGTAGAGCTTGTGCAGCTCAATCTGTGAGGAGATGATATTCGACAACACCTCGCGGCCGTTTCTGACAACCGCAGCGGCTGTTTCGTCACATGAGCTCTCGATCGCCAGTATCAAAATATCTTTTTCGTTCATCCTGTCTCCCCTTATTCTTCTTCAAAGCTGAGCTCAGCGCTCTTTCCATCTTTTCCCGGATAAATATGAGGAAATATTCTGCGCATCTCATCCATGTACTGTTCCGGCCGCACAAGCGACGGACTGTAGTGCGTCAGCCACATTTCCTTCGGATTCGTCTTCTTTGCGAGAAGCGCTGCCTCCTGAAATGTCATATGTCTGTACTCAACGGCTTTCGGCGCCTTCTCCGGCTCGCCGTACATGCCCTCACAGATAAAAAGATCCGATCCTGCGGCATTTTTCACGATTGAATCCACAGGGCGCGTATCTGTGCAGTATGTGACCTTAATCCCTTTCCGCTTCGGCCCGAGCACATCTTCCGGATGATAAAGTTTCCCCTCGTACTCAATCTCCTCCCCTTTCTGCAGTCTGTTCCAGAATCTGACCGGAATCCCTGCCTCTTTCGCACGCTCCACGTCAAAACGGCCGGTCCGGTCAATCTCGATCGTATATCCGTAACAGGTCACATTATGATTCACGCGGAACGCTTTTATCCGGTATCCCCTCTGGACAAACGTCTGCTCCGGCCCCTGAATCTCCTGAAACGCGATCGGAAACGGCAGTTCCGGGGCAATGACGCGGAGCGCATTCACAACACGTTCCAGCCCCTTCGGGCCAATCAGCGTCAGCGGTTCCTCGCGCTCGGCGTTCCCCATCGTGAGAAGAAGCCCTGGAAGCCCGCTGATATGATCCCCGTGATAATGAGTAAAGCAGATCGTGTCAATCGGCTTGAAGCTCCAGCCCTTTTCCTTGATTGCGATCTGGGTTCCTTCTCCGCAGTCGATCAGCAGACTGCTGCCGTTAAACCTCGTCATCAGAGAGGTCAGCCAGCGGCCGGGAAGCGGCATCATACCGCCGCATCCAAGCAAGCATACATCCAGCATCCTATCCCTCCTCGTATCAAAAATTTTTTCCAGATTCAGCAGTAATCATTCGCATCTGTCCTATTATTGTCCGTCCACATAATCACGGCATCCTCTCTCGGTTTTTCGTAAAACCCTTTTCGGATGCCGACACTCTTAAATCCAAGCTTTTCATAAAGATGAAGCGCGGCCTCATTTCCCGCACGCACTTCCAGTGTATAACGCAGAATTCCGCGGTTCCTGCCAAGTTCCATCAGTTCACTGAGCATCCGGCAGGCGATGCCCTGCCCGCGGAACTCTTCGCGCACCGCAACATTCATTATATCTGCCTCGTCAAATGACTGAAAAAAACCGCAGTAGCCTGCCAGTACTTCGTTCTTCTTCGCCGTCAGATACAGGACATCTTTGGACCGCAGGAAAGTCTCAAAAGACTTCTCACTCCAGGGCATGCTGAAGATCTGCCGCTCCAGCTCCGCCACCTGCGGGATATCGTTCAGTCCCATTTTCTCTATTATAATTTCCATGCTCCGGATCCTTTCCGAAATCTCTAGGCCTGCTGCCTGGCCGCGCGCTCACGCTCCGCCTGCGACATGCGCAGATATTCCGGGCGGTGTTCCTCCGCCGTTTCCAGTTTTCCGGCACGTACATATTCCATCGCGAGCGCCGCAATCGCGGACGCTCTCTGCCGGTTCAGATGTGCAGGCGCAAACTGATACGGAACGGTTATCAGTTCCTTCAGCATCTCCCGATAAACAGGCACCCCATCCCCGAGAAAGATTACCTCGCGCCCCAGCGCATTCAGTCTGCCTGCAATATCCTCAACTGAAACCGCCATCTGCGGCACAATTACCTGGAAACCCCCACCCGCAAAGGTATAAATTCCCGTATAAACCTGATTTCTTCTCGCATCCATCATCGGACAGATAATCCTATCCGAACCATAAAGATTGTAGGCCAGCCCGTCCACCGTCGGAACATTGACCAGCGGCTTGTCAAGTGCAAGTCCCAGTCCCTTGGCAGTCGCCGCTCCGATGCGCAGGCCCGTAAAAGAGCCGGGGCCACCGGCCACGGCAATTGCATCAATTGTATTCAGATCAAGCTCGATCATCCGCACGATCTCATCCAGCATTGGAAGCAGCGTCTGCGAATGTGTTTTTTTGTGATTCACCGTATACTCAGCGAGCAGCGTGTCATCCTCGGCAATCGCCGCGGACGCCACCAGCCCCGAGCTGTCCAGCGCAAGTATCTTCATAAATCAGCCTCCCGTCTGCTCCACAAGAATCCTCCTGTAATCGAACCCCCGTTCCAGATCTTTCTCGATCGTGATCCAGACTGTATGCTCCGGAAGCAGTTCCCGGATCAGCCCGGCCCACTCCACAAGACAGATCCCGTTCCCGTAAAAATAATCTTCGTATCCGATCTCTTCCATCTCTTCGATGTCCCCGATACGGTACACGTCAAAATGATAGAACGGAAGTCTCCCTTCCTCATACACCTGCACGATCGTAAACGTAGGACTGTTTACATTCTCCCTGATTCCAAGTCCCGCGGCCATTCCCTTCGTAAAGACGGTCTTTCCCACTCCGAGATCTCCGTTCAGGGCAAATATCTGTCCCGGCTGCGCATCGTGTGCAAGTTTCTTTCCGAGCCGGAACGTCTCTTCCTCCGAAAATGTTTCATACTTTGTAATTTTCTCTGACAATCCATTCAGTTCCATATCGGCCCCGCAGTCCCCTTTTAATGGATCAGACCCCGCAGTTCTGCAGTTTTCCTTCGTTTTTTCCGACTCTCCGGTTCTTTTATCTTTTTCGCATTTTCCCGAAAACATCTCCTGCATTATCCGTCCACCTCTGACCAGATTTTTATCTTATTTACTCTTCGCCAGTTTTGCCTTCTTTGCATCGACGTGGGAAAGAATCAGTTTCCTGACCGCCGGCTCCTGCGTTCCCATCTGGGACTTCACCCATATAAACGCACTCTTTGGGTTCGTATAGACCAGGATGCTCTGTCTCGTCTCGCACACTTTCAGAACGCTCTCCCATTTTGCCTCGTTTGACGCTTCTCCCTGCGTCACAACAATCCCGTCATCTGACACAGAATATCCAAGCGGCTTCTTAAACACAGGGTTCAGTTTCGCCTGTTTCACCGCGCCGGTATACAGCGTCCATGGCTGATACACAAAAAAGAGAATCGAAAAAAGCAGATAGATCCATGAATTGACGCCGCCCCGCGCCCAGAAATACAATGCCAGCAGAACAGTCCCCGCAATAATGCTGAATATCCCGGACAACTCATGATAAGTATGGTACATCAGAAACCTGTACATTGATCCCGTTGTTATCTGTATCTCAAACTCCGCTTTCATCCGGCCGTTCTCCTTTCCTTCCTGTCATTCATG
>CANQUH010000203.1 GCA_947626965.1 uncultured Lachnospiraceae bacterium
TCAATGATCTGCTCGTAGATGGGAACCATGGATGAATGGGTTATGATGATCTTCATAGGTCGCCTCCTCTGTTGCTAACAGTATATAACAGAATATAACAGTTGTCAACTGTTATATTCTGTTATATATAAATAAATGAAATCCGGTTGACCGAAGGCGTGAAAAGAGATAAGATAAGAATAAATTTAACAGAACAAGCGCCAGTCTTCTGGTTAAGACCGGCGCGGAAAGGATTCCCTATGAAAAAAATAGCAAGCTTTACCGTTGACCATATCCGTCTTCTTCCGGGACTTTATGTGTCAAGAAAAGACACGGCCGGAAGCGAAATTATCACAACTTTTGATATCCGCGTCACAAGGCCAAACCAGGAGCCGGTCATGAACACAGCCGAGGTGCATACGATCGAACACCTCGGAGCAACTTTCCTGCGAAACCATCCGGTTTACGCGCCAAAGACCATCTATTTCGGACCGATGGGCTGCCGCACGGGCTTTTATCTTGTGCTCGCCGGCGATTATGAATCGTCGGATATTGTGGGACTTATGAAGGAAATGTTCACGTTCATCCGTGACTTTGAAGGGGAAATTCCGGGCGCATGCGCCAAAGACTGCGGAAATTATCTCGATATGAATCTTCCGATGGCGCATTATTACGCCAGAAAATATCTGACGGAAGTGCTTGAGAACATCTCAGAGGAGCGGCTGGTATATCCTTCCTGATCCGAGCAATACAGAATTTTGCGCGCGGGCGGATACTTGTAAGACATGCCTGTGCGTCTGCTTGCCTGTGAATGCCGCTGCGAGCCGCCATGGCAGTACTAAATGCATTGTGGGGGGACATACCGATACATAAAACGCAGCAAATCCCGTGTAACCTGAAAAAACCTCAGGGAAGGTCTGAGCCCTCTGCCTGAGGTTTTTTGCGGCTTCGGAAAATGTTTTCCATCACGTTTCTGCGTATCTATTTCTCAGATTTTCTTCCCTTTCAGGTAATAATCCTTCACAAAGCGGAACAGTTCCTCCTCTCCTCTCTCATCGAGGATCCGAAGCATTCCATGCAGTTCCCGGTATGTCTGCGGATGGAGCATAAACCGTCCTCTCCCGCGCTCAAAATACTGAAGTGGTTCGTGCTGCGTGTAGGATTTTTTATTATAGTTTTTTGACGCGCTGATCCGGTCCATCAGCATTTCCGCCACATATTTCCGGGGCATCTGAACCCCTTGCAGAGGATATCTTCCGTCTCCCGCATGAAGCGAATAATCCAGCCAGAATTCAAAGTGATGGCGGTTTCTGCCTTTGTGATGTAGCCAGGCGTAAGAATACCCCTTATCCTCGCGCTCCCCATTGTTCGGGCTTCGTGTTCCGCCTTGATAATACATGCAGCCCTGAAGAAATTCTGAAGGAGAATATTTCGACAGATCATGGAGCAGTCCCTGTCTGTACAGACCTACTTTGAAGCAGTGGCGCATGACCAGAAGTTTGTGGTCTGTGATTGTCTTAAAGTGGCCTTTGATCTTCTCCCAGGTCAGAAGAGACGCAGCTTTTCGCAGAAACGCAAACTTCTCTCCTGCACGTCTCCAGAACCACAACAGTTCTCGAAGGAATCTTGAATGCTTTTTCCCTTTCATAACTTGTCTGTTCACCATCCTGAATAAAACTTTCTTTTTCTGATGTATCGATCACCCGGCGCCATCCCATCCCGGGCGGAAGCTGCGGCAGCGCAAATTCCTGCGGCGTCCAGTGCATGTTGTAAGCGATATACAAAAAGCACTCCTCTCCTGCATATCTTCCGTCGTACATGCAGCCGATATGGCAGTTGACAGGGTCAAATGCCCCAAACCACGCGTTTGAACTGTGAAATGAGAGATCCGGGTAGCCGCAGGAGCGCAGGTCGGTGCAGGACGGCTCACAGGACATATGCAGAATCGGATGTTTCCGGCGGAACGCCGTCAGCTCCTTTACAAAAGAAATCAGTTCTCTGTTGTTTTCAAAGCGTTTCTGGCTCCAGTCAACCCAGGTCAGCTCACTGTCATGGCAGTAAGGATTATTATTGCCGTTCTGGGAATTTCCAAACTCGTCGCCCGCGAGCAGCATCGGCGTTCCCTGCGATAAAAGCATCATGGCAAAGGCATTTTTTCTCTGGCGAAGGCGGAGCTGCAGAATATCTTTTTTCTTCGTCGGGCCTTCAGCGCCGCAGTTCCAGCTCAGGTTATGGTCAGAGCCATCTCTTCCCATCTCCCCGTTGTCTTCATTGTGTTTATAGTCGTAGGAAACCAGATCCATCATCGTAAATCCATCATGATGAGTCATATAATTGACGACGGCGTGATCCGCCGGGTTCTGCCGGATTCTGCCGGAGAAATTTCCAAGACAACCGTTATCTCCTTTCAAAAATCTGCGGCAGTCGTCCCGGAAGCCGTCATTTGATTCTGCGAGCATTTTCTCTTTTTTATTGCGCCGGTGACCGAGCGTATCCTGACTGAACCAGGTACCGATCAGTTTGCGGTCCGCAAACAGCGGAAGGCGCCCGAGCTCTGATATCACACTGTCCCTTGCGATCACGGCGAATCCGTCGATATGGTATTCTTCCGCCCAGAATTTCAGACAGTCTGAGATCGTCTCAAAGTCCATCTCGTCATTGAAAAAGAATTCCATGATGATCTCAATCTTTTCCCGATGACAGGCACGCACCAGGTCTTTGAATTCGAAGACCGCCTGTTCCGGGTCGGACGCATAGGAAGCCTTTGGCGCAAAGTAATAACCGCCTGTGTAGCCCCAGAAGTTGACGCGGCAGGCCTCTTTGTTCTGTTCTGACGATTCCGCTTTTTCCGGATACATCTCTGTATTTCTGCTGATATTTTCAGATGTTTTTGCTGCAGTATTTTCCGTCTGCCCATATGAAGAAGATTGTGCAGCCTTGATCTCCGCCATTTTTCCGACATCAGGGGTTCCCATCTGCAAGGACATGGGAGGTTTCGCCCAGCCGGGTATTTCCTGGGAGACCGGCCGGATCCGCTCCTCGAACTCGTAGGCCGGCATAAGACGGAGCTGATTGACGCCGAGCTCTTTCAGATAAGGAATCTTTTCCAGAATCCCGCGAAATGTCCCCTTATGCCGTACACCTGAATTTTTCTGCATCGTATAACCGCGGACATGAAGCTGATACATGACTGCGTCTTCATATGGAAGCGCAGGCAGGACATCTCCTTTCCAGTCATATTTCTTCTGAAGAATCACTCCGCGGACATCATGCGGATCCTCCGCAGTTTTTCCGAAAATTTCACGTCCTCTGATCTGACGCGCATATTTGTCTGTAATTATCTGATCACCGGTTCTGAAATTATATTCATACCCGCCTCCTGCGGGCAGTTTTATCTTTATGACCGACATTCCTCCCAAAATGGAAGGGACCGGAAAAGGAATCTCACACGCAGGCTGTTTTTCCCCCTTCCGATAAAGAAGCAGAACCGTCTTTTCTTTTCCGCATTTGTGTACAAAACTGATCTCATTATTCTCTATGTATACTCCAGGTTTCCTTCCCGTTCCTTCTGATGTACTGTATTTTACCGCGTTTAAGTTCAGGTACCTGTCTTTGCTCTGCAAATTTTCCTCCCTTCCGCTCACAGTGTTGCACAGAGCTGCTGTTTATAAAACACATGATCAATGAATCTCCAGTTCCACCGGGCAGTGATCCGAACCAAAAACTTCTGTGTGGATCCTGGCATCCACGAGCCGGTCCTTCAGACATTCGGACACACAAAAATAATCAATGCGCCATCCGGCGTTCTTCTCTCTTGCTCTGAAGCGGTAGGACCACCAGCTGTAAATCCCCTCCTGATCCGGATAAAAATACCGGAAGGTGTCAATAAATCCGTTCTCGGTAAGACGGGTGAATTTCGCGCGTTCCTCATCCGTAAAACCCGCATTTTTTCTGTTGGTTTTCGGATTTTTCAGATCGATCTCTCTGTGGGCCACATTCAGATCCCCGCAGAAAATAACCGGCTTTTTTTCCTCCAGATGCTTCAGATAAGCGAAAAAAGCATCCTCCCAGGTCATCCGGTAGTCAAGCCGTGCCAGACCATCCTGGGAATTCGGCGTATAGACCGTGACAAGATAAAAATCAGCATATTCCAGCGTGATGACACGTCCTTCCTGGTCGTGCTCTTCCATCCCGATGCCGCGGGAAACAGACAAAGGTTCTGTCTTTGTAAACACAGCCGTGCCGGAATACCCTTTCTTTTCTGCATAATTCCAGTACTGAAAATATCCGGGCATCTCAAGTGAAATCTGGCCTTCCTGAAGCTTGCTTTCCTGGATACAGAAAATGTCCGCATCCGCCTGCCGGAAATACTCCATAAACCCCTTCTGCACACATGCGCGGAGCCCGTTTACATTCCATGAAACCAACCGCATAGCACATCCCTCCCTGTTATGCGCTCATTATAGCATTAATTTCTGTAATTTCCCACTTATTTCTTGAAATTTTGTAAAACAGGAGAATAAAATCTTCTTGCAAAACATCTGTTTTTTTGATAAATTGATACCAGAATATTTTTAAGAGAGGGGATACAAATGAGCGATTTAGAAAACTGCAACGGAGACTGCGCAAGCTGTGGATCTGAGGGCTGCAGCCAGGGTGCGACGATCACTTTGACGCTTGATAACGATGAGACACTGGAGTGTTCAATCCTCACAGTATTCAAAGCAGCTGGACATGAATATATAGCGCTTCTTCCGCTGGACGAGAACGGCCAGAATGATGACGGCGAGGTGTTTATTTACCGCTACGCTGTCGAGAATGGCGTGCCTGTCCTCGACAATATTGAGGATGATGAAGAATATGAGGCAGCCGCCGAAGGTTTTGATGAATGGCTCGATTCGCTTGAATATGACGAGCTTGTGCCCGCGGATGAGGAAGAAGAGGAAAACTGATCCGTTTCTGATTCACGGAGAGCATTTTATCTCACAGAATGCCGTTTGCTGTGGGATAAACGGGGACTGTACAGGACAGCTGAGCATATCATCTGTTCTGTGGCAGTTCCCGTTTCGTTTTATGCACAGGCCCGGGCAGGGAAAATTGCTGTTGGCACAACACCCGGGCCGCGCGGACGAGCAGGAGGGAAAGCCGCCTCCTACTCGATCGCAGGCCCGCACATGGAATCAGCTGCTGGCGCAGCATGCGGGCCGCGCGGCGGGCAGGAGGGAAAAACCGCCTCCTGCTCGGATTCACTCAATTCTGGACAAGTCCGTCCAGAAATTCTGACCGCTCCATCGCACTTCCGTACCTCTCTCTGACATAGAACAGATGGAGACGCTGCTTTGCACGGGTCATCCCCACGTAAAACAGTCTTCTCTCCTCCTCGATATCCGCTTCCAGCACTGCTTTTTTATGCGGTATGATGCCCTCATTCACATCGGTGAGAAACACTTCCTCAAATTCCAGTCCTTTGGAGCTGTGCAAAGTCGCGAGCGTAACGGCATCTTCTGAGGCTTCCTGCTGACGTCCTTTTTCCTCAAGTGCTTTTTTGTATTCCTCGATATGGGAAAACCACTCTTCTACAGAGTCAAACGGTTTTGCTCCGTCCTGAATTTCATTGAGGATGTCGATCAGATCTTCCTCTTTCATTTTCCGCTGGGCCGCATATTCTTTCAGAAACTCTTCATATCCTATGCCAAACCGGATATAATTGACCGCCGCGTAGGGCTTCATCCCCCGCAAAATCCTGAGATCCGTTTCCATCCGGTCGATCCGGTCAACCATCCAGTCTTTTCCCTCATGATACGTTCGAAGCGTCTCAAATGATACAACCGGGGAGTCGATACAGTCCCTCGCGATATACCGCTTCGGCCGGTTCATCACCTGAAGAAATTCTTTCCGGTCAGTCCGCACCAGCGCAAGGTGAAGATAGGCAAAAAGATCCCGGGCAATCCAGTGTTCGTAAATGTTCGGAAGAGCATCGCGCATTGCAAACGGGAGATTAAATTCCAGAAGCCGCTCCGCAAACGGTCTTGCCGCCTGGTTTGTGCGAAACAGAATTGCGAAGTCTGAGCCGCTCCTTCCCTGCTCAATTCCATCCCGGATACATTTGAGCAGATACAGTATTTCATGCTCCTGATCACGGAATTCCTGTATATCGACAGGCAGCCCGTCGGGGCGGACCGCATGCAGCTTTTTTTCGAAACGGTGCGTGTTGCTTTCAATAACGTACAGCGCGCTGTTTAAAATCGACGGCGTACAGCGGAAGTTACAGTCAAGTTCGATTACCTCGGCATGCGGATAGTCTTTTGGAAAATTCAGCATGATCTCAGGTTTGGCACCGCGGAAACGATAAATCGACTGATCGTCGTCTCCCACGATAAACAGATTGTCCTTCGGAGCTGCCAGCATCCGGACAATCTCATACTGCAGTGCGTTGATATCCTGAAACTCGTCCACGAGGATATACTGAAAACGCTTCTGCCATCCGGCCAGAATATCAGGGCGCGCCTTCAGCAGTTCATAGCTGTAGGTGAGCATGTCGTCAAAATCGATCAGTCCCTGTTCTCTGTGTACCGCTTCATATTTTCTGAAAATATCCCGAAAGACCTCCTCCGGGCAGGTGCTGGAATAGTAATGATTCAGATCAATCCGCTCATTTTTGATTGTGCTGATTTCCGCAATCAAGTCAGACAAAAGCTGCTTTTCATCTTCTGTGGAAATTTTGTGCTCCCGAATCAGTTCTGTGAGAATCCGGTATTTCTGTTCCTCCCGGAGAATATTGGCGGCTGTATAATGATAGGCATGTTTGAGAATTCCGAAAAAGACAGCGTGGAACGTGCC
>CANQUH010000204.1 GCA_947626965.1 uncultured Lachnospiraceae bacterium
TTATACACGCCGCCGGTCATATACTGGTCATTTCAGTGAAGATTTTTTGCGATTTTCAAAAAAAATGTGACCAGAGGATAAATCCGCGGTACCTGTCCGGGGATTCCGCGGCTGGAGAAAACTGTACGCAGCGAAGGCTGACGAAAGAATAAACTGCGGAAATATAACTTTTTAATATTAAAAAAATCAAATTCGATGTAGACACGGGTGTAAATATATGCTATGATACATCTGATGATCATCAAATAAACTTATCAATCATTAATTATATATTATCTTATTATCTGTTGAATCTTATATTGCATTTCACGAAGATTATCCGATTTTCTTTCACAACATACTTGTAATCACACGTCAATACTGCTACAATAAGGAGGAACAATTATTGAACCAAAACAAATTAAATCAAAAACAGACAGGATATCCAGGATCCGATCCGGCAGACCAGGCCGCACAGGAAACGGATCTTTCAGAAGGCACTTTAAAACCGTCTGCCTTTTCGGAGGATGTTCAAGAACCATCCACCTTTTCGGAAGATACTCAAAAACCGCTTGCCTTTCCGAAGGATACTCAGGAACCATCCATCCTTTCGAAGGATGATCCGGAACATGACAGCACGACAGCGCGGGATGAGGCAGACGACAGCGGTCAGACCATACCGGACTTAAACCGCTGTTTTAAGGATGGAATCTTCCGCATCGTCTTCCGCGAAAGGGAAAACCTTCTCAGCCTCTACAATGCCATCAGCGGCACCGATTATGATAATCCGGCGGATCTCATCATTTATACGCTGGAAGATGCGGTGTACATGGGAATCAGGAACGACGCCGGCTTCCTGCTCCATACCCAGCTCGGGCTGTACGAACACCAGAGCACCCTCTGCTATAACATGCCCCTGCGGGGCCTTCAGTATTTTGCGGCAATGTACCGCGCGTATGTAAAGGCGAACGGATACGACCCGCACCGAAGGAAAGTGATCCCGCTGCCGGTCCCTCAGTACATCGTCTTCTACAATGGAGAAGAAAAACGCCGCGAGAAATGGGAAATGAAGCTGTCGGACGCATTTCTGCTCCCGGAAGATCAGGAAACCAGCGGCAGAAGCACGCTCCTGTCCTCCCTGGCCGCACCCGGGGCGCCTGCACTGGAGTGTACCGCCCTGGTGCTGAACATCAACTACGGGAAGAACCGGGAGCTGATGGAAAAATGCAGAATGCTTGGGGAATATGCGCATTTTGTCGCCTGCATGCGGAGGCACATGAAAGGGAAGACAACGGAAAAAGAGAAGCTGGAGGCAGTGAATGCTGCAGTGGACGAATGTATTCGGAAAGGAATCCTGCGAGATATTCTGATGAAAAACCGGGCGGAGGTAGTGGCGATGAGCTTTTGGGAATACGATGCGGAACGGCACCTGAAGATCGAGAAGGAAGACAGCTACAATGACGGATTTCAGGATGGAATAAAACAGGGAATTGAACGGGGAATCGAGAGCGAGAAAAACAACACGCTGCGGGAGAGGAACCGCGCGGACACAGAGAAAAGCCGCGCAGACGCTGCTGAACAGAAACTTGCCCAGTTACAGGAAGAACTCCGGATTCTGCGTGGGCAACTGGCTGGGAACAATTAAGCGGAGGTAGCAGCAATGAGCTTTTGGGAATATGATGCGGAACGACACCTGAAGATCGAGAAAGAAGACAGCTACAATGATGGATTTCAGGATGGAATAAAGCAGGGAATTGAGCGGGGAATCGAGAGCGAGAAAAACAACACGCTGCGGGAGAAGAACCGCGCGGACACAGAAAAAAACCGCGCAGACACTGCTGAACAGAAGCTTGCCCAGTTACAGGAAGAACTCCGGAAATTGCAGGGACAGCTGGCATCCTTCCCACTACCGGGCGGATTCGGGACTTTCACCCGTTAGAAACATGCGCCGCCGGGCGCACTAAAGGTTCAAGGGCAGGCGGGACCCGAAAGGATCCCGCCTGCCCTGTTTGATACTGTCTGTTTCTGACAGCCTTATTTGATTTACGTTTTCAGCCCCCGGCAGACACTCCGCGTGCATCCGTTTTCTCAGGCCGCACGTCTCTTCCTGAACAGGACCGCCCCGCCCGCCAGAATCAGCAGAGCGCCGGTAAAGATCATCGCTGACGTGCCGGAGCCGCCGGTTTCGGGAAGCTCGTAGGTGAGGGGTTCATTGGGCACCTCCAGGGAATTGTCGCTGCCTGGAATGACAAGTTTCGTGTCGGGATAGATATCCTTCTCAGGCTTAACATCGTTGTAATAGAAGATTACATAACGATCATCCTCTTCCGGTAGCGCATAGCCTTCCGGCGCCTTTGTCTCTTCCAGAATATAATAAGTGCCAGGACCCAGAGGACACGTATCACTTGTTTCAATTAAACACTCGCCGTTCTCATCGGTTGTGAATGTCAACCCCTCTCCCGGGAAACATTCAGAACATCTATATGTTGTTCCGTTTATCATTTTCTCAACAGCTTGTTCGGACGAAACTCCTTCCTTCAGCACCATATAGAGTTTGAACTCCGCACCTGCCAGCTTTTGATTTTTATCGTCCTTGCTGACTTTCTGCAAAGTCATCTTGTAAGTGCCTGCTGAGCCGCCGCCCTCGATATTCGTTACGTTCAGAGAATCTTTATATTTGGCATCACTCATTTCCACGCCTTCTATTTTGGCTTCGTTAGAGGTTTCTACATTATTCCCCATTTCCATGATCAGAGCCTCATATGTGACCGTCAGATGCACTCCATTTGGAACTATGAGACTGAACTGGCCTTCTCCCTCTGATTCATCTGGCTGGAACCATCCCCACTGATCCTTCGGCCAGCTCTCCATTGCTTCAAGGTCTTTCTTTGTATAATATTTTCCCTCCGTCGTCAGTTCTTCACCAGTATTCGCATTCGTCACCACAATGGTGCCGTTCTGGATCTGCAGATTTTTGCTGATATCTGTCACGATCAAATACTCCTGCGGTTCCATATCCTTACCATCCGGGCCCTTCTGGGCAAATGGGACGCTATTTGGGTTGACCTGCAGGGTAAACTTCAGCCGATTGCTGCCATCCGTTACCTGCTCCGCTGCCTTGGTCAGACGGGCCGGCAGATATGGGATTGTCGCCTCCGCATCCCAGTGTTCATTATCTTTGTCCTTAATTGTGGCCTTGTTAACAATCTCAGTCTTGACACCATCTTTTGTGGCATGCTTATCAATCCACTCTGGAGTAGCTTTCAGAGTGTAGGTGAAGGTGATCTTTACCAGATTATCACCACCAAACTCATTGATCAGCTCATGGTTCTTATGAGTAGGATCACTATCCCAGAAACAAAAGAACGGCGCCTGGATCACGTTTTTCATCTCCCCATCGATCTCCACCCTTCCCGCTGGGTTATAATTATACTTGGATTCATCAAACTTATAAGTACGAGGCTCTTTGTCCCACTTATCGTACGCAGTCGCGTACAGAGTACCCTTTTCATATTCCCAGCCGTCAGGCAGCACGTCGTAAAACATTGCCTGTATACTTCTGTTAAAATTCCAATCGACATCATAGATGTTGTTAAACACGTCATTAAAATAACCCCGGACAGTGCTGTCTGTCGTATTTATGGTAACAGTGTAATCAATGGTGTTGGTGTTCTTGTTCAGCTCGCCGGCCTTGTTCATCGCCTCCACATTGTTGAAAAATACCACATACCCGGGATAATAGCCGCTAAAGCGCAAGTTGACAGTGTTCGTGATGCCCGCCCGCAATACAACATCCGGATCCACTTCTATAGTTGTCCCTCTATGATCCAACCCCGTAAGTGTTATCGTTTCCCCGAAGTTGCCAGACATATCTAAGTCGTACTCCGTGATGATCAGCCGGTCACGATCACTAATGGTCCAATGCCCCCATGCCCCATGTTCATCCCCTTCCTTATAGCCGAAAATAATATTCAGGATTTCATTTCCATACCTGTAGACATACTGATCCATATTCTCGGAGTTATAACCATCCAGGCTGCCACCCAACTTATAGCCGGATTCTAGTTCTTTCGCTTCTCCTTTTAATTTCTCAAGATCTTTGATATTGCCGGGATCACCGGGATCCTCACTCCAGCTGAATTTTTTATCCGGCCCCGTCGCGTCCACGACACTGACCTCCAGATTATTAACCCTGCCCCCATCCTTGAACTCCGGGATATACCACCGCTCGCCGTTATACTTCACAACCATATCATCCTGGATAAAAAGCGGGGCCCACTCGCCTGCCGGCACCACCGTGTAAAGGGTATAGTGCAGCGTCTTACTGCTCTCTGAATATTCCTGGGTTTTGCATATTATGCCATCACCAGGGGGCGTTACCACAATCTCCACGTTGCTGCTGCTCTCTTGTTTAAAGGGAACCTCTTCCTTTTTCAATGGATCTGCGGGATCTTCCACCGACATCATACCTGTGACGGTGGCCGTATTCAGCACGTTGCCCCAGAACTGATTGACAGAACCCGGTACATATTCCACATCGTATTTATAAGTGACGTACAGCTCGTCGCCCTCATTCAGCTCCACACTCTTATCGAGCCGAACCATAAAAGCCTTGTCGTCGGGATTCTTGGGATCAGCGTCCACCTTTACTAATTCATAGTCGTCAGAACCCAACTCAGTCTCCGTGCCGTCAGCTTTTTTAACCATGACCTTCACGTCACTGGCCTCGCCATCCAGCCTAAGCGAGTCAGTCTGGGGCGGCGTAAGTACGTCTGTAACCTCCACTTGGTGAACCGGACCCTTCTTCACAGTGGTCTTCACGGTGTACTCCAGGCTTCCTCCCGTTGCCCCTTCATTCTGTATATATTTACTCTGTTTCTCCACGCTGACACAGGGCTGCTCCGTCACCTTGAAATTAAAAGCCTCACCTGCACCGTCAAATTTGACCATGCCGCTGCCGTCTCCTTCAGTGCTCTGTGCCTCGGCAGTTATATTAAAGTTGATATTCGCTTTATAGACACCCTTCAGTCTTTCCTTTCCTTCATTGGTAAGTTCTACGGTAATTGTACCGTCCTCACTGACCGAATAGGTGCCGATAGTGACATCTTTCCCATCAATCTGAATCGTCAGGTCATGCTTCTCATGATCATTGACTTTGAAGGCATCCGGGAGATGATAGGTCAGTTTCCCAGTGCTTGTATCAAACTGCAGACCCTGCACGTCCTTTTCCGTAAAGCTCAGATGAATCGTATAGCTTTCCCCTACATAAAGGGCGCCCCCTGCCAGTTTATTGCCATCGGAATCCGCAATCCAGCTGTTTTCATCATCAAAAAAATCAGAAAGCTCAGCGGACTCTCCTCCCACGGGTGGACCAGGTTCCTCGTTAGAGACAACATCGAACAATGTCATGTTATTCTGTTCTCCGTACCATCGCTCCTGTGTGTAGGTCCGCACAGGCGGCACTCCCGCCGCCAGGACCAGCGCAAATGTCAGCAGCAGGCTCAGGCCCGGGATCCCGCGCAGGAGGCGGCCCCTCCTGCTCTTTTTCCCCTCAGGCTGACGCCCCGCGGCATCCTTATCTTTTATAAATCGCATCATGCCACACCTCCCTTACCGCGTCTTCCTGCGTCTTCTCACAAAGAATATCAACAGTCCGAGGATCACCACAGCCGATCCCGCGAAGATTCCAAGGTACAGGCCCAGCGGCGTCTCGTCTCCTGTCCGCACGCTGTTCTGTGTCGGCGGCGTATCCGGATTCTCCGGGCTGTTCGGATTCTCCGGATTGTCCGGGTTCTCCGGGATCACCGGCTCTCCGGGCGGCTCCGTCCGCGCGTTCGTAATTACCACCGCTTCCTCGGAGTGGTCTCCGGAAAGCGTCACGCTCGTCTTGTCTACGGATACCGTGTATGCGAAGCTCGCGCTTCCTGCCACCGGCACGCCGTCCGCGTCTGTCTCGGTTACGTAGTAGGTTTTGTTGTCGTCCGGGTTCTGCCCGATGTAGACCGGCACCGTCACAGACAGCTCGCTGTTCCCGTCCATCTCCAGCTCGATCACGTCTCCGTACCTCGTCCTGTATTCCGGATCTTCGAAGATGCCTGCGTAGAAGGTTTCGCCCGTTCCGGAAAGGGCCCCGTTGCGGAATACGCGCTTCGTGATCGTCAGCTCGCCTTCCACGTAGTATTCCGGCGGCGTGTCGCGGAACACGTTCTCAAACGTTACCGCCTTCTCCGGCGCTTTCACCGTCAGCTTCTTCCTGTTTCCATCCGGGAAGACTGCCGAGAATTCGCCTTCCTCTCCGATGGTTCCGCTGTCAACCGGGTTTCCTTTCTCGTCTGTCTCGCTCACGTAGTACTCGGTTCCAAGCGGCAGGCCCTCGAAGGTCACTGTCTGGCTGGAGGCATTCACGAACCGCATCGGCATCACATCCGATACCCGTCTCGTCCGCGCTTCGTCCGCGAACAGCGCCACGTAGAAGGTTCCGTCCGGCGTCTTCAGGGCTTCCCCGGAGAACCGCATCAGGTTCTTCGTCACGGAGAGCTCTCCCTCGTCCGGCTCCGTCGTCTTCTCGTTCGTGATCACGACGGTCTCTTCATCATGTTCGCCCGACATGGTTACACTTGTCTTGTCTACGGATACCTCATATTTGAAGCCCGCGGCGCCCGCCACCGGCACGCCGTTCCGGTCTGTCTCGGTTACGTAGTAGGTCCTGCTGTCTCCTACGTTCTGGCCCAGCGTTACCGGGATCTCCACGGAGAGCTCGCTGCTTCCGTCCATCTTCAGCTCGATCACATCACCGTATAAGGTCTTGTAGTCCGGGTCCTCGAAGAT
>CANQUH010000205.1 GCA_947626965.1 uncultured Lachnospiraceae bacterium
AGGATTTCCGGCATCTGTTCGATAATGGTAACCCTGGTTCCAAGCCGGCAAAGCGCGGAAGCGATCTCGCAGCCGGCCACTCCTCCGCCCACAATCGCCACAGATTCAGGTTGCTTTTCCACATCCCAGAACGAATCAGTCGTGAGAAAATGACGAAGCCCTGCAAACCTTACAGGAATGGATGGCTGCGTCCCTGTGGCAAGGATTATGGTATCTGCTGTAAAATTTTTATCTCCCACTGCAACCGTATGTTCGTCGGACAGCATCGCTTTTCCATGGATCAGATCGCACTTTCTCGACCGGAGCAGTCCGGACACGCTGCTTCGCAGCTCCGTCCTGACCTTCTCAGAATGCTTCTTCAGTTCTGCCCAGGAAAAGGACACCTTCTCCGCCTGTATCCCGTAATTCCCGCTGTCAGCTGCCCGGACATATCTGGACGCGGCCTCCAGAATGATTTTTGTTGGAATACAGCCGGTATTGAGGCAGCATCCCCCAGGAGCTTCCTTCTCTATAACTGCCGCTTTCTTCCCAAACTGAGCCGCATAGGACCCGGCCACATACCCTCCCGGGCCGCCGCCAATGATAAAGATGTCATAATCATACCCCGTCATCGTCAACCCTCCCCTTACTGCTAAAACCCGTTACCATTCCTGCCGCATAACAGTCCGCATGGCTGAGGCTGCAGGAGAGCGGCAACGCCATCCAGGAACCGTTTTCCAGAACTTCCAAGGAGACTGCTCCACTTCTCTGTTTCACTACCTGAATATCGGAAAATGGCAGCCCATAATATTCCGGCCCGCATTTATGGAGAGCTTCCTTCACACACCACCGAGCGGCAAAACTATGGCGAGGCGAGGCTGCAGTCACACAGTAAGCGATCTCATCCTTTGTAAAATTCTCCGCATAAAAGCTCTCTGTCCAATAATCGTCAGCTTCCGGGAAAATATCGATCTCCTGAATATCGATCCCGCAGACAATCCTGCCAGCGGGAACAACCGCAGGCGAAATCATGCTTTTATCCCGCGCTCTTTCCTCTTCTGCCGTCACGGAAGATTCTTTCTCCGGCTCCTCTGGTTCTCCATGGATCAGGGACATTAGTTCCCCGAATGTGGATACTTTCCTGCAGTCCACTTTCACCCCGCAGACTTTCCTGACAATGTTGCTGATGATCACGGAACCCGCCGATGTCTTCAGCTTTCCCGTTCTTAGCGGGAAGGCATTTCCTATATCGGACATACGAACTTTCAGCGTATCGGAAAGCAGCCTCTTAATCTCTTCTTCTTTGTTCACATCAATACCCCGCTAAGCAGAGGGAGCAGATATGTTTCTCCTCCCCGTATCTGTCTACTGTTTTTACAAGATTCAGGCCCCACTCTTCCAGCTCTTCTGCCGTCCGAAAGCAGGAATCACAGACAAGCTTTTCCCTCTCGGCCTTTTCTATTATAGAATGTGAAGCACTCTTTTCTTCTTTTTTCTCCTGCCTTCCCAGAAGGACGTTTTCATGAGCGATCAGACGTTCTTTCAGCCTGCAGAGAAACTCCGTGGCTGTCGCCCCGTCGGTTACCCTGTGGTCAAACGCCAGGACCAGAGGATAATCTGTCTTCCCGGGATTTTCCCCGCCCACACCAAGGATAGCCGACTGACCGAGATTCAGGACAGGGCTGAACATATAGCAGCCCGTGGAAGACAGATCTGTAATGGTAAATGTCCCTCCTCCAAGATCCTCCGGAGTCAGCGCATGAGAAAGATATTTCTCTATAAACCGCTCCTTCTCCGCCATAATGCTCTCCAGATCCTTCCGGTCAGCATCCCTGAACACCGGAACCTTCAGCCCGTCGCCGATAGAAAGAGCATAACCGATATTGATATGGCCATAAACAAACAGCCGTCCATCCTCATAGAAAGAAAGCATGTTTCGGTAATTCCGAAGCAGCCTGCCGGTTTCAAATATGATAACAGACGAGAATCTGCCCGCCAATTCCGGATCCTTCGCGCACGCTGTAAAAATCCCCTGCGTAGGCACAAGGACGGAAACCTGGCTTACTACCGCATCCCTGTTCGCCTCTGACAGAAATACCGCCTCGCTGCGTTTTGCTTTACTTATGCTCTCGTACCTGCCATCTGAGGAATGAAAAGCCGGAAGGGACGCTGCCGCCTTTTTCGAAACCAGAATTTCTTTTCCACTGTCTCTGGCCGGTTCCAGCCTTTCCCGAACCATCTCCGCCGTTACCAGACCAGTCAGACCAAGCGCCGCAGCTGTAAGCTTACGATCATCAAGGATCCTCTGCGCCTCCCTTGAGACCCGCAGGGAGCCATATCTGACAGGGATTGTTTTTTCTCCAGCACATACCGACGGACTTCCACTTATTGAACCCAACGCTTGTCCGGCCTTCACTGGCATGTACGGTTCCATCTCCCAATGTACATAACCGGCCTCCGGTGCGGGAACTGTTTCCGTATGGTTCCCCTTCCGGATCCTGCAGAGAATCGTATCTCTTTCAGTGGATTCTCCATTTTTCACATAAATCTCGCCAAGAGTTACCGGCTGGTCAAAGATTCCAAAAGAAGTCACATCCTCCGACAACTGCTGGATCGCTGCCGCCTGACGCTTTCTGTCAGCAGCCGGGGCCTTATCAGGTTTTGTCTCAGGATGAAAACTCTCCAGCAAATCCTCCTTTGGGGCGACCACGGCAAGCAGGCTCCCATTGGGAACTTCATCGCCTATCCCCACCATAAATTTTATATATCCATCCGCAGGGGATTCGATATCTGCGGTCGCCTTGCTGGTCTCTACAGCAAGGACAGCCTGTCCTTTTTTCACCTCCGCTCCGTCCTCCGCCAAAAGCTGGAAGATCACAACACTGGTATCATTTACATTATTCGTAGGTGCCAGAATCTTTACAAAATCATCCATATCAGATCATCCTCCTTGCCGCCTCTATCAGGCTGCCCACATTGGGAAGAAGCTGCTTTTCCAGCGGGCCGCAGCATGGAATCGGGCATTCGAACATACCCAGGCGGCGGACAGCTTTCAGCGCCCCAGGCGCCGCTTCCATTACTTCCGTCACTGCCTCGCTCCCCCACGCGGCAAAGCTGTTCCCTTCTTCCACAATCAGGAGGCGCCCGGATCTCCTCACCGAATCAGTCACTGTTTCCACATGAAAGGGATAAAGCAGCGTCGGGCATATAACCTCGGCAATGATATCGTACTCATCAAAGAGCTTTTCCTGCGCGTCCTCGGCGACATCCAGCATTCCACCGTAACATAGAATCGTAATGTCCGGTTCTCCGTCCGGCCTAATCCTCACCGTAGGATAGATCTCGTCACTGATCTCAGCCGTAAAGCCTTCCCCTGTCTCGCTTTTCAGCCGTTTCGCGTAAAGAGTTTTATTCTCAAAAACCATTGCAGGCCGATCCAGGGAAGCAAACAATGCACGATAGACCTCGGCGGGGTTCACCCTCCGGTTCAGAGCCAGCACCAGTGTCTGCGGAATGCCCAGGAAATGTTTCTCAATGGACTGACTGTGTGTCGGCCCATACCCTCTCCCGCCACCCATGGGGGTGCGGATAATGATCGGATTTTTCACCTGATGATTGTACATAAACGGAAATTTGGCCGCATGATTCAGGATCTGATCCATCGTGAGAGTCATGAAATCCCCGAACATAATCTCACATACCGGAAACAGCCCGCCCAGGGACAGCCCATTGCCAATGCCCGTCAGGGCATACTCACTGATGGATGTTCCTTTGACACGATCCGGATATGCCGTAGAAAGCCCTTTCGTCACCTTAAACGCGCCTCCATAAGGATCAAGGATATCTTCCCCAATCATGACGATCCGGCTGTCCTTTTCCATACTGTCCGTAAAGCATTCCCGGATGATCTCGTTCACACGTTTCTTTTCCGTGATCTGAAGAGGACGCCAGGATACCGGGCGAGAATGAACCTCCAAAAACTCCGGAGCCTTTGCCATCGCCGCGGCCTCAGCAGCCTCCACAGCGGCATCCACTCTCGCTTTCGCCTCAGCGGCATACGAAGCATATTTTTCCGGTTCTTCCCTGGAAAACATAGTCAGGATATCGCGTTTATAATAAGATTCGATCAGTTCTTTGGGCCGGTCATCGTCCCCCTTAGAATGAGCCATCAGACGGTCGGTCTGGATACGGACAGCCGCCGGTCTGCGCCCGGTCCGCACATACCTTACCGCCTCCTCCAGTGTGTCATAAAGTCCTTCCAGGTTCCAGGTATCCGTCTCAAAGGTCCGGATCCCGAAGGCTGAAAAACGCGCAGGGATATCTCCCGCTATGGTCTTCTCCTGCGGAGTACTCTGGGAAAACCGATTGTTCTCAATGATCACAAGTGCAGGAAGGTTCCATTTGGACATCAGATTCGCACTTTCATAGACCGCACCCTCCCCAAGAGTCCCCTCTCCGATAAAGCAGGCAGCAATATTTCGGGTTCCCTTAAGCTCTTCCGATAACGCCAGACCTGCTGTGATAGGCACAAAACCGCCCTGAATCCCATTGGAAAAGAAGCGCCCATGGCAAAGGTGCTGAGAGCCGCCCCACCCTCCGCAGACGCCGGTTTCCTTCCCCATGATCTCCGCGATCAGGGCTTCCACCTGATCTGTCATAGAAATAAAATGTCCATGACAGCGATGATTGCTGAATACATAATCCTTGGGAGTTAAAAATTCCGCCAAGACAGCTCCCGTCAGTTCCTCACCAATACAGGTGTGAACCGTCCCGAAGAGTTTTCCTTCACTGAACAACTCCAGGAGCTTTTGCTCTACTGTTCGGATCAGGACCGCCTTTTGGATGATGGGTTGAATATCCTTTTCTCTCATTTTCTACTCCTTACTTACCTGTCTCAGATACATAAAAGTAAAAATACATACTATCCATTATTTAGCACTAACATTTAAAATATTTACGGACACCAATTTTTATATTTTTCCCAGCCAAGCCAAATGTCTTTCGTAAAATCACAGTGTTCTGAATCCGGAAAAGCACGATAATTGATATTCTGGCTGTCGATCTCAGCAAGCTCACTGTCCGTAAGGGAAAAGTCCGTAAGATTGGCATATTCGCTAATCCTTTCAGGCCTGCTCGTACCAAAGATCGGAATCCTTCCCCGCTGCATATGCCATCTTAAAATAATCTGGGCAATCGTTTTATCGTGTGCCGCAGCAATCTTTTTCATATTTTCATTGAGCAGTCTGCGATCCATAGAGCAAAGACTAGCATAAGCAAAAACCTGAATATTATGTTTGCTGCAGTACTCATTGAGATCTTTTCTAATGCATAATGGATGACATTCAAATTCATCCGCCATTGGCATAACATCTGCGTATTTTTTTAGAAGTTCCAGATGGACAATATTAAAATTAGCCACACCAATTGCTTTGGCACGACCGCTTCTGTAAATCTTTTCCATAGTTTTCCAACTTCTCGCAAAGACCGGAACAGAATCATTAAAGCGTTCATCCTCCTGCTTCGGATAATCAACTGGCCAGTGCAAAAGCAACAGATCAACATAATCAGTATTCAATTGTTTAAGACTTTTCTCAAAACATTCTTCGACTTTCCCTAAAAACTGGGACTGATCATCAATTTTCGTAATAATAAAACATTTTTCCCGCGGGATATCCCTCAATGCTCTCGCAAGCCTTTGTTCTGCACCTCCGTAAGCTCTCGAACAATCGAAAACGCAAATTTCACTTTTAACAGCTTGTCTGACACAGGGAATCAGATTATCCGTTGCTTTCAGCGTCGCTGTCTTTCCCCAATCTGCTTTAGATTCTTTTTTCATATGCAATTTTATACGCCGCAAAAATGTTTTGGCAAATGGAACTGCTCCGTTATGAAAAAGCAGCGGCAATGTAATATTGGTTCCAAAGGCAATCGACCTGCCGCGTAGTTCCTTTAATTCCATGGCATTCCTTTCCGGTTTACATTTTAACCCATAGTTTTCATCATCTTATTTCATTAGATTTTACACAATATCATTAAACATTTCTTATTACCATAACTTAACGTAAAAGATTATTTATGTCCTCCCAAACTATCTTCGTAAATTCTCTGCATATTGGCTGAGTCAGAAATAACCCGTTCGTATAATATGATTCGCTTTTAAAGCGCGGATCGTCGATATAATCCAGAAGCAACACATCACCATCCAGCACGGAATGAACATTATCATAAACAAATTTCTCAATAAATGTATCGGAAATCTGCTCCCTTAATTTACCACTCAGCGGTGGAAGCAGTAAAACCGGCTTTAACCCCTGCTTCCTGCAGTTGTCAATAATCTCCTTCAGTTCCCCTCTTCTGCGCCGGAAAATCTCTTTATAATTCTCTGCCTGTTCACCATCTTTCAGATCATGCAGATACCTGTTCTCTGAAATCCAACCCGCTATCAGCGAATACATCAGATCCTTCTGTGGCAGATTTCCCGGTTTCTTTTTGTCTCGGCGGAATATTTTCAAAATGGTCTTAAAAAGCTTATTCTTCACCTTCACTGCCAAAGGAAAATTCCTTACTAAAAAATACCTCCATTTCGGCAGATCCACGTCCTCTGATGGAAGTATGGATGCGTATTTTTCTGAAAAAGAGGCCTTATTCTGATACTCATTTTCCCCGAAAGAAAGAGGAACAACAGCAACAATAACAACTCCCCCTTTCTTTACATGA
>CANQUH010000206.1 GCA_947626965.1 uncultured Lachnospiraceae bacterium
CCGTGATCCTTGACCTCCTTGCGGTTCGAGCAGTAGCGGATTTCCTTCCCATAGAGCTCACTGATCGCCATGGTGGCCGCCACAGTCAGCGGAATGCCCTTGTAAGCCGGTCCGAAAAGGACGTCAAAATCCAGTCCGAATTTGTCATGAATCGCCTTTGCATAATACGTGCCAAGCCTGCGAAGCTGTTCCCCGGTTCTGTAAAAACCAGTATTCACGAAAAACGGAGTCTTCCTCCCGCTCTTTGTGACGAAATCTCCAAATTTCAGAACCTGGCAGTCTACCATAAACTCGATAAACTCCTGTTTATACTGTTCCATATGCTCAGTCTCCCTTAATTTCAGACTGCGCGTGCAGTCTGCTAGATTTTTCTGCTTTTACAGAGATACCTGCTCAGTATACCATTAAATTCCTTTTCTTTCAACCGGTAATCAAATACCCAAATACCAGACTTCCAAGTCTGTGATGCGGGGACGTGAAAAAATGGAGCTGTTCACAGCCCCATTTTTTTCAATATGACGGGTATGCCGTCAGTCTGTGGTGGAAGTTCACAAGAGGATATCCGTTTTTTCCTCATAGACTACTTTCCCGTTCATCGCAGCTCCACCTACAATCAATGTCCCCACTAAAGCAAAGACAGCAAACCTAATATATTTTACGGTATACTTTGCCGCTTGCAGTTACCCACAATTTGAAATTCTTATGTGATGTAACTTTGCCAGTTTTTGCGTTTCTAAGTGTACACGTTCCATATGCAATATTTTCTGAGCTTCGTGCGGAATAATTCACCTTATAGGCAGCAGTACTTCTATGATAATAATTATACACATTCACACAGCTGCTTGTCCTGCCATTGTACTTAAAAAGTCCACCCAGAATATATTGGATATGGACAGTACTGCCTTCTCTAAACTCGTAAGATAATGTATATTCAACCTTGTTTACATTTGTCTGGCTCAAAGACTGATGCTTTTTCACATATTCAGTAACTTCTATAACCAGACCGTCTCCCAACTCTTCTGTATACGATCCCACCTTTTCCATATTTTCCAGTATCTCGTCCATTTCTGATTGATTAGATACTTCCTCAACATTTACCTCAGTAACAGACCCATCATCACAAGAGCATGTTTGCAGCGAATAGTCGTCATAAGCAGTATTTACAGGATCGTTCTCCGGTGCGTCAGTGAAGCAGTGCGGTTTAAATGCTTCCACACTGAATCCGTCAATAAATCCTTCCATGTTAAATACGTCCAGCTCCTCCTCCGAATCTTCAGACTCATCATCAATATCTTCCGGATCGGTGACTAATTCTTCACTGCCGACGACTTCATCCATATCCATTTCACCGTCCAGCATTTCTTCATCAATCACATCGCCATTGGTATTTGCTGCATCAGCAGGGACTGCCGCAGTCCCCACAAGTGTAAACGCTAATGCCAAGGTTAATCCTTTTAATAATTTTAATTTCATTAATATCCCTCCTGGAAATTATCTGGTTGATAGATAACAATACTTCTTTATTTGCCGACAAATTATGTTGATAACATATTATCATCAAAAATTATAATTGTCAATAACTATTTTTATAATAGAGGTATTTAAATAAAAAATATTAGTCTGCATTGAAGAATTACGGACATTATCAAACGACCGCCTTCTTCGGATGACTGAAAAAACTATAATACTATTCTTAAATAATGCCTTTTTGTTGTGAGAATCCATGCGGGGCTTTATAAAAAACAGTATAAAAAAACTGCTACAGAAATGATCAATTAATCACTCCTATAACAGTCCCTTTGTACATTTTAAGTCACTATTGTTCCTGGTTCACTGGAAGCGCCCGCTCCCACCAGGTCATTTCTGGAAGCAAAGCAAATCCGTCCTTATCAAAATGAAACCCTTTGAGTTTCCGACTGTCCCTCCCATAAAGCAGACAGAAGGCATTCGTATAAGGGTCAAATTCACAGACATCACGACAGCCATGAGTCCGCCAAAACTCTTCCTTTTATACCCATGTTCATTTCGTTCTCCTATTCATTTTGGATTATTGTAATTTCTTCAGTTTTTATCATATTTTCTTCAAATTTATTTCGTGATTGAAATAATAAGCAGGTTTGTAAAAAGAAAAAGATAACAAATAGAACAAGTGTTATTACTGTTCCTGTTTTGATGTATAATGATTTCCGCATTACTGAAAGATATTTTTCTGAATCCATATTATTAAAATAGTCTATAACTATCTCTTTCGGTGTTCCAAATTTCTTATCCAAATCACTTATACTGCAGTTAGGGAAAAGTAATTCATACTCACCAACTGTCGACTTAAATTCATCAAAAAACCGCCTTTCATTCTTACGAAACACCGGAAATGAAAAACGTACACTTCTCAGATATTTTTTTGCTGCACTCATGCTTCTCCTTTCAATTCACTAAGATTATCACTTTCTACTGTTTCAGTTCTATTCAAAATATTACGTATTCCATTATTAAGCCGGTTATACTCATCCAGTAACGTTTGATAATATTCATAGCCTGCCGGTTCGATATGATAATAAATCCTTTGCTGCCTGACTTTTATCTTTACTTTTTTATCACTTACACATCCCTTTTCCAGCAGGCGATAGAGCGCCGGATACAAAGAACTTTCCGGTATTTCAATTAAATTTTTTGAATATCTGTTAATCAATTGTGTAAGCTGATAGCCATAATAATCGCCATCCATCAGTATACTCAAAAGAATCATTTCAATGTTCTGTTTGCCTTTCTTTAGACTTGTACCCACTTTCATTTCCTTCCTGAGCTAAAGAACTGTCATTTACCTGATCATCTTACTTGCCTGAATCCACATATGCGTCGTTGTCATCAGTCGGCGTGTCTCCGCTCCGGTCCGTGCTTAACGGATATCCACCGGATGTCCAACACTCTTCTGCGCCTCCTTCTTCCGCCTGGTCTATGTGAATTTATCCCACACAATCTGCACAGGTTATTTTTCGACAATTCCTAAGATTTTCAATTCGAATCTGATAATCACATTATAATCAATAATATACTATAATGCAATACCTTTATAAAAAAAGTATTTTTTTAACCAGAAGATTTTTTCACAGTCCCATTTCTGTGCATCGCGGAGCGTTGTTGCTGGTCACGGAGTGAACAGTAACGGTTTTTCCTGTAATGCAAAAGTGGAGCTGCGAACAGCTCCACTTCCCTTATCAAAACGGACCATAGTTTATCCGGACCGCAATAATCAGGAATACAAACGCGATAATCCACCATATGACAAACAGCGGAAGCAGATACTTCATCCATTTTCGGAAGGACACGCCGCCGCACATAGCCAGCGCCGCGAGTATTTCTCCACCGGTAGGCGCCATGACATTGGTAAACGCGTCTCCCATCTGGAAAGCCAGGACCGCGGTCTGACGCGTCAGGCCAAGCATGTCGGCGAGCGGAGCCATGATCGGCATCGTGATCGCCGCCTGCCCGGAACCGGAAGGCACCAGCACATTGAACAGATCCTGCACCACAAACATGCCGCAGGCCGCCAGTGTGGACGACAGGCCATTGAGAAGCCCTGACAGGAAGTGAATGATCGGATCCATGATATTCGCGTCGGTCAGAAGAAGGATCACCGCATTGGCAAGTCCGATCATAATGCAGGGGAACAGCATATCGGCGCATCCCTTCTCAAAGTGATCGCAGATCTCGCTGGGCTTCAGACCGCCGACAACGCCTCCGATGATGCCGATCGCGAGGAAAACCGCGGCCAGCTCATCAATGTAAAATCCCTTGACGACAACTCCCCACACGGTAAACGCAATACCCAGAATAAAAATAACGAGCACAAGCTTCTGCCGCCCGGTCAGCGGCGCGACGTCGTCCACGTTGAGCGCGATACCTTTAGCCGTGATCTGATCATTCTCGTAGACAGAGCTCAAATGGGGATTTTTCTTTACCCGGCGCGCATGCCACATCACATAGCAGATACTGGCAGAAAGCAGCACGATAAACAGACAGATGCGCAGACCGATGCCGGAAAACATCGGAAGTCCCGCAATACTCTGCGCCACGCCCGTTGTGAACGCGTTGGTGATGGCTCCGCCGTAGCCTGAGGCGGCCGCACAGAATATGATGCCGACCGCTGTCAGCGAATCGAATCCCATCGTCAGGCAGCAGGCGAGCACCAGAGGAACAAACGCCAGAAATTCCTCAAAATTAGCGCAGAAAGCAGAACCGCACCCGAATACGATCATGCAGATCGGTATCATCAGCAGTTCCTTTCCCTTCATCGCCCGGACTACGTTCGCCATTCCGGCATTGATCGCGCCCGTTCCGTTCAGAATGGCAAACATACCTCCGATAATCAGAAGGAAGAAAATAATGTAGGCCGCATTCTGCATGCCCAGAGTCACGGACATCAGAAGACCAAACACCGTAGTCGGATTGCGATCCACTGCGTGATAGCTGTCGGGATCCACCAGTTCTCTCTCCATCTCGGCATCATACACGCGCTCGTAAGAGCCTGCCGGAAGAATGTACGACAGGATCGCCACAGCAACCAGAATCACCACAAGAAACAACATGGGATTGATGGATTTCAGTGTCTTTTCTTTCTTTTCTTTCGGTTCACTCATGTAATTACTCTCCTTTTCGTCAATGTATCGGGGCGCCGACATTCCGATTTATCCTGTTCCGGCCCAGTTGCAGCTCCTCCCACGCATTCTTCATGAAAAATGCTGTCTTCCGCCCTTCTGCGTCCGAAAATCGCTCCGCACCTGGAAACTCCGGATATCCGCGCACCCGATTTACTATGATACCACATTAACGAATTAAAGCAAGTAATTTACACAAATAAATATAAAAATTTTTTACAGAAGAAATGCTGACCGTCTCAGCCGGCGAATGAAAATCCCAGCAGTCCGGTCCGATGGACACTGCGTCCACATCAGGACGCCTCTCCAGAAGGTATCCGACCTCCAGTCCCGCGTGAACAGTATGTACAGCAGGCTCTCCTCCATAATATTCACCATACGCCTGCATGCAGATCTGACGCAGCTTCGAGGAAGGCTGAAAATGCCAGCTCGGATAAGACCGGCTGCAGCTGCACCGACCTCCCAGAAGCGCCGCAAGCTGCTCCATCTTCTGATAAAGATACGTCCGGAGACTTTCCCTCGCGGAACGGATCTCAAGCACAAGATGAAGTTCTCCGTCCTCCAGATAAACCTCCCCCAGATTGTCTGATGTGTCGACCAGACCGGTCAGAGTCTCGTTCATCTGGCAGATACCGTCCGGAATCAGCGTAAGAGCCTGGACAACCTTGTCCGGTTTAACTCCTTCCAGCGCAGAATCCGAAGCGGCAGCCTGTTCCAGCGCGATCTTTATCTGGGGACCGGAGTCTGAAAGTTCCGCGCATATCTCCTCTTTCAGCACATCCAGCGCCTGCATCAGCTCGGGCATCTGGGCAGGATCCAGGCACAGAACTGCCTCCGCCTCCCTCGGTATGGCAAGCCGGAAGCTTCCGCCTCTGATTTCTGTCAGCAGATACGGGCAGACATCCTTCGCTGCCAGCAGCAGACGCGCAAGCAGAATGTTGGCGTTCCCGCGCCCTCTGTGAATATCCTCCCCGGAATGACCTCCCCGAAGCCCCGACACCGACAGCCGGTACGCCGACCATCCTTCAGGAACAGAACGTTTCGCGAGAGAAAGATAAAAGTCCGCCTCCATACCTCCGCAGCTGCCGCAGACCATATCGTGCTCCGAGACATGATCCAGATTGATCAGATAACGGGAACGCATTTTTGCGCTGTCAAACTGTTCGGCGCCCGACATATCTTCCTCTTCCATTGTGGTGAACAATACTTCCAGCGCCGGATGCACGAGGGAAGCATCCTCCAGAACGGCCATGGCCAGCGCGACGCCGATGCCGTTGTCCGCTCCCAGCGTCGTCTTTCCTCCTGTCGAGAGCTCATCTCCCTCGATCACCCAGTCAATCGGATCCCGGAGAAAATCATGCTCTACCCCCACGCCCTTCTCGCAGACCATGTCAAGGTGCGCCTGAAGCAGGACTCCCGGAACTTCCTCCATCCCCGGAGACGCCGGTTTCCGTATAAAAACATTGCAGGCATCATCCTGTTCCGCTTCCAGGCCGATTCCGCGCGCCCATTGAAAAATAAAGTCGCTCAATGCCTTCTCATTGCCGCTCCCGTGTGGAATCCGGCAGATCTGCTGGAAATGATAAAAAACTCTGTGGCTGCACAGCAGTTCTGTTTGTTGTGTCATTATTCTGTCATCCTCTCCTGTTCTAATTTCCGCGAAAAGCAGACCCGGCGGCCATGCCTGCACGGACATCCGGCAAAAAACAGCCGCTGCTTTTCCGTTTTTCGTGATTTAATGCTTTACCATCATAAACTATTCTCACCTCGATTTCAACACTTCTTTCCGAAAACTGTTCTTTAATACAAACACAGAAGCAGGCAGATCACCGCTCCCACATCCGCGCACACAGAGCGGCAAAAATTCCAGAGCAGCATCGCCTGCGCTTCTCCCTGTGCGGTGCGAAGCAGAAGAAGCAGATTTTCCTTCCGCGTCTCCCACCACGTCCCCCAGAAGGAAAAATCCGACCA
>CANQUH010000207.1 GCA_947626965.1 uncultured Lachnospiraceae bacterium
GTAAGCAGCAGTGAAAAGGAACGTATGTTCCCCACAAAAAATAATTAAAATGTCCTTGACAAAGGGTACAGTTCAGGTGGAGAGGGAGATTATGGAAGAAGAAGAGGCGGCGGAAGCCCTCCTGTCAGGGAAAGATAAAACAAAAAACAGGAAAAGAAGGAGAAATAAGGAAAGACCGGCGTATGAGGACGGGGAGCATATCCTGTATGTGAACGCGGCGGTGGATGACGGGACGGAGACAGCGAAGCTGATGAGATATTTTCGGACAGCGGATCCGGAGGACATGAGCCAGGGAGCGTTATCAGAAAGAGTGAGATATCTGAAAAAAGAAGAAGGAGGCCAGAAGATTATGTGCGAAGTGATGGACAGGATCAGAGAGGAAGGAAGAAAAGAAGGAAGAAAAGAAGGGAGAAAAGAAGGGAGAGCGGAAGAACGTGTAAATACAGCCAGGGAAAGGAACCGGGCGGACAGGGCGGAGAAGAAGCTGCGTGAGGCAGAAAAGGAGCTCATGCTTCTGCGTGCGCGGATGGCAGGAGGAGATATCGGAGGATAACTCATCGTTCTCTTCGCCTTCTCAAATCTGCCATGGCGTCAGAAAAATTCTCTGACGGCGGATCCGGAGGACATGAGCCAGGGAGCGTTATCAGAAAGAGTGAGATATCTGAAAAAAGAAGAAGGAGGCCAGAGAATCATGTGCGAAGTGATGGGCAGGAAAAAACTTCCGATCGGGATTGAAAATTTTGAAAAACTTCGTTCTGCTGATTTTTACTACGTGGATAAGACCGGGCTGATCCGGGATCTCCTGAACAACTGGGGAGAGGTAAATCTGTTTACCCGTCCGCGGCGGTTCGGGAAGACGCTGAACATGAGCATGCTGGAGCATTTTTTCTCCCTGGAGGGGGATAAAAGCATTTTTGACGGTCTGGAGATCGCCAGGGAGAAGGAGCTCTGTGAGGAATATATGGGAAAGTATCCGGTCGTTTCCGTTTCTTTAAAGGGGATCGACGCGAGGACCTATGAGATGGCGTTCCAGATGGCGGCGCGGATACTGAAAAGCGCAGCGAGAAAGCTGCAGTATCTTCTGGACAGTGATGTTTTAAGTGAACAGGACAAAGCGGATTACCGAAAGCTTCTGGATGATAACATGAGTGAGGACACATTTGGCGATGGACTGAGACTGCTGTCGGAACTGCTGGAGAAGCATCATGGCAAAAAAGTGATCCTTCTGATCGACGAATACGACGTCCCTCTGGCGAAAGCCCACGCGAACGGCTATTACAACCGGATGATCTCCCTGATCCGCATTTTTCTAGGGCAGGCATTAAAGACAAACAGCAGCCTGAAATTCGCGGTGCTGACCGGATGCCTGCGGATCTCAAAAGAGAGCATCTTTACCGGGCTGAACAACCTGAAAGTACTGTCGCTTGCGGATGAGCGTTTCGATGAATATTTCGGTTTTACGGATGTGGAAGTAAGGGACCTTCTCGCGTATTACGAGATAGAGGAACATTATGAGAAGATAAAGACATGGTATGACGGATACCAGTTTGGGAATGTGGAGGTATACTGTCCGTGGGATGTGCTGAATCACTGTGACCGGGCCCGGAGCGAACCGGACGCGCAGCCGGAAAACTACTGGATCAACACGAGCAGCAACGACGCGGTAAAGCGGTTCATCCGGGAAACGGGAAACGCGGCGATGCTCAAACGGGAGATCGAGCGCCTGGTAGCCGGAGAGACCGTCACGAAGGAGATCCGGCAGGAACTGACGTATCCGGAGATCTACCAGACGGTTGACAACATCTGGAGCCTGCTCTTTACGACTGGGTATCTGACCCAGAGAGGGAAGCCGGAGGGAAGGATTATGAAGCTTGCGATCCCCAACCTGGCGGTGCGCGACGTCTTTGTGACGCAGATCATGGAATATTTCAAGGAAAATGTGCGGGAGGACGGGGACACATTGAACCGCTTCTGCGACGCCCTGCAAAACGGGGAAGCGGAGGAAGTAGAGAAGATTTTTACCGGGTATCTGAGAAGGACGATCAGCATCCGCGACACAGCCGTGAGGAAGGAAATGAAGGAGAACTTCTATCATGGCGTGCTGCTTGGAATCCTGGGAGTGAAGAGCCGGTGGGGAGTCACATCCAATCGAGAGATGGGAGAAGGATACGCGGACATCCTTGCGGAGCCGGACACGGGAGATATGGGGATCATCATCGAAGTAAAGTATGCGCATGACGGGGATCTGGAGGCGGCGTCCAGGGAGGCGCTGAGGCAGATCGAGCACACCGGATATGAGGACGATCTGGAGGACGACGGAGTGGAGAAGATCCTGAAGTACGGGATCGCGTGCTATAAGAAGCGGTGCAGGGTGGCGCTTGCTAATAAAAGGAGCGTGGCAAAATGAAGATATCCAGAAAAAAACTTCCGATCGGGATTGAAAATTTTGAAAAACTTCGTTCTGCTGATTTTTACTACGTGGATAAGACCGGGCTGATCCGGGATCTCCTGAACAACTGGGGAGAGGTAAATCTGTTTACCCGTCCGCGGCGGTTCGGGAAGACGCTGAACATGAGCATGCTGGAGCATTTTTTCTCCCTGGAGGGGGATAAAAGCATTTTTGACGGTCTGGAGATCGCCAGGGAGAAGGAGCTCTGTGAGGAATATATGGGAAAGTATCCGGTCGTTTCCGTTTCTTTAAAGGGGATCGACGCGAGGACCTATGAGACGGCGTTCGAGATGGCGGCGATGACCCTGAACAGCGCGGCGGGAAAAGCACGGTATCTTCTGAACAGCGATGCGCTGGACGAGCAGGAAAAAGCGTGCTACCGGAAACTTCTGGACGATAATATGAGTGAAGGCACGTTTGGCAACGGTTTGAAGAGGCTGTCGGAGCTGTTGGAGAAGCATCATGGCAAAAAAGTGATCCTTCTGATCGACGAATACGACGTCCCTCTGGCGAAAGCCCACGCGAACGGCTATTACGACCGGATGATCTCCCTGATCCGCAGTTTTCTGGGGCAGGCATTAAAGACAAACAGCAGCCTGAGATTCGCGGTGCTGACCGGGTGCCTGCGGATCTCAAAAGAGAGCATCTTTACCGGGCTGAACAACCTGAAGGTCCGCTCTGTTACGGATGTGCGTTTTGACGAGTATTTTGGCTTTACGGATGCGGAGGTAAGGGAGCTTCTGGAGTACTATGGATATCCGGACAGCTATCAGGCGGCCAGAGAATGGTATGACGGATACCACTTTGGCAATGTGGATGTCTACTGTCCGTGGGATGTCCTGAACTACTGCGATTCTTTACTGGACGACCAGGACGCGCAGCCGGAGAACTACTGGATCAACACGAGCAGCAACGACGCGGTAAAGCGGTTTATTCAGGAAACGGGAAACGCGGCGACGCTGAAACGGGAGATCGAGCGTCTGGTAGCCGGAGAGACCGTCACGAAGGAGATCCGCCAGGAACTGACGTATCCGGAGATCTACCAGACGGTCGACAACATCTGGAGCCTGCTCTTTACGACAGGATATCTGACGCAGAGAGGGAAGCCGGAGGGAAGGATTATGAAGCTGGCGATCCCCAACCTGGCGGTGCGCGACGTTTTTGTGACGCAGATCATGGAATATTTCAAGGAAAATGTGCGGGAGGACGGGGACACATTGAACCGCTTCTGCGACGCCCTGCAAAACGGGGAAGCGGAGGAAGTAGAGAAGATTTTTACCGGGTATCTGAGAAGGACGATCAGCATCCGCGACACAGCCGTGAGGAAGGAAATGAAGGAGAACTTCTATCATGGCGTGCTGCTTGGAATCCTGGGAGTGAAGAGCCGGTGGGGAGTCGCGTCGAACCGTGAGATGGGAGAAGGATACGCGGACATCCTTGCGGAGCCGGACACGGGGGATATGGGGATCATCATCGAAGTAAAGTATGCGCATGACGGGGATCTGGATGCGGCGTGCAGGGAGGCGCTGAGGCAGATCGAGCACACCGGATATGAGGACGACCTGGAGGATGACGGAATAGAGAAGATCCTGAAATACGGAATCGCGTGCTATAAGAAGCGGTGCAGGGTGGCGCTTGCAAAGATAACAATTCATTCTGTATGTGAACGCGGCGGTGGATGACGGGACGGAGACAGCGAAGCTGATGAAATATTTTCTGACGGCGGATCCGGAGGACATGAGTCAGGGAGCGTTATCAGAAAGAGTGAGATATCTGAAAAAAGAAGAAGGAGGCCAGAAGATTATGTGCGAAGTGATGGACAGGATCAGAGAGGAAGGAAGAAAAGAAGGAAGAAAAGAAGGAAGAAAAGAAGAACGTGTAAATACGGTCAGGGAGAGGAACCGAGCGGACAGGGCGGAGAAGAAGCTGCGTGAGGCAGAAAAGGAACTCATGCTTCTGCGTGCGCGGATGGCAGGAGGAGATATCGGAGAATAACTCATCGTTCACTTCGCCTCCTCAAATCTGCCATGGCGATAGGACGGACAGGCAAAAAAGCAATCGATTGACAAAAACAATATATCAGGTAGAATTGAAATCGTTGCATTGTGAAAAGCAGAAACCGCCACTCCGGCAAGTGACGATTTCCAAAGATTAACTTTGTAAATTACACAGCAGCGGGAGAGATCCACTGCTTTACGAGATCCGCGCTGCGGTCTATCAGCTCGGAGATCATTTCCACAGGCAGGCCTTTTTTATACATCCGGACGGCAGTATTTTTATCAGCCTGCTGTCCGGCCTGTGCCACAGCCTGTGCCACAGCCTGTCTGACTATTTTTTCTGCTTTTTCTTCGGCCATCTGAATGGCTTTTTCTTCGGCCATCTGAATGGCTTTTTCTTCGGCCATCTGAACAGCTTTTTCTTCGGCCATCTGAATGGCTTTTTCTTCGGCCATCTGAACAGCTTTTTCTTCGGCCATCTGAACAGCTTTTTCTTCGGCCATCTGAATGGCTTTTTCTTCGGCCAGGAGAGCGGCTCTTTCTTCTACCCTGGCGTCAATGACGTCCTTCATTAATTCTTCCATTGCCTGACACATATCGGACTCCCTCCTTATCTCATCATATAACGGCTTGTTTGCGGCTATGCTTACCTGAAAAACAGCGTCCGCGTTTGCTTTATCGCCCGGACTGGTAAACGCTGCAGTATCTTTAAGAAATTTTCTGACATCCTCCCGGTCGGCCTTCTTCGAGAGAACGCGGAATGTATAATGACTCTTTTTGTCAAGCCGGCTTGTGACAACGACCTGAGTATCGAACAGGGTATTTCCATGGACATAATACACGCCCGGATATTTTTCTTCAATCGTTCTCCCGGATTCTCTCAGTCTGGCGAATAATTCACGTGGAAAGGAATCCCTGAATAATGATACTGTGATCTCGTCCGCCGGGAACTGGTTTACAGTTTTCCCTGATGCCTTGTAGAGACATGCGTAACCGATGGTTTTGAAAAAATCATCGATATTCATGCTGTCTTCGGGACTTTTGTACTCAATGATGTTGTGGTTTTTGAATATCCTGCCTGTTTCGTTTTCAATCCGGACGCCGGGCTTTTTCTTTAGTATGAGCAGATCTGTCCGGAGAGGTTCCCTGCTCAGATTGAACTCTGTGATGAATGTGAGTTCGGACAGGTTTGCCCGGAATTCCAGTTCAGCGGCGCCGCAAAAGCCGGGGTGCCACGGAATCTTATCTGGCGTATCTGTGATGGTAACCACCTCCATGAATGCTGAAATTACTGTGCTGCTTACAGATTACTACAAGTTTATGGAAAAGTCAACAGTTAAAATAAATACATAAAAAGACATAAAAAAATCACAAAAACTTTAAGATATTTTTTACGGTTCATAATAAGAATACGTCAAGTGCAGTCGTGACGAACAGGATCAGAGAGGAAGGAAGAAAAGAAGGAAGAGCGGAAGAACGAGTAAATACAGTCAGGGAAAGGAACCGCGCGGAAAGCATAAAAATCAATCTAACTTATCAAATAATTAATAAAAAACGATGAATAGTATGATATTATTCACAAAAAAACACTAAAAAAACGTTGACTTTACTGTTGAATTGAACTATACTTGAGATAATCGAAAAAAGCTTTGTGTGGCGCTGTTGTCCAATGGACACAGCAGGCGTTAATAGGGTGAGAATCCGTAACCAGGTCCAGTGGGACCGAGCTTTTGGAAGGCCGTGATACAGCAGAGATCTGCTGCAAGTCGGAGCTATCCACACTTCTGTTATTGATTTTACGGCAGGAGTGTATTTTTTTATCAAAAATACGAAAATCAGAAAGGCTGTCCTGCCGGAGATGCAGGATGGCTTTTTTTGATGTAACCAGGTAAGAAAGCCCACGGTATTCCGTGTTTTTGGCTTTCCCAGTGTCTCTGTGGTCAGGATGCGCACGCCGCGCGCATACCTGTTTGAAGGAATCCGGTTAGAATCCGGGGCAGAATACCCTGCTGTGAGAGGCGACGAAAGGCCGATATGCCATTGGGAGAAATCCTGAGAAGGCGGCCCGGAGGATGAACCTCAAGTCAGAACACAAAACACAGAAATACAC
>CANQUH010000208.1 GCA_947626965.1 uncultured Lachnospiraceae bacterium
AAATGAAATTAGTGCTATTTTAAAGAACGGAAACAAAAATTACGAAAAAGTACACTTTTTTGTATTTGGAAGAAAATTCCGCCGGATTTCCCATGATATAAAAAGCGCTTCGCGCAGGGATGCGCAGTTCACAGAGCGAAAATTGCTGCTTTGCAGTTTGCCCATGCAAAAAGAGCTGTGAAAAATGGAGTTTTTGGAATTCCATTTTTCACAGCTCTTTGAAAGTTTACTGGCACAGCAGTCCCATCTTCTCCGCCTCATCGCGCAGTTTTTCATTTTCCCGGTTCAGCGTGCCGAATCTGTCCAGCGTACAGATCACTTTCCGGCATGTGCGCATTCGATTCAGCGCTCTTTCATACGTCTGCGCACTGACCGGTTCAAATGCCTGACTGTTGACCACTTCCGCCGCCAGATAGCGGGCAGCCTGATAATCCACATCATTTTCATACAAAATGCCCGTCGCAAACGGAATACTCTCGCGGGCAAGCCTGCGGTACTCAGGAATGCCGGAGCCTCCTCCCGCGATCACAAAGACCTCCGGTTCTCCCTGCGGCGCGGGCAGTTCAACGCAGCCAAACGCCGCGTCATAGCAGCCGGTCGTCATGTCGTACAGCGAAGTAATATACTCCGAGGTAAATATCTCCTCCGGCGTTCCGTGCCGCTCGATCCGCTCTCCCTTCACGCAGATCACCTGGTCGGAAATCTTCTGCGCAAGATCCAGCTCATGCAACGACATGATGACCGCCACCTGATTTTCCTTCACCATTTTCCTGAGAATTTCCAGAAATTCCAGCTTGTGCTTCACGTCAAGAAAAGAGGTCGGCTCATCGAGCACGATCATTTCCGGCTCCTGACAGATCGCCCGCGCAAGCAGGATTCTCTGGCGCTGTCCGTCGCTGACGGCGTTAAAATCCCGGTCCGCCAGATCGAGCGCATGCACCGTCTCCATCGCCGCCTTCACTTTCCGCCTGTCCTCCGGTCCGAGGATTCCAAGACTTCCGGTATACGGATAGCGTCCGGTCGCCACCACATCTTCGCAGGTCATCAATTCCGGGCGGATGCGTTCTGTCAGGACCACCGCCTGTCTGCGCGCAATCTCCTCTCCCGGCATCTGCTGCATTTTCTGCCGGTCAATCCAGACTGTCCCTCCGATCAGTTTCAGCTGCCTTGTGATGCTCTTCAGGATTGTGGACTTTCCGGCTCCGTTGGGCCCGATCAGTGTCAGAATCTCCCCGCGGTTCAGCTCAATTTTAATTTCTTTGATCAGCGGCTTTCCATCATAGCCGACTGTCATCTCATCCGTGCAGAAAAAAAAGTCTTTTGCCATTATGCTGTCTTCTTCCTCCGTATCATGATCATAATTACCACTGGCGCTCCAAACACCGCCGTCACAGAGCTGATGGAAAGCTCAGTCGGCGCGAACACGGTTCTCGCGATCAGATCACAGAACAGACAGAAAACAGCTCCCCCGAGAAAGCAGGCCGGTATCACGAGAATCGGCTTTGAAGTTCCCCAAAGGTTCTTGACAAGATGCGGCACCGCGATCCCGACAAACGAAACCGGCCCCGCAAAAGCAGTCACACAGGCCGAAAGCACACTGGACAAAAGGATCAGCAGGACCCGGAACAGCCGGATATTAACGCCCAGATTCTGCGCGTAGACCTCGCCAAGCTGATAAGCCCCGATCGGCTTTGACATGAAAAAGACTGTCACAACCGCCGCCGTCACGATCACCGTCATCACCGCGACATTATTCCAGGTCATGCCGGAAAAACTGCCAAGCGACCAGTTGTGAAGATTGACAATGTTAGAGTCATCCGCAAAAGTCACCACAAAATCCGTAACCGCTGAGCAGATATAACTGATCATCACACCGCTGATGACGAGCATGGACATCTGCGGAATTTTTTTCGAGACGATCAGGACAAACCCCATCGAGATCATCGAACCGAAGAAAGCCGCGATCACCATGACCGCCGAATTCACCATGATCCCCTTTCCCAGCAGATAAATCATGCAGAGCGCAACAATCAGCTTTGCCCCTGATGAGATGCCCAGCACGAACGGCCCAGCAATCGGATTATGGAAAAATGTCTGAAGCAGAAAGCCCGACACGGATAGCGCTCCTCCCAGGATCACCGCGGACAAAATACGCGGCAGACGGATCTGCCAGATAATATTGTAAGCAGTCTCCTCCCCCTGCCGCAGAAAAATAATCTGAAAAATTTCCTTTACGGAAAGAGCCACGCTGCCGGAATTCACGTTCCATATAAACAAAACCATCAGCAGAACCAGAAGCAAAATAAAGGAAAAACTGTATCTCAAAACTTTTCCTCTGCCGGACAGATCCTGTGTTTCCTGAATGTAAGATGTCATATCGTTCCTCCTTATTCCAGAGGATACAGGTACGTAAGCTCCTCCGGCGCCGGATCATCCTCCGTGAGTATTGTGTGAATATCCATGATCATATCCGCAAGTCCCGTCGTTTTCTGGAACAGATTCTGCGTGGTACACCACACATTTCCCTCTTTTACCGCCTTAAAATCCGCAAGCAGCGCGCTTTTTTCGAGCAGTTCCTGCAAATCTGCGATCTCTCCGTCGATCGTGCTGTTGTAAATAATCACATCCGCATCTTTTGCACCGGCATAAAATTCTTCCATCTGCATATTGACCGTGGAAAGCGCATTTTCGGAATCCCCGAGATTCTGAAAAATATAGGTTCCGCCCGCAAGATCAATCATCTGTGAAACGTAGTCGTTTGTCTTTCGGACATTCACATAGCCGTTGGAACTGACATAGAAAAACGCGACCGTCTTTCCAAGCTCATCGCCGGTCAGCACCTCATCCAGCCTTGCAATCTGATCCGCAAACAATTTTGCGGCTTCTTCCTCCCGGCCAAGCAGCACGGAATACAGCTTCATCCACTCCGTGCGTCCCAGCGGATGCGGCTCATAGCTTGAGCGCTCCACCAGCACCGGAATACCGAATTCTTCCAGCTTCTCCTTCACCTCCGGCGTGTGATAGATCATCGTTGATTCGATTGCGAGATCACACCCTTCCGAGACGATCCGCTCATAATCCGGCGCGCTGTATTTGCCGGCATAGAGCATATCCCCGGCCTCCATGGCGTCCTTCGCTTCCTGAATATACCAGCCTTCTTCTTCCGTCCCTGAGAGGCGGATCTGATCCGTCCCGTCAAGTGCGGCAAAGAAATCCATCACCGAGGTTGCCACGAGATAAATATGATCCAGCGGCTTTTGCAGCACCGCAATATCCTCCGGAAGTCCTTCCGGCACCTTACCGTCCTTGGGCACCACAAGATAACGCCCGCCGTCCCGGATTGAGATCAGCGCATAGCCGCCCTCATAGTAATCCACGGAAAAGTTTTCCGCGTAGAGCAGTTCCATGCTGCCGCTGTAAGTCAGTCCGGATATCTCTGCCGGAGCAGTTCCGGCTTCTGCGCCGGAATCTGCCCGCGATTCCTGAACTGCCTGAGTTTGATCTGTTTCAGTCTCCGCAGGTGATTCCTGAACCGTCTGAATCTGCTCCGTCTCAGTCTCCGCAGGCGATTCCTGGGCCGCCTGAATTTCCACGCCCTGCACAGACACGCAGAAAGCCAGGAGGATCAGCTGCGCGCAGCAGATAAAACCGCTCTTTCGGCATAATTTTCGCTTTATCTTCATCTTAATCTCCATTCCGCCGCCTTTTGGCCGGCGGCACAAACAGCGATGAAAATCCGTTTTTCATACTATTCCTTTTCTGTAATCGACGCGGAATCAAAGCAGAGATGGTAATCGATCTCGTGCGGCGTGCTCATCGCGATCGTATCCGCCGTAATCGCCATCTGATAATCAAATCCGGTCACCGGAATCAGGAACGTGGAATCTCCCTCCGTGTTCACCGGCTCGAACTTTTCTTCTCCGACCAGCACATAGTCATAATACGGGCTGCTAAAGATAATCTCCGCCGTCGCTTTTCCATCCTCAACGGTAAGCTGTGCCGGGGATTCCACCGTCGTCTTTCCGGAGCCTCCTTCAAGCGTCACATCCACCAGATAGGAACCGTCCGCAAGCGCGAGATCCTCAACCGTAGTCATCGCAATCTCCTTAAACGCCGTTTCCGGGAGTGAGGAGGACAGGAAAACAAGCGTTCTGTCGTACCACTGTTCTTTTTTCTTACTGAACGCGGCACAGGCAATGCCAGAGTCCAGAGCCTCTACCGGAATCTCGTAGGTGTGCTGCCCTTCTTCATTCTCCACAAACGGAATATACTCATCCTCGCTGGCCGCAACCGCTTCCTCGCCCGTCCCCATAAACAGGTACAAGTAACCGGTGCCGCCCATCGTCATCACAGCGCTCATTGAACCGTCTTTCACCGTCAGCTCGCATTCTACAATCTTAAACATGGAAGAACTGCTGGCGACCTCCACCTCATAGACACCGTCATTCAGCGCGTCCGCCTGAATCGGGACCATCCAGTCTTCCACGACATCCTCCGGCGTCACCATCTCGTCGGCGGAAGCGACTTTCCCTTCCGTTGTTCCGGTTTCCTGCTCTGCCTCAGCTTCCGAGGCCTGCTCCTGCACAGCCGCTTCTTCTGTCAAAGGCTCCGTCTCTCCAGACGCCTGTACTCCGAAAGAAAACCCTGTCATAAGCATAGCCGCGGATACTGCAGCCACGGTCATTTTCTGCAACTTTTTCATCCTTTTCACTCCTTCTAACTTTTATGGAGGACTGCCGTATATTCAGGACTCACTCATGGATCCTGCCCTCAGGGCTCGAGTCTGCGTCAGCAGACAGCTGTCACGAACCCCCTGTGAACAGAGGACTCGTGACATCCCGACGAATATTTTGCGGCAGCCCCGGCTCTGGTTCTCTCTTACTCTGCCAGACTGTCGATCGCCGCCTGTGCGTGCGCCACGTACAGATCCTGGATCGGCTCAAGCTCGCCAAGACCTCTCAGCAGGCACTCTACCTCATATCCGGCATCCTCAAATGCTTTCTTCCAGGTTCCTTCCTCGTCGCCCGCCATATCATTGTTCGCGTGATCTCCCGCAACCACCATCAGCGGCTCAAGGACAACCTTTGTGTACTCTTTCTCACCAACTGCCGCGATTACATCATCAAGCGACGGTTCCGCTTCCACGGTGCCGACATAATAATTCTCATGACCGCCCGCAGTCAGAACTTCCTGCATCTTCTCATAGACGCCGTTGGACTCCGCCTCGGTTCCGTGACCCATGAAACAGATCGCGGTCTGCCCGTCGTCATACTCCGCCGTCGCCTCCACGATCGCGTCAGCCACCGCCTGGAAATCCTCGTCACTTGTGAGAAGCGGAGCGCCAAGCACAACTTTCTCAAACGCGTCCGCGTACTCCGCGAGTTCGTTGGAGAGATCATTGTACTCAAAACCATCCATCAGATGCGTCGGCTGAACAACCAGCGTCTTCACGCCGTTGTCGACCGCGCGGTCAAGCGCTTCTGTGACATTGTCGATCTTGACGTCGTCGCGGCTCAGCACATGGTCGATAATGATCTGGCTGGTGAATCCGCGCCGCACACTGTAATCCGGGAACGCCTCCTCCATCGCGGTCTCAATCGCACCGATCGTGGCCTGACGGTTGTCATTAAAGCTCGTTCCAAAGCTGACTACCAGAAGCTCCGACTCTCCGATCTCATCCTGATTGCGGGTATTCTCGTTGGAAGCATCTCCGGTGTAAGCCTCGCTCTCCGCCTCAGATGCTTCCTCCAGCACTGCCTCTTCCGTCAGCGCCTCGGTCTCCTCCGCCATAACGGTCATACAGGATGCTGCCAGCATCGCCGCCGCTGCGGTTCCCGCGATCAGATTGTTCCAGATTTTCCTTTTCATTCCTGTTTCCTCCTGTCTTTTCGGGCCTTCTGCCCTGCTTATTTTTGATCAAAAACAGAGCGGTATACGCGAGGAGGATTGTCTGCAGGTGATGTATAACAAAAGCCTCTTACCCGCAGGTAAAAGGCTCCGCTGTAAAATCTCATATGAAAGAATGTCCTTTGCAGGACGCTGCACTGTCATATTAAATCACGCAAGTACAACCAATTACTCGTGGTCTGGGAGCATGACGCAGCTTCATTCGCCCCTCCTTTCAGAAACCCCGGCAAAACGGCAGAAAATCTGTTTTGCCCTTTGTTTCGTCTGTCGCGAGACAACTCCGCTTCCATACTCCGTACTGACGGCACGGCAGGTCTCCTGACTCATGGATCCCCACATTCGGCGGCCTTCCCGGTTTCCCAGTGGCCCGACTGCTTCCGCAGCGCCTCCTGTTCCCCAATTACAGTGACGAGTTCGTACAGGATTCTCACCTGTTTCCCTTTTCACCGGATTCTGATACTGAACCAGAAAATCCGGCACCTGTGCCCTGTTCTGTTTTCAATCTGGTGACAGCATAACACAAGATCCGATTAATATCAACCCAAAATTGCTGATGGTTTGGTCGAGTAGACTTGCCCCTTGCGGGGCAAGCCCCTCTTCAGAACCGGACGTGCGGCTTTTCCGCATCCGGCTCCT
>CANQUH010000209.1 GCA_947626965.1 uncultured Lachnospiraceae bacterium
TGCCTGCTTTAATGACTCTTCCTTACCTGCATCGGCCATAAAGCCAGCCGCTACTCCGGAAGATTTCCCTTGCGGATGTTTTCCTGAATGATCTGATCCGCGACTTCAAACAGCTTTTCAGACCCGAGACGGGTCTTTGTATGACGGCCATATATGGTGTCCGCTGATACGCCGTGTTCCTTCCAGTCACTGCCTTCATTACTATTATTCAGAATGAGCGGCTGCAGATTATCCATCGCATGAGCATACCGTGACTCCGCCGTGAGGTTCTCTTCGAATTCGTCAAACAAGGCAATCAGCTCTGTCTTCTGATCTTCAGGGAGCAGAGAAAATATCCTCTCCTTTGCCGCGTCTTCCCTGGCTTTCTGCGTCTTAAGGTTCTCTGTATCATAAGCGTAAGTATCCCCGGCATCAATTTCCACGATGTCATGAATCAGGCACATCAGCATCACTTTGGCGATATCCACTTCTTCGTTGGCGTATTCCCGAAACAGGTACGCCATGACTGCCATATGCCACGCATGCTCCGCGTCATTCTCGTTCCGTCCGTGACCGGAGAGGTGTGTTTGGCGGAAAATGTTCTTTTCCTTGTCTATTTCAAGAGAAAAATTTAACTGCTTTTGTATCCGTTCATCCATGATTTTATTCTCCTCCGTTAAGTTTTTCTTTTTACAGAAAACAACAAACGATTTTCGTTTTTCTCGTTTCCTGCACCAGATTCGCGCTGCGCAGGCCGCATGCTTCCACGCATCTTTCCCATACAGCAAATACCTGCTTATTCTTTATAATCGCTGTATTTAAGGCTGTAGCTTCCTGTCGCAGACCGGAAACGAATTACCAGATAATATCGTTTTCCTTTTTCTGCATGAATGCAGCCTTCTCTGATCTCACTGTTTAACCTGACTGCTGTCTGTTTTGACACATCATAAATTTCTGCCGAAATATCCCCATCCGTCAGGTCAGGCTCGAAAGTTATCCGATATGTTTTACCGTCTTTCAATCGGAGGATTCGTTTTACAAAGCCGGTACAGGAAGAAAATCTTGCGCCATTGGGTAATCCAATATAAAGGACAGCTCTTTTTATCTGAACAGCCATAAAACCGTATCGATATAAGAGGCAGACCGCAATGCCTGTGATAACTCCAACAAGAAGCAGGATCATTATTTCACTCATCGGATACGCCTCCTTAATTCTGTCTGCTGTTCTGTTGTTTCAACCCACATTGAAATAATAGCACACCATGATGCCGGGGTCAAAAGATATTTCCCCCATGATATCACGGATTTCTTTGCACCCTTTCCTCACTCCACAGTGCTCTGTTTCATAATCCTTTTAATAATATTATGTGATTTTATGTTATAATTCTTGCTTTTTGTTCAATGTTATGTATAATAACATCATAAGGAAATCAAATACCGCCGCAGCCTGGAAAGGAGACGAAGCAAAATGGAAAATGTAAATATTCCCGTGGGAACCTCCGATTTTACGGAAATCCGGCAAAAGAATTATTACTATGTTGACAAAACCGGGCTGATTGAAGAGCTTCTGCGAACCACTGCCACAAAAGTCACCCTGATTACCCGTCCCAGGCGTTTTGGAAAAACGCTCGGCATGAGCATGCTGGCTGACTTTTTTGACATCCGAAAAGACAGCAGCGTTTTGTTTGAGGGCCTGTCCGTTTCAAAAAACCAGGAGCTTTGCAGAACCTGGATGAACCAGTATCCCACGGTTTTCATATCATTCAGAAATGTGGACGGGTTGGATTTTAACCAGGCATATACGAAATTATGTACCACGATTGCCGGACTCTACAATGAGCACTATTATTTACTGGATAACTGTTCATTTACAATACATGAAAAAACAGCGTTTAATAATATCGCTTCTAAAAATGCAGATATAGCAGAAATAGAAAACAGCCTCCTGCGGCTGACAAGAATGTTATCTGCGCACTATGGCAAACCCGTTATTCTTCTTATTGATGAATATGATGTTCCGCTGGCAAAGGCAAGTGCCAAAGGCTATTATCGTGAAATGCTGAGCACCATACGTGGCGTCATATCCGTGCTCAAGGACAACCCCTCGCTCGGCTTTGCCGTCGTCACCGGCTGTCTCCAGATCGTGAAGGAAAGCATCTTCACCGGCACCAACAACTTTGTGACGGATACGATCTCAGATGGCAGACTGGATGAGTATTTCGGATTCACTCAGGAGGATGTGGACCGGCTCCTTTTCGACACAGAACTTTCCGGCCATAAAGATGAGATCCGGGAATGGTACAACGGCTATCTGTTTGGAAAGCGCAGTGTTTACTGCCCCTGGGATGTGATGAATCATGTGAGAAACCTGCTGCTCGATCCCTCGGCACAGCCGGCCAGCTACTGGGAACATACCAGCCATAACGATGTTATTTACCAATTCATCAGTACGACCGAGGCCGACGTCAACGACAAGTTCGAGACTCTGCTCGCCGGAGGGTATATCATCGAGCCGATTGAGCCGCACCTGACCTATGACATCCTACACTCCTCGGAGAGAAACATCTGGACGCTGCTTTATTTCACCGGGTATCTGACAAAAATGCGTCCGGAAGACATTCCGGAAACCCCGGCGGACGGGAAGCTGGCGCTGATCATCCCCAATGCGGAGATCCGGAAACTGTTTCAGAAGAGCGTCAATGAATGGTTTCTGGCAAAGACACAGGCCAGCGACCGCTCGGAGCTGTTTGATGCCCTGTGGAACGGAGATGCAGAGCGTCTGCAGAATTTCCTGGACGACACGCTGTTCGACACAATCAGCTACCACGATTATCAGGAGAGTTTTTACCACGCGTTCCTGGCGGGACTGCTCTCCCGAAAGGGTTATAAGGTGGAATCCAACTATGAGAACGGCCTCGGCAGGTCAGACATCGTAATAAAGGACCGGAAGAACCGGCGCGCTGCCGTGATCGAGACAAAAATCACCGATGCAGAAAACAGACTGGAAACCGCCTGCGGGGACGCTTTAAAGCAGATCGAGGAGAAGCAGTACGCTGTCTCCGTCAGGAGAGCCGGATACCGGCAGGTAATCTCCTACGGTATCGCGTTTTATCAAAAACAATGCTGCGTAAAAAAATCCCTTCGACAGATCAGTTCCCCTGCTGACCTGCTCAGCTGATCTTGCTACTTTATCTCGGTTTTCCGATAAACCTGATACAAAACAGGTAAAAGAATGCAAAAAAGAGTAAAATACATTACAAAAATAATCGGAACACTGCCAACGATTCTTGTTCCAATTTGATACAGATTAAATGTGCTTACCGCAGTACACACTTGCAGCAGCTGATCCGGAAGAAGCCCCAATACTTCTGATAAAACAGATATTCCGCTTAAAAATGAGGGAATGAATAACAAAATAAAAGGAATGGTCACCCCCAACGCTTTTGAGTGTGTTTTTGCGGATGCAAGCATGGACAAAAACAGGATAAACAGATTTCCCAGGTACCCGCCCAAAACAGTCAGCAGGTACTCCTGCAGGTAAGTAATGTTATAAAAACTTTTCCAGCCTGCCAGACCATTTTGAATTGCGCAGTCAGCTCCGCCGGTCCCCAGTACTGCCAGCACAATTCCTGAATACAATACTATCATTGTCCAGTAAACAAAGGTAACTGTGATAAAGCCTGCTTTTATTTTAGCGGCAATTGCTTTATTCCTGCCTAATCTGGCAGAGAATAAAATCGAATCTGCCTTTAACTGAATTTCGTCTGAAAATATTCCGGATACGAGAAATCCGGTGATTAAAACTGCCAGCATGATAATTGTCGGTATGTATTCCAATAATGCTGCCCACCCGTCTGCATATTCATAATAAAAAGGTGTTTCAAGTTTCTCATACTGCGCAATCAGAAATTTCCTCTCCTGTTCAGAATAACGGCCTTCCTGTTCATCTGAGTTTAACCACTCAATCAAATTGGCTGTCCTCCTGTCGTAAAAGGAACCGATCTCCTCCTGCGTGACACTGTCCGCCCGATAGTAGTTATACTCCTGAAAACCACAAAATGCCTGATTGATCATCCTTCTTATGTCAGAGAAACCTTGTCCTTTTGAATATGCTTTCTCGTTCTCAGTCAGGTCTGCAGAAAGATATTCTTCCGAATTGATAATGAGCGCATTTTCTTCCAGTACCTTTCGCAGTACATCCTCTGTAATATATCCGGCCCATTCGTTCTTCGCTTCCCGCAGTGCCGAAGCCGCCGCAATACCAGCCGACTTTTCTCCATTTTCATCTACATAATCCACATATCCAATCGTCAGCCAGCTGACAACGCACAGCGTGACTGCCAATATTATAAATACAATTTTATTTACCGGTTTTGAAATGATCTTTTTCAACTCAAAGCGTGTCATTTTCATCACCAACCTTTTCTCCAAAATAATATAAAAACACATCCTCCAGTGAGGGACGCACACATCTGGCTGTTTCGCATGGCTTTTCGGCTGAAATAATCCGTAAATCCACGCCATGATTTTCCGATTTCATATTGGAAACTTTATATCTTTTTGTGATCGCAGATACCGATTGCTGCGGAACAACGCAGTTCCAGACTTTTTCCGGCATAGCGCTGATAATCTCATCTAAAGTTCCCTCATTTACAATCGCGCCGTCTTTCATCATCAATATTTCATTGGCGATATACTCAACATCGGAAACAATATGAGTGGACAACAGTACCAAACGTTCTTCTGAAAGCTCACTGATTAAATTACGAAAACGTATCCTTTCGTTGGGGTCAAGTCCGGCTGTCGGCTCGTCAAGTACCAAAATCCGAGGATTGTTTAACATGGCCTGCGCAATTCCGGCACGCCTTTTCATTCCGCCGGACAATTTTTTTAACTTCTTGTCTGCCGCCTTTGTAAGACCAACTCTGGCAATCAGTTCTTTTGCTCTTTTCCGGGCGACAACAGGACGTATTCCTTTGATTGCCGCAATATAGAGAAGATAGTCTTTTACGGTAAACTCCGGGTAAAAACCAAAATCCTGCGGCAGGTATCCCAGCAGATTTCTGTACTCGCTGTCCATCTTAAAAATATCTTTTCCATTACAATAGATATCCCCGCTGGTAGGCTTCAGCAAAGTACACAGCATTCTCATCAGCGTAGTTTTCCCTGCTCCGTTTACGCCCAGTAAACCATATACTCCGTTTGTCATCGTGAGGTTTATATGATCCACAGCGACAAACCCGCCAAATTCTTTTGTCAGATTATCTAAAACCAGTTTCATTTATTTTTACCTCCCAATAATGATCGCAGCTGCACAATGTTCGATAAACCGTAAACGCCAGAAAAACGAAAGCAATTCCAATGAAAGTAAGCCAGAGAGGAAATGTGATGGCGGCATATATTTTTTCATTCAGAATAATCCCCAGCCATACCGCGCTCCACGCAATGCACATCATCATTGCCGCCGTCTCGCCAAATGGATATCTGCTGCATAAAATCCCAAAACAGATTACTGTCGTTACCGTCATAGGAAACAGGAACTGTATCAGAAGCTGTGAAAACATAAGATTCATTCTGGTAGCGGCAGACGTACAGAAGATGGTAATCAAAATAATATCCACAATGCCAAACAGCAGCATTCTCGCCGCATATATCCGGCGCAATGAATAATACGAAGCCGCTTCAATCGTTATTTTGTCAAGAATGTCCTCTGTTTCCGATCGGTGTAAATTGCTTTGCATATCTTCCGGGTATTCCCCTAGCAGACTTTCTTTTGTTTTTCTGTAATAGTCCCTGCAGAGATTTCCTGCTATGGTATACAAATAATTTAGGGTTTTCCCCATATAACGGTAATCGGATAATTTTTCAAAAAAACGCAGAAACGTTTCCTGTGTCAGATCTTCAGCATATGATGTATCAAGGCAATGACAGTTACAATACTTAAATATTTCTTCATAATACTTGCGAACAAACAGATCAAAAGCATTTTCACTGCCGCGTTTCATTTTTTGTATCAACAGCAAATCAAAGTCCACAGAATCCTCCTTTCCCGTTATTGAAAATCAATGCGCATTTTCTTTCTATTATGTATAACGAACGCGAGCTAAAAAAAGATAGTGTTATGTGACGTCCTCCCCCACCTAAAGAGGTGGGGGCTTCCCACCTCTATTGGCAGGTTTGGTTCCCGCTCAATAGTTCTATTAAAAATTTTTCAACATTTCTGCGCGTCCCGCATGCTGCGTCAGCAGCTGATTTCCATATGCGGGCCTGTGTAAAACAAAGAATGTGCCTTGGGCACATTCTCGCGCCGAGCGCGGCTGCGAAAGTAACATTTTCCATGCACGCGCTCGTGCGCTCTCCACTTCGTTCCGGTCGGTGCTAAACGCGCGTCACTGGCGCGCAGCACCCCGCCGGAGGCTTTTTATGTCACAGGACGAAATTTCCTGTGAATCGAGTAGGAGGCGGTGATTAGCCGCCGTCCTCTCACACCACCGTGCGTAC
>CANQUH010000210.1 GCA_947626965.1 uncultured Lachnospiraceae bacterium
GAAGTGAGGGCGAAAGGTGATTGTATGGCAGAAGCATGCTGGTATGTAGTTCATACGTATTCAGGGTATGAGAATAAAGTTAAGGCCAACATTGAGAAATCAGTTCTGAACAGGCATCTGGAGGATTTGATCCTTGAGGTACGCGTTCCGCTTCAGGATGTTGTCGAGGTAAAGAACGGCAAGAGAAGAACGGTTCAGAGGAAAATGTTTCCCGGATATGTCTTTGTTCACATGATCAATAATGAAGAGACATGGTACGTCGTGAGAAATACCCGCGGTGTGACAGGCTTTGTCGGACCGGAATCAAAGCCGGTTCCGCTCACGGAGGAGGAGATGACCAACTTTGGAGTCCTTGAGATTGAGCTCGATTATGAGGAGGGCGACAGAGTGAGGGTGATTGAAGGTGTCTGGAAAGATACGGAAGGCTTCGTGGATTCCATTGACCGTGTCAATGAACGGGTAGTCATCAAGGCGGATTTGTTCGAGGGTGAAACACCGATCGAACTCAGCCTTACAGATGTTGAAAAACTGTGACCCTGTACGGCCTGAAAGGGCCGTCGGCGCACAGATCAATATCGCGAAGCATCGGCTGTGACTGCCTGTATCCGGCAGAGGGGCATTACAGTCCAACAAAAAATGCGAAGTCAAATCACGCATCTGAATCAGGATGCAGTCGCACTCTGTGAATTGCCGGTGTGGATTGAAGCAGCCTGCAGATTCCTGCGGCAGGGGACAATACCACATGGCAAAAAAATCTGGTTCCGCCGGTTCTGACGCGGCGGACGTGGGAGGGAAAAACCCCCGACATTACCACATAGGAGGTGCCTGACATGGCAAAGAAAGTAACAGGTTATATCAAATTACAGATTCCGGCTGGCAAGGCAACGCCGGCTCCGCCAGTAGGTCCGGCTCTTGGACAGCATGGTGTAAATATTGTACAGTTCACCAAGGAATTTAATGCAAGAACAGCAGACAAGGGCGACCTGATCATTCCGGTTGTCATCACTGTATATGCAGACAGAAGCTTCAGCTTCATCACAAAGACTCCGCCTGCAGCAGTTCTTCTGAAGAAGGCATGCAACATCAAGTCCGGTTCAGGCGTGCCGAACAAGACAAAGGTAGCGACGATCTCCAAAGACAAGATCAGAGAGATCGCGGAGACAAAGATGCCGGATCTCAACGCAGGCAGCATTGAGGCCGCTATGAGCATGATCGCAGGTACCGCGCGCAGCATGGGTATCGTAGTAGAGGACTAGTACAGCATTGCATTAATAATCGAGTAAATGTTGTACCAGCAGGCGAAAACGTGGGAGGGATATTCCCGCAAATACCACCAGGAGGTTATTAGAATATGAAGAGAAGTAAGAGATACAAAGAGGCTGCTACGGCAGTCAACCGTACAAATCTCTATGACGTGAGCGAGGGTATCGCTCTTGTAAAGAAATCAGCATCAGCTAAATTTGACGAGACAGTTGAAGCTCATATCAGAACAGGCTGCGACGGACGTCACGCAGACCAGCAGATCCGTGGAGCGGTTGTACTTCCGCACGGAACCGGCAGACAGGTGCGCGTACTTGTTTTCGCAAAGAACGCGAAGGCAGACGAGGCAGTTGCGGCGGGCGCTGAGTTTGTAGGAGCAGAGGAACTGGTTCCGAAGATCCAGAAAGAGGGATGGCTTGATTTCGACGTAGTAGTCGCTACGCCGGACATGATGGGCGTTGTAGGACGTCTGGGCCGTATCCTTGGACCGAAGGGCCTCATGCCGAACCCGAAAGCAGGCACCGTTACGATGGATGTGACGAAGGCCGTCAAGGATATCAAAGCAGGTAAGATTGAGTACAGACTGGACAAAACAAACATTATCCATGTGCCAATTGGAAAAGCTTCTTTTACAGAGGAGCAGTTAGCAGACAACTTCCAGACGCTTATTGAAGCTATTAACAAGGCAAGGCCGTCAGCAGTGAAGGGACAGTTCCTCAGGAGCGTCACCATCTCTTCCACGATGGGCCCTGGCGTCAAGCTGAATCCGATAAAGCTCGTATAATCAGAATATGGCTTGTGAGTATCCCCCGGGACGAAAGTTCCGGGGGACTTTGTATGCACAGGCCCAGGCATGGAAATTAGCTGCTTACGCAGCACCTGGGCCGCGCGGCGAGCAGGAGGAAAAGCCGCCTCCTACTCGATCGCAGGCCCGCATATGGAAATCAGCTGCCGACGCGGCAGCGGTTCTTCCCGGTTCTTGGTTATCCACCAGATAAAAAAATAAATTTCGTCACTTTTCACAATGCCTGAGAGGGGGGAGTGAACAGGAACTCTATAAAAACTTGTAAAGTGCTGTATTGCAAAAAAACACTTGTAAAGTAGTGCAAATTTATTATATATTTATTGTGATGGATAAAGGTTCGGACAACGCGGCAGGACATAAGGAGCAGTTCATGGCGCCATGGGGGGCAAAATACTTTTTGCCCCCGGCATCATAAAATGGAACAGAAATGTTTTGTCATCTGACAACCTGACATAAGGATGATTCAGAACCGGAGGGGAGGGTCTTGTCATGAGACACAGATTAAAACAACAACTTGCGGCGCTGCTGTCAGCGGTAATGCTTTTTACCATGCAGCCCGCGGCAATGGCGGAAAATATTGACATACCGGAGCAGGTCTTTGCCGGGCAGATGCAGACACAGATCAGCGAGCTCCCGGAGACAAAGGAACTCCCGGAAAATAACGGAACCGACGATAGGCAGGCGCAGATTGATGTGCTCCCGGATACAGAGGGGCTCCCGGAAAAGAACCGGGACAACAGTCCGGCCCAGAGCGAAGGGGATGACACAGACGAGCTCCTTTGGGGGGGGTAGTGGAACTCCCGGAAGACAGCCGGGAGAACGATCAGTCTCAATCGGATGCTGACGTTATCGACGCAGCCATACCGGAACCATCCGGAGGAGATATTGAAATTCAGAACACAGTCTCTTATGACGCAGCGGCTTCCGCTCTGCTTGTCCAGGAGCAGGTGCAGGCCCTGATCGACGCGCTGCCGGAGGCGGAGGAAATCACAGCAGACAACCGCGCCGACGTGGAGGCCCAGCTCACGGCCATCGACGAGGCGAAGCTGGCGCTGACCGACGAGGAAAAGGCGGCGCTGGACGTCACCCGCTACGACGCGGCGGTGGAGGCGATCCAGACGCTGGATGGCATGTCCGGGGCGGATGAGCCGATGACGATAGAGGATGTCAGCTATGTGGATGAAAACGGCGATTCAAAGTTGCAAAGCAATGTTACAGTGGTGGATAGCAGCGCCACATGGAACGAAGGCTGGTATGTGGTAAATAATTCCGTCACTGTCAATGATCGGATTACTGTTACGGGCGATGTAAACCTGATTCTGGCAGATGACCACGGCCTCACAGCGGAAAAAGGCATCACTGTGTCGGAGGGGACCTCCCTGACCATATGGGGTCAGAGCAGAGGTACAGGTAAGCTGACTGCAACAGGCGGCAATGACTGGCAGGCTGGTATCGGCGGCAACGGAGAGGGTAACACATGCGGCGCCATCACCATCAATGGCGGAACTATTGACTCCACCGGCGGAGGATGGACCGCAGGGATCGGTGGTGGAGGAGCGGCCATCACCATCAATGGCGGCACTGTCAGGGCCGTCGGCGGTACCAACGGCGCAGGGATCGGCGGCGTCAGCGAAAGCAACAATGCTCTGGGCTGCGACATCACCATTACCGGAGGTACCGTAAACGCGCAGGGCGGCGGGAATGGCGCTGGAATCGGCAACGGCGCCGGCGTCAGCAGCACGCAAAGTAAGGTCACAATTTCCGGCGGAAATATCACAGCCACCGGCGGTGTTAACACAGCCAACCCAGGAAAATGGAGCGCAGGGATCGGCGGTGAAGGAGTGATCATCATCATCGAAGGCGGCACTGTCAGGGCCTTCGGCAATGGCGACGGCGCAGGGATTGGCGGCATCTACGGCCAAGCTAAGGGCTGCGACATCACCATCACCGGAGGTACCGTAGAAGCCACCGGCGGCGAGAACAAGAATGGCCCTGGAATCGGCGGCGGCGGAAGCGACACGGAAAGTACGGTCACAATTTCCGGCGGTTATATCACAGCCACCGGCAGAGGAAAGGGCGCAGGGATCAGCGGTGATTTTTCCACGGGTCCTGACGGAAAAGCGGTGATCGTCTGCAATAATTCTATAAATGATACGGCACCTGGGGATGAGAATACCTGGAGCGGCTTATTTTACAACAAATCTACGACAGAAATGAGCGTGTATGGAACACAGACCCTTACAGAGGAGCTCGCGCAAAAATTTTCGCCTGTAACGCTGAATATCCAGGAAAATGCAGCCCTGACTGTTGAAAGCGATGCAAAAGTGACACTTACAGGAGAAAGCTCAATCGCAGAAAGCGGAAAACTTATCAATAAGGGCAGCATTGTCAATGAGGGGACTGTCACCAACCACGGTACCATTACCAATGAGGGGACTGTTACCAACGACGGAACCATTGATAATAATGGGACTGTCACCAACGACAGCAGCATTGTCAATGAGGGGATTGTCACCAATCACGGCACCATTGATGGTAGTGGGACGGTTCAGAACAAGGGTAACATCAAAAACTATGAGGATGGAACAATTAACGAGTCAATCGCCGGGTCAATCACCGGGAATCCGCTTTGCACGTCCTGTGAGCTTACCGCTGAGGACTTAAATTTTGCAGTGGGTAAGAACTACACCCTGTCAGAGCTGCCCATCTCGATTTGTAACAAAGGGACAGAGAAGGCTACCATCGAGAAAGTGGAAGTGGATGTTAGTCCTGATTCTTCTGCTTCTGTTTCTGAGGTTTTCAAGATTATCGAGGGCAGCGAAACCGTGGAGGCGGGCAAGACCGACACGTCCTGGAAGATAAAGCTGGTGGAAAACCTGCCAGCCGGTTTGTACTCGGGAGATATTACTATCAGCTACAACGGTATGGATGAAACAGCTGTAAAGGTGCCCGTAGAGTTTATGGTCGCTCTGGAGGGCGAGGGAACCCCGACATCCCCTGCTCTCATTTCTGATCTGGAGGATCTGGAAATATTCCGGAATGCTGCAAATACCGGACTATTGCAAAAGGTTTACCCACAGATGTATTTCAAGCTGGCGGCTGATATCGATATGTCGTCCAAATACGGCAATGAGGTTTCCTGGGAGCCGATCGGGGATAACAAAGAGTTTCAGGGAACCTTTGACGGCGGCAGCCATACGATCAGCGGACTGTACATAAATGATCCGGATGGGAGTTATGAGGGCCTGTTTTCAGAGGTTGGCACAGGAAGCACGGTGAAAAACCTTACCGTGGGCGGCACGGTCACCGGCAGGGATTATTGTGCCGGTATCGTGGCATACAATAAAGGCACTGTGGAAAACTGCCACAATATCTGCAGTATCTCAGGCTCCAGCGTCTCCGGCGGCGTCGTGGGAGAAAATGAAGGCGGCGCCGTGGCCAACTGTTACAATACAGGTAATATCTCAGGCTCCGGCAGCCTCGGCGGCGTCGTGGGAGAAAATAAAGGCGGCACCGTGACCAACTGCTATTACCTCGATACAGCATCATCCACTGGCGTCGGCACTGGCGACGGTGATGCAGCAAAGAAAACTTCCGACGAGTTCGCCTCCGGTGAGGTGGCGTGGCTGCTGCAAAAGGATCAGGATACCCAGGTCTGGGGCCAGACGGCCGTGGGCGTGGGCTGCCCCGAGCTGACCGCCGACGCGGACAAAAGGGTCTGCAAGGTCATATTTGCGACCGGGGATAATGAGGAATATACCGTCAGATACGTCAATTATAGTGGCAAGGTGGAGCTTCCCGCCGAACCCACGCTTGACGGGACGGTCTTTGACCACTGGTCAACGGTAAAAGGCACCAGCGGCGGAGAAAAGTTTGACAGCACGACCACGGTCACCGGGGACGTCACCGTCTATGCCGTGGGCAGAAAGACCTTTGGCGGGGATGCCGGGGAGATCGCGCTTACCACGACATACGGAGAAGAATTGACAGAGGATCTGTCAGAGCATGTTGCATATAAATCCGGGACCGAAACGGCGGGAAAATTTGAATATAAAATAACGTCCGGAAATGATTTGCTTAAAGCGGCGGTCAACGGCGATAACCTGAGCATTCCGGGAACCGCAGACGCGGGAGACTATACGCTGACCATAGAGGCCAGGGAAACAGAACCGCAGTATTCGCTCATGAGCGTAAATACTTACGGCACCGATTCTGTGACCCTGACAGTGAAAGTTACCATCGGCAAGGCCGCCTCTAAAGTGGAAATCATACCCACTGCGGCAGAGGGTCTCACCTATACCGGCGCAGAGCAGGAACTTCTCACCGGCGCGGCCGTAAATACCGGCGGTACAATGCAGTATTATGTGGGAGAAAAGAACGTTTCTGCCCCGCCTGCCGCGGATGCGGAGTGGA
>CANQUH010000211.1 GCA_947626965.1 uncultured Lachnospiraceae bacterium
ATCCAGGTGACTACCGTGACAAAGGGCGGTCCTGCCGATGAGGCGGGGCTGAAGGAAGGAGATGTCCTGCTTCGGTACAATGGTTCCGAGCTTACGGATATGCGCCTTGAAGATGTGGTCTCCCTGATCAAAAACAGCGAGGATACGTTTCAGCTGACAGTGCTGCGCGATGACAGGGAACTCACTTTTGACGTGGAATGCGGTCAGGTGGAGACAGTCAGCGTGGAGTACGAACGCATGGAGCCGGGAATCGGTTATATTAAAATCAGCGAGTTTATTACGGCCACAATCCGGCAGTTCTGCAGTGCGGTGGATGATCTCACCGGCCAGGGAGTAAAAAATCTGGTCATTGATCTGCGTGACAATCCGGGAGGGCTCCTGAACGCGGTCTGTGAGATGCTTGATTATATACTGCCGGAGGGACTGATCGTTTATACGGAGCGGAAGGACGGGAAACGCATGGAGTACCGGTCGGATGACGAGAATTCGCTCGACTGTAATCTTGTGGTTCTGGTGAACGGAAACAGCGCCAGCTCTTCTGAAATTTTTGCCGGAGCGGTTCAGGATTACGGACTGGGAACAATCGTCGGCACGCCTACTTACGGAAAGGGAGTTGTGCAGAATACGTATTTTCTGTCAGATGGATCCGGCTTCAAGATGACTGTGGAGAAATATTATACGCCTGCAGGACAGGATATCAACGGAAACGGCATTACGCCGGATGTCCTTGTAGAGGAAGAAGTGCCGGAGGACGGAGAGGAAACGGAAGATGTGCAGCTGAAAAAGGCGCTGGAGATTCTGGGCGGCGGCAAAAGCTGAGACTGGACTGATTTTGACGGAAGCGGGTGCGGATTATATCATGGATGATCATAGAATTGTGTTCAGAGAGCGGCTGACGGATTTGAAGAAGCTGGCTGACAGCCGGGAAAATATTCTGGCAAAAACGGAAATCAGGGAGTTCTTTGACGGAACTCCGCTGGACGACGCACATTTTGAGATGATTTATGACTATCTCAGGGGGCAGAGAATCCAGATTGCGGATACCGGCGAGGAGGCGGAGGAGGCCCGCACGGGCCAGAATCAGGGAAGTCTTTCCCTTTATCTGTCGGAACTGGAAGAACTGCAAAGCAGAGACGTGTTTGAGGGAACTTCCGGAACGCTCTTTCCGCCGGAGGCAACTGCGGAGCTGTTTCAGCGAGTGGCCGCCGGCGAAGCCGCTGCTCGCAGCCGGATGGTGGAACTGTATCTTCCGGCAGTCTGCGAGCTTGCGCAGGAATATGAGGAGAAAGAACTGGGAAAAGAGCTTACAGTCGAGGATCTGATTCAGGAAGGAAATGTCGGACTGCTGCTTTCTCTCGATACAATCGGCACTTTTGAGAGTCTGGCGGCCTGTCAGGCTCATATTCTGAATGGCATCAGCCGGGCAATGGAGAATGTGGTAAAAGAGAGCGGGGATATCCGTCACATGGGCGAACAGCTCGCCGAGCGGGTCAATCATCTGAATGAAGCGATTAAAAATCTTGAGGAAGATCTGGAACATAAGGTTACCATAGAAGAGCTTTCTGCTTATCTTGATATGCCGCTTGAGGAAATTCGGGATATTCTGCGGATTGCAGGGGACGCGATTGAGCTGAAGGGCGCCGGATGAGAACAGAGGATGTGCCTCTGTCACATTCTGGCACCAGGCGCGGATGTGCAGCAGCAGAGCAGTTTCCCTGCACATCCTGCGCATTATTCGTTTTTATTGTGTGAGAGGGCCGCAGACGGCAGGTCCTCTTCTGTGCTTTCAGGATCGGAAGCCGGTTTTGGGAGTTTCAGCCGGACAAGGGCGATTCGGTTCTTGTCCATCTTTTTGATTTTCAGAGAAATATCTCCATCAATTGTGACGCTTTCGCCTTCGCGCGGCAGGTGATCCAGTTTTTCGATTGCCAGCCCGCCCAGAGAATCATAATCCTCCGACGCAAGGGACAGGCCGATCGCATTGTTGATGTCATCCAGTTTGACGGACCCTTCGATCAGGTACTCAAGATCGGAGACTTTCCGGATCAGATTATCCTCATCTTCGTCGTACTCATCCCGTATCTCCCCGACAATTTCCTCAAGCAGGTCTTCGATTGAAACCATTCCGACGGATGAACCGTATTCGTCGAGAACAATGGAGATGCTCACCGAATTTTTCTGCATTTCCATCAAAAGTTCGGAGGTCTTTTTGAATTCGTAGGTAAAATGCGGTTCATACATGAGATCCGTCACGCGAAAATCAGAGGAATTGTCTGAAAAAAAGAAATCCTTGATGTTCAGTATGCCGACAATGTTGGCGCGGTCATCCTGATAGACAGGAAGACGCGTATATTTTTCCGTGCGGAATATCTCATAGATCTCATCGCGCGGAGTGGTTGTGCTGATCGTCACCATGTCGGCGCGGGGCACCATGACGTCCTTTGCCTCGGAGTCCCCGAAATCTACGACATTGTAGATCATTTCACGTTCGGATTTTTCAATCACGCCGTCTTTGTGGCTTACATCCACGATGGTGCGCAGTTCCATTTCCGTCATTGCGCTCTCCCCATCTGTGTCTGCATGCAGAAGACGCAGAAACAGCCGGCAGATCTGGTTGATGACAAAAATGACCGGGGTCATGATCCTGACCAGCGCATAGATGACCGGGGCATAGGCAAGCGCCAGTTTCTCGGAGTTGGAAGATGCTATTGTTTTGGGGGTGATCTCGCCGAAGACAAGGATCAGGATGGTCAGAATACCGGTCACGATTCCAACCGCCCCGCTGCCGACCAGACGGATGGCAAGGGCCGTGGCGAGAGCAGCCGCGAAGTTGTTGACAAGGTTGTTGCCGATCAGGATAGCGCTCAGCATGCGGGAGGAATTCTCTTTAATGTGGAGAACCATCGCCGCACGTTTGCTGCCCTCCTCCGAGAGTGCCTGCAGACGGATACGGTTAACAGTGGTCATCGCGGTCTCGGCTGATGAGAAAAATGCAGAGAGAATAATGAGCACGATCAGAATTAACAGCTGTATGGCGTCATCAGAAGCCAAAAAAATCATCTCCTCTTTTTGTTTCATAAATACTGTCGATGGTTGAATATCAAAAATATACAATAGAATAAGAAGAAATGCAATCATTTTTACAGAAGGATTGAGGAATAGCAGGACTTTTTCCCGCGTATATTGGACTATGAATTTTCATGAAAACAGGGGGAGAAGACTGAATGGAAAAACGGATAGAAAGAGGAGGAATGGCCGGAGCTGTCTTAAAGGCGCTTTTAACCGCATACGCTGTGACTGCGGTCATCCTGCTGGCGCTGGCCTTTGTTCTGCTGAAATTTCAGCCGGATATGCAGAAACTGGGAGCCGTGATCCTCTCCTGTTATGTAATTTCGTGTTTTCTGGGAGGATGGCTGTGCGGAAGAAAAGCAGGGAAGAGAAAATTTCTGTGGGGTCTGCTGACAGGGGCTCTGTATTTTGCGCTTCTGTTTCTGCTTTCAGGCATGAGCAGCCAGGTTTTTCCGGTCGATATGGTGCAGATTCTGACTGCGTTTGTACTGTGTGCCGGAAGCGGTATGGCGGGCGGCATGATATCGTAAAGTACCGGGACCGTTTTATAATTTTGTTTATATAATTTTGGTTTGTGAAAATTTTGCTTCCAATTTACAGAATTATATGTTATAGTATTTACAAATGGTCGGTTTCTGTTAGTAAAACCATTATATCAGCTGGGAGATGACTCCCGCCTTTTCAGGCGGTGAGCAGCAAATTTATATCAGTGGCGGGATTCAATCCCCCTTCTGATCTGCGCTCCGCGGGGATGCGCAGGGATTCAGAGTCGAAAATGTCTGCTGACGCAGACCTGAATCCCGCGCACAAGACTCGCGGGCGAGTCTTGAATTTTTATATTTTCCCTGCCGTCGTACGACGGAGTTATGTTGCTGTTCTTATGCAGAAGGGCAGAAAGAGTGTTCGTGTCAGTTCAGACAAACATCCCGTTAAGGAACAAGGAATCTGTAACAAGAGAAAGAATACGAAAAATACAAAAAGAAAAATGTGAAAATCGGATGAAAAAATAGGATGTTGAGGTGTTTATGAGAGAAAAATATGAATCCATGCCTCTGGTTAAGCTCAGGGAACTGGCAAAGTCTCTGGGTATGAGAGGTATTTCTTCCACGAAAAAAGGAGATTTGATTGAGCTGCTGATTGCACGGGATGAGAAGGACATGCCGAAAAAAACGGAGCAGGATGCAGAGGACAGGCCTGCGCAGGAAGGAACAGTGCAGGTTCCAAAGAAGAAGCCTGCGCAGAGAGAGCCTGCAAAGAACATGGAAACCGCGGAAAACGTGCAGCAGGATGCAGAGAAAATTTCTGCTGCAGATACACAGACTCTGGAGGCGCCTTCCGGGGAGAACACCCAGGATACAGGGATGGCTGCGGAAGGGAACGGGATGACTTCAGCAGTGAATACACAGAGCACGCAGGGTACGGGCACGGTTTCGGGAGGCGGCCAAAAGGACGGTATGCGTTCCAGAAATATTGTTCGGACGCCGCGTGATAACGGCATGCGGACACGCCGCGACAACGGTTATGGCGGGAATTATTCTTATACAAGAAACAATACGGCGGCGAGAAGAGATGCCTCCTCGGTAGCTGAAAAACGGACGAATTATACTTCGTATGCTGACAAAGGGGAAAATGCCCCGGCGCCTGAGCGGAGTCAGTCTCCGGCGCCGGAGAGACGAAACGTGTATCAGGAGGCGGAGAGGCGCGATACGCCTGTGCTGTCTGAACGGCAGGACGGGTCCCTGGCGGCAGACACATCCGTGGATAAACCGCCGATGGATCTTGCACAGCTTGACAGCGGGATTTCTGTAGGAGGAATTCTGGAAGTCATGCAGGACGGTTATGGTTTTATCCGCAGCGACAACTATCTGCCAGGGGACAGCGATGTCTATGTGTCCCCGTCGCAGATCCGCAGATTCGGCCTCAAGACGGGAGATATCATTACAGGCAACACAAGAATCAAATCACAGCAGGAGAAATTCAGTGCGCTTCTTTATCTCAAGACGATCAACGGCATGATACCTTCCGAGGCGATGAAGCGATATAATTTTGAGGATATGACGCCGATTTTCCCGAATGAACGGCTGCGTATGGAACGCGGTTCAAGGGCAGTCGCAATGAGGATTGTGGATCTGTTCTCCCCGATCGGGAAAGGGCAGAGGGGAATGATCGTGTCGCCGCCGAAGGCCGGAAAGACGACGCTGCTCAAGGACGTTGCCAGATCAATTCTGCAGAACGATCCGCACATGAAACTGCTGATCCTCCTGATCGATGAGCGGCCTGAAGAAGTGACCGACATCAAGGAGTCGATCCGCGGGGAAAATGTCGAGGTGATCTATTCGACGTTTGATGAACTGCCGGATCATCACAAGCGTGTTTCGGAAATGGTGATTGAGCGTGCAAAACGTCTTGTGGAGCACAAAGAAAATGTTACAATTCTGCTTGACAGCATCACGCGTCTTGCCCGCGCGTACAATCTGACAGTTTCTCCGAGCGGCCGTACGCTTTCCGGAGGCCTTGACCCGGCAGCGCTCCATATGCCGAAGCGGTTTTTTGGAGCGGCGCGAAAGATGCGGGAAGGAGGAAGCCTGACGATTCTTGCGACAGCGCTTGTAGATACGGGCAGCAAAATGGACGACGTCGTATACGAAGAATTTAAAGGAACCGGAAACATGGAGCTTGTACTGGACCGTAAGCTTTCCGAGAAACGTGTGTTCCCGGCAGTGGATATTCCCAAATCCGGTACCAGACGGGATGATCTTCTGCTTGACCGTGAGGAACAGGAAGCAGTTGATATTATGCGCCGCGCGCTCAACGGAATGAAGTCGGACGAGGCGGTGGAAAATATTCTGAATATGTTTGTCCATACGAGGGACAACCGGGAACTTGTGACGAGAGTGAGAAGACAGAAATTTATCTAAAACGGTTGCATTTGGGAACAGGCTGTGGTATAATGCAGACGCTGTTTGTGAGGGGAAGACTCACAGACGGAGATCCGGAAGGTTCCGTTTGGACGGATGCTGTCTGAGAACTGTCAGCGGATATTTCAGACTGCGGCGTCAGGACGGGGAACAGAAGTTCCGGATTTTCAGAATACCTGCAGGGACTTGCAGGGATAGCCCGGGGTATCTTGGCGCGGGATCAGAGCGTCATTGACCGGGAACCGGTCGGCGCACAGGCGCGGATCAGCAGTTCACAATATCAGAATAAAGAGGTGAAATCATGAAGGAAGGAATCCATCCGAAGTACTATCAGGCAACGGTTACATGCAACTGCGGCAATACTTTTGTAACGGGCTCTACAAAGAAGGATATCCACGTGGAAGTCTGCTCAAAGTGCCATTCATTCTACACAGGCCAGCAGAAATCTGTGGCGGCTCGCGGACGTATCGATAAGTTCAACAGAAAGTA
>CANQUH010000212.1 GCA_947626965.1 uncultured Lachnospiraceae bacterium
GGCCGGAAGCTGGTGATTGTAAATGAAGAAATACCAAAACCGACCCCGGAGGAGATAGCCAGGATAAAGAGAGGGAATTATGCCGCTCTGAATCAGATGTTGTCAGGACTGGCCGCAAATATAAAATATCCGGCCAGTATAGAGCTGCAGAAAATCATGAATAAAGCTTTTGTGGAGCTTATTCTGGAGGAGAGTCAAAAGGAAGGTTCAAACCTGAACCGGACTATGAACAAAGCAGTATACCTGTTGTGCTGGCTCAAAAGATATGAGACTGGATTGTTTGAAAAATGGAAACAGCCGGATATCGGATGTTTTATTTATCTGGGCGGCTGCTGCAATGACAGTGAAGCATTGTTTTTGAGATTTCTTGCGAGACTGCCGGTCGACGTATTGATTCTCTGTCCCGATCTCAATAAAAAATGCTGCCTGACAGATGCTCTTTTGTATGAGCTCAATTATACGGAAAGTCTTTCCATGACAAGATTTCCGGAAGAATCGTCGCGGGTTCAGATGGGAACTGCCGCCTATTATGCAGAAAGGGAACTCGATACTCTGATGTACCAGGACACGGGACTGTACCGGAACCGGCAGTACAGCAAGGCGAATGTGGTCAGTCTTCAGACGATGTATGAGGAGATAAAGCTTCTGTGGGATCAGGAATTAAAATATCGTCCGGGATTCAGTACCACGGATCATGTTGTGAACATTCCTGTTATCTTTGCAAAGGTCTCCGGTGTCAAAGATGGTTCGCAGGCGCGGTACTGGGCCTCTGTGAGAGAACTGATTACCCCGGATACCATATTAATTGAACATGCTCCTTATATTGAGCCGTCAGCGCCCAATCCAATGAAGGCATGTTCTGTGGGCTTTTTGAAAAATGGAAAACTGCAGAGGACAAAGATAAAAGAGCACAGAGAGTATCGATACGGAATTCTGCGGGAGGAAATGCAGGATTTCATGCTGGATAAGCTCCAGATGCTTCTGGATCAGAAGCTGATCAAAGGGATTGGTCAAAATGGCACAGAATATACGGTGACAGCCGTGGTCTTGAATCTCTCCAAAGACATTATAAGGATGATCCAGAAATTTGATTTTACCAAAAAGAATCCAAAATTAGTTTACATAAATGCCGGAGAGACGGCTATCTCTCTGGAAGATTCTGTTTTGGCGGCGTTTCTGAATCTGATTGGATTTGACATAATATTTTTTGTGCCTACCGGATATCAGTGTGTGGAGAAATATTTTAATGGAAAGCTGATGGAAGAACATCAGATCGGGGAATATCTGTATGATCTTCAGGTTCCTGATCTGAGGAATTTTTCATTAGGGAGAACCCGCCGTACATGGCGTGATAAATTATTTAAGAGGTAAAAAGAATGGGACTTGATTTTAACAGAACACAGGCTCAGCCGTCTGTTCAGACTGTGGAGCCCAAAAATGAGATTGCGGCAGTAGAGAAGTATGATATTGTGGCTGACCGGCAGAAAATGAATGCGGAACTGGTTAATTCGGAAGAGGTTGATCGTCTTGTAAGTACAATCGAAGTCTATAATCTTGATACGATTGTCACGTTTGGAGCAAAGGCGGCAGAAGAAATTTCCAAAGCGTCGGATCTTGTGCTGAACAGCATGGATTTGTCGCAGCTTGATGAGACCAGCGGAATGCTGGCGACGCTCGCAAAAATCATGGATCGTTTTGACATTGATGAGATCAAAGAAAGCCCCGGAATTTTCGGCAAGCTGTTCGGCGGTATGAAGAAGCAGCTTGACAAGATTCTTTCCAAATATCATACTATGGGGGAGGAAGTTGATAAGATCTATGTCCAGCTGAAGGGATATGAATCTGAGATCAAGCAGTCAAACAAGAAACTTGCTCAGATGTTTAATGTAAACGTAGATTATTATCATGAACTTGTAAAGTATATTCTTGCCGGCGAGCAGGCATGCAGGGAGATTGAGGCTTATATTGCCCAGAGACAGCAGGATATGGAAACGACGGGGGATCAGTCGATTCAGTTTGATATTACCAGTCTGAACCAGTCATTGATGATGATGGAGCAGCGTACACAGGATCTGAGGACTGCGGAGAGCGTAGCGATGCAGTCGATCCCGATGCTGAAGACGATGGAATTCAGCAATTATAATCTTGTGAGAAAGATCAATTCGGCATTTATCGTGACGCTTCCTGTATTCAAGCAGGCGCTTGCTCAGGCGATTCTTCTTAAGAGACAGAAGATACAGGCCGAGTCGATGGCTGCGCTCGACAAAAAGACAAATGAGATGCTGATCAGAAACGCGCAGAACAATGTGGAGGTTGCCAAATCTGCGGCCAGACTTGCCTCGGGCAGTTCGATTCAGATTGAGACTCTTGAGACTACCTGGAAAACGATTACAAGCGGCATTGATGAGACCAGAAGAATTCAGGAGGATGCAAGAAAGAAGCGCATTGAGGATCAGAAGAAGCTGGAAGCGATCAAGGAAGATTTTAACAGGAAGTACCATATGCCTTCCGTAAAGAAATAAGTTAAAATTCCTGGCATCATGGGAGTAAAATATCTTTTGCTTCCGGGGCCATCAATTCATAAAAAGGAGGTTTTAAAAATGCCGGTTAATTTATCAAAAGGACAGAAAGTGAGTCTGACGAAGGGAAATCCGGGACTTAAAAATATTATGGCAGGTCTTGGATGGGATGTAAACGCGTTCGATTCGGGCGGAGATTTTGACCTGGACGCAGCTGTGTTCATGCTTGGAGCGGACGGAAAATGCCCTTCGGAGAACGAATTCATATTTTACGGTAACCGGGAACATTCCAGCCAGGCGGTAATTCACAGGGGAGATAATCTCACAGGAGTGGGAGAAGGCGACGATGAGCAGATCCAGGTCGATCTTTCCAAAGTTCCCGGGAATATTGAGAGAATTGCCTTTACGGTCACGATCTATGACGCAGAGGCAAGGCGGCAGAATTTCGGACAGGTGTCAAACGCATTCATTCGTCTGGTAGACGAAGCCACGGGCGCCGAGCTGATCCGGTATGATCTGGGAGAAGACTTTTCGATCGAGACGGCGATCGTTGTCGGCGAACTTTACAAACATAACGGAGAGTGGAAGTTCAATGCGATCGGAAGCGGATTCCAGGGCGGGCTGGCCGCGCTGTGCGGACATTTCGGAATCAATGCGGCGTGATGATAATTTTTCACACGGACCTGGATAATACACTGATTTATTCATATAGACATGATATTGGCGAAAATAAACGAAGTGTGGAGCTGTATCAGGGAAGAGAGATTTCCTATATAAGCGGCCGTACGTTTTCCCTTTTGAGAGAGATTAAAAAAAGTATTCTGGTGGTTCCCACGTCGACGAGAACGATCGAGCAGTATAAAAGGATCAATCTCGGCGTGGGACCTTTTGAATATGCTCTGGTCTGCAATGGCGGGGTGCTGCTGGTCAATGGGGAAAAAGATGACCGATGGTACCGGGAAACACTGAAAATTACAGAAGAAAGCACGGATGAACTAAACAAGGCGCTGCAGATTCTTGACAGGGATGCGCGGAGAATCTTTGGCCTTCGGTTTATTGAAAATCTGTTTGTATTTACGAAATGTGATTTTCCGGAGAATGTGGCCGATGATTTAAAAAAGGAATTAGATACTTCGGTGGTGAATGTGTTCAGTAACGGAAGCAAGGTGTATGTGCTTCCGAAAAATCTGGATAAGGGAACGGCGGTTATGCGGTTCCGGGAATATATAAGATCATTTTTTCAGGATCCTCTGCCCGAGGATTCCGAAGCGGAAATCGGATCTGCTTTTGCAGGTACCTTTGCGGAACGCGAATCAGATGGGGAACTGATTCCCGATGCCGATACTGAGCGGCCGCTCACTGCAGGCGGAGGGAGTTATCTCCGGCCTGGCATCATCGCCGCCGGGGACAGTGAGTTTGATGTTTCGATGCTGGAAGCAGCAGATAAAGGTTTTGCTCCGCATGGATTTATAAAGAAATACCGGGCAGATGACAGGATTCTTGAAATGGATGAAAAAAAACTTTTTTCGGAGGCCGTGCTGGAAGAATGTTTGAAAATAATACGGGAGAAGCCGTAGGACTTCCCCCGTATTATTTTAATCTATGCCGATTTGTATGCCGCCGCTGCGCTCGGACGGCTGAATGATCACGGTAACTCCCATGCCTCCATGCCATTCAAACTGATAGGATTCGCCTGACGCCTGCCCGATAAAGTTTTTCCAGGATATATCGGCCGTTATATGTGGATCACAGTGTCCGTTTCCGATCCAGCAGACGACTGCGTCCGGATCGGCCGAGATGGTTTCCCCGGACAGTACATTGCTCAGAACAATCGGATTGCCGTCGACGAGGACTGCGACGTACGCATTTTTGCCCCTGGCGGTTAACGTCGATGTGGCAAGTCCTTTTTGAGAAAGAACGCCGACTCCGATGAATCTTACGCTGTAACTGCAGTCCTGGGTAAACGCCAGGATATTTTCAGATTCCACGGAAACAGTTTCTCCCGCTTCGAGATGATAGACAACGATATGCTGTCCGTAGTTTGAATAGTACGTGGTGGAATTTCCATTGAAATTCACTTTCATGAGCGGGAGATTTTCGCCTGTGACACGCCGGGCAATGGATCCGAATAAGGCCTGCCCCAGATTATTTTGAGGGCCAAGAAGGACTTTCTCAAACTTGTAATTTTTTCCGCCGGGACTTGCGCCCGCAATGAAAGAACCTGCTTTTGTGAACAGGACGTCGTTTCCTGTACATGTAACTTTTAAAGTCAGTTCATTGATAACTTCAAACTGTAACATAATAAGATTCATTCCTTTCGCTTCTTTCAGGAACGGAACAGCGTGAAAACGATTTCGCATTTTCAAACGCTGCCTTTGTTTCTGTTGTCAAACTGTTTGTACACCATATAATTCACATAATCCGGCCAGATCGCGGGCGACGCCATTGCCGATCGCATTAAATTTCCAGATGCCGTTATACTTATACAGTTCACCGATCATCATGGATGTGACGCTGGAATAGTAATCTGTCATCAGGAAGCTGACAAGTTCGCCGCCGGTTGTCTCATCCATTATGCGGATATATGCGTCTTTCAGCATACTGAAATTAAGATGTTTTTCCAGTGCTTCATGAATAGTCAGCACAAATACGATTTTTGAGACGGCCGGATTCAGTTTCGTGAAATCAATTGAGATGATTTCTCTGTCAGCGCCCTGATGCACGGAAAAACGGGTGCTTCCGTCCGGACTTGTGTCCTGTCCGTAAAAAACAAACCATGAATCTCCGATCACCTTGCCGGAATTGTCCAGAAGGAACGCTGAAACATCCGTATCACATTGAGGATTTTTTATATTCCAGCCCAGCCGCGCCTGTATACGTGACAGCTTTCCGTCTGATTTTAAAGATGCTTTCTGTCCTTTTTGCAGAGGATTGCGCAGTGCCGGAACAGGTCTGTCCGCAATGGGCGGTGCTGCCGCGGAGGCAGAGGACAGAGGAGGTCTTTGCTCTGCATGAGAGAAAGAGGAAGGAGGCTCCGGCGGTATGGACCGGCTGGACACATTCGCGGCGGCAGGTGAAACCCGCGCGGCATGTTCCGTCTCGTTTTCCGGATTCGCGGAAAATCTTTTATATTCGTCATTTATGGAAATTATGCTGCGGGATGTTTTTGCCGTTTGTATGTGCCGCTGGTTTATGGAAAGAATGGTCTGTCCGTTAAAAGGCTTTGCTGAACGCATTGGTATGTTTATCATTATCGTCACGTAATCCAATTATCAGCTGATGACTGGATTTTTCCTTTCTCCCGGATTCTACTGGGTAATTCTCCTCGTATAACAGGTATGCCAGACAGGAGTTGTCTCCTGTCCGATATAAGAAGATTTCATTATTATTCTATCATATATAGGCAGTATCGTAAATAGTGTTAGCATATCAGCAAAGATTGTATGATAAAATCCCGTTACTGTTCACTCCCTTGCAGGTCGTGAACGTAACAACGCTTCGCGATGCACAGAAATGCCACTTTCGTGGCATTTCGTGCCTCAGACCTCGGGATTTCCGCACAAAATGTGCGGAAATCACCTCGAGCTCAGTGAGGGTGTGAACAGTAACCCGATAGTTGCCACGAAAGAAGCGGAAGAACGATTGACAGAAGAACGGCAGTTCCATACAATAATGCTGGGGCCTTGATGTCATGCTTTTCCATGGGAACATGGAACGCAGGACCTTTTGGCCCTGGCATTATACAAGAGGAAATGTGAAAAACAAAAATATGTATGGAGAGGAGAGAACTGCATGCGTGAGATTGATGCGGGCCGGATCACGGATGTCATTGAGCGTCTGTGCATCGAAGCGAATCAGGAGCTGCCGGGGGATGTTCAGAATGCCATCCGTGGCTGCCGTGCCTGTGAGGAGTGGGAAACCGCGCAGAATGTACTGGACAGGATC
>CANQUH010000213.1 GCA_947626965.1 uncultured Lachnospiraceae bacterium
AAAAAGAGCCAGCCGTATTGCATGCCGACTCCTTTATCACATATTAATATCATAACATCATTATACCATCCCGGGGATTTTTGTCAAGGAAAAAGCCCTGCTGCAACAGGACAAACGCATGAATGATGGTCGAGTAGACTTGCCCCTTGCAGGGCAAGTCTACTCGACCAAAAAATGTTGCCTTTCTTTTTAAATATTGACAGAGTCTCTGATTTCTGTTAAAATTAATGTTAATAGTATTGTTTTTGTAATATTATGGCAAGGGGGCATGGCGGAATCCATGTCCCCTTTTCTATGTCAGGTCCATTGTAAAAGGAAAGGAGAGACATTATGGCAAATCTTAAACCAAATGAAACAAACCCGGCTGTATTCGACTTTAACGGGAAGCTTCCGTTAAGTCAGGCGATACCGCTCGGACTGCAGCACGTTATGGCAATGTTCGTCGGCAATCTGACGCCTCTGATCATTATCATGGGAGCATGCGGGCTGACTGCAGACGCCGGTTTCGGAGCACTGCGCACCGCGCTTCTCCAGAATGCCATGCTGATCGCCGGCATCGTCACTTTAGTACAGCTGTTTTCCATCGGCCCGTGCGGAGGCAAGGTTCCGATCATCATGGGAACCTCATCCGGTTTCCTCGGCGTCATGCAGAGCGTCGCGGCAATCATGGGTTCCGGTGTAATCGGCTACGGAGCAATCATGGGAGCGAGCATCATCGGCGGTATTTTCGAGGGTGTGCTCGGTGCCTGCTTAAAGCCGCTGCGCCGCTTTTTCCCGCCGGTTGTCACAGGCTGCGTCGTCATGGCGATCGGCCTCTCGCTGATCCCGGTCGGTATCAACTACATCGCGGGCGGTTCCGGAACAAAGGATTTCGGCTCTCTCCCCAACCTTTTCATCGGTATGGTGGTTCTGATCGTCATCTTGATTCTGAAGCACTTTACAAATCCAAAGAGTATGCTCAGCACCGCCTCCATCCTGATCGGTATTATTGCCGGCTACATCGTCGCCATCATCATGACGCTGGTTCTTCCGAATACCGGAGTAACCGCTGACGGCGCTGAATATACCTACGCATGGGTTGTGAATTTCCAGCAGGTAAAAGAGGCCGCGTGGTTTTCCCTTCCGAGCTTTATCGGATTCGGCAAGCTGTCAGAAATCAAGCCGATCTTTGATTTCCGCGCGATCCTTCCGATCGGCATCATGTTTATCGTGACCGCTGTCGAGACGGTCGGGGACATTTCCGGATGTATCGAAGGCGGCATGGACCGCGAGCCCACGGATTCCGAGCTTTCGGGCGGCGTGATCTGCGACGGCCTAGGCTCCACCTTCGCCGCGCTGTTCGGCGTCCTTCCGAATACCTCGTTCAGCCAGAACGTCGGTCTTGTCTCCATGACAAAGGTCGTAAACCGGACCGCCCTTTCCTGCGGCGCGGTGTTCCTCATTCTCTGCGGACTCTGCCCCAAGATTGCCGCGATCATGTCCATCATGCCGCAGGCTGTGCTTGGCGGCGCGGCAGTCATGATGTTCGCGTCCATCCTGGTTTCCGGTATCCAGCTTGTGACAAAGCATCCGATCACTGCCCGTGAGATCACGATCATCTCCGTCGCACTCGGCCTTGGCTACGGACTCGGTTCCAACAGCTCGGCCACTGCGTTTTTCCCGTACTATGTACAGCTTATCTTTGGGGGATCCGGAATCGTGCCGGCGGCGCTTGTCGCTATCCTGCTGAACATTCTGATCCCGGAAGGGCAGGAAAGCTGATTCAGATTCTTTCATGAAGCCCGCACGCGGGATATAATCAAAAAACTGAGGATGTACGCCGCCGGGCGTACCATTGCAAACGGGGCTGTCGGAAAATATATCAGCAAGGAACTTATTCCACCAGATATTTTCCGACAGCCCCGTCTTTTCTTCTGTTAATAACAGAATTTCATGCGCGATATTTCTTTCTTTTTTCAATCCACGCTCGATAATTTAACTGAGTGCTACTGTCTTAGCCTCATGTCAGTGGGGGATACCGACTTCTCTCCGCCCCTCACTGTCGTGAAGTTTGCATATGGCAATTCATCCCACCATCTGTAGAAATGGGAGACATCTCGCTAATCCCGTTAAACAAGGATGTTGTAAAACTCAGCCCCGCAGTTTCGGCAGATTCCTGTGCAGATATCTGCCCTGATTCTCTGAAATCACTTTTCCATCTTTTACTGACAATGCACCGCGCAGATACACTTCCTCAATACTGCCGTCCAGTTCAAAACCTTCATACGGCGAATAGTCCATATTATAATGATGATCTGCGGCGGTAATCGTCTTTTTCCTCTTCGGATCCATCACAACAATGTCCGCATCGCTTCCCACAAAGAGCGCTCCTTTTTGCGGATACAGACCATATAACTTTGCCGGCCTTTCCGACAGCACCCTGCACATGATCTCCGGAGAAATCCTTCCCTGCAGAACGCCGTAATGGAAGATCAGCTCTCCGCGGTTCTCCACGCCGGGCATTCCATTCGGAATTTTCGTGAAATCACTCTCTCCCATGCGCTTCTGTTCCATCGTAAAACTGCAGTGATCCGTGGAGAGAATATCAATCTCTCCGTCCGCAATCGCTTTCCACAGGACATCCTGATTCTCCCGGGCGCGCATAGGCGGCGAACACACATATTTCGCGGCCTCAAAATCCTTCTTTTCATAGACGGATTCGTCGAGAAGAAGATACTGCGGGCACGTCTCGGACAGAACCGTCTGGCCGCTGCGGCGTGCCTTTCGGATCTCCTCAAGCGCTTTCGCGCTGGATGTGTGAACCACCATGACAGGCGCTTCCGCCAGCCTCGCGATCACCATCAGACGGTGTACCGCTTCCGCCTCAAGTGTATCCGGACGCACCTTCGGATGATTCTCCGGGCCAAAGCGCCCCTCTTTTTTCGCTTCCCTTATCTTCGCGTCGATCAGATCTGCGTTCTCACAGTGCACGCCCGCGAAACAGCCGTGCTCCCAAAACGCGCGGATCGCCTCATACAATTCTCCATCGTTCAGCCGCATGGCCGGATACGTCATGTACAGCTTGAACGTCGTGATCCCTTTCTTGATCATCTCTGGAATCTCCGCTTTCACAGTATCGTTCCAGTCTGAGACCGCCATATGGAATCCATAATCGCAGGAACAGCCCTTCGCCGCTTTTTTCTGCCAGTTGGCAAGCGCCTCTTTCAGCGTCTCCCCTTTGTTCTGCGTTGCAAAATCAATGACGACCGTCGTCCCTCCGGCGAGTGCCGCGCGTGCGCCCGTGCGGAAATCATCGGCAGTCACCGTGCCGGAAACCTCCAGATCCATATGCGTATGCGCGTCGATAAAACCCGGAAACAGGTATTTTCCGCTCATGTCCCTGATTTCGTCCGGATGAACTTCCGCTTCCTCGATCACACCGGTACGAACAATCTTTTCATCCTCGATCAGGATATCCTGCACGGAAGTCCCGCTGCCGGAAACAACGGTTCCATCCTTTAATAATATTTTCATTTCAATCCCCTGTCTCTGACCGTCTCAGTCAGCACAAAACATAATCAGCAATACTGTCCGTAAACTTCCGCAGAATTCCGTCACACGATCAGACAGCGCTTTTCTCTGATATACTTACAGCCGGTCCATGACCGCCAACAGCTCCTCCATGTCCGGTCCGATCTCCGTCGGCTCGCCTGCTGCCCGGATCGCGTTCGGCGTGTCCTTCAGTCCGTTTCCAGTCACAATACTGACCACAGAAGAGTCCGACGGAATCAGCCCAAGCTCCAGTGACTTCTTCACTCCTGCCGTGCCTGCGACTCCGGCCGGCTCTCCAAACACGCCGCAGGTCCTTCCGAGGAGCTTTGCCGCATCCAGGATCTCCTGGTCAGATACATTGACGACAATACCGTTCGACTCACGGATCGCATTCAGCGCTTTTTCCGCGTTCCGCGGAACCCCGACAGCGATCGAGTCCGCAAGTGTGTTCTCTTCCATCGGCTCCCATGGACAATTCTCGGCAATCGCCCGGTTCAGCGGACAGCATCCCTCGGCCTGCACGCTGATCAGGCGGGGCAGACGATCGATCATCCCGGTCTCATAGAGATCCTTGAATCCCTTCCACACACCGGCGATCGTACAACCGTCCCCCACGGAGAGCGCCACATAATCTGTCATCTTCCAGCCAAGCTGTTCCGCGATCTCCAGAGCAACCGTCTTCTTCCCCTCCATGAGAAACGGATTAATCGCGGCGTTCCGGTTATACCAGCCATACCGCGCGATCGCCTCTTCGGAAAGGCGGAACGTATCTTCGTAGCTGCTCTTGACGCTGATGACATGTGCTCCGAAGATCATCAGCTGCGAAACCTTCCCCTTCGGCGCTCTCGACGGGACAAAGATATAAGACTCAAAACCCGCGGCTGCTGCGTTCCCCGCAAGGGAGGAAGCCGCGTTCCCTGTGGAAGAACAGGCGACGATCTCAGCGCCCGCTTCCTCCGCTTTTACAACCGCCATCGCCGACGCACGGTCCTTCAGGCTCGCAGTCGGGTTTACGCCGTCGTCCTTGACATACAGCGTCTTCACACCGAGGACTTCTGCCAGATGATCCGCCCGGTAGAACGGCGACCAGCCAACGCGAAGCTTCGGTCTCTTCCCTTTTCCCTGAACCGGCAGATATTCCATGTATCTCCACATGGACTGTTCTGCGCGGTCCGCCATGACTTCATGGCTCACTTCTTTTCGAATTGAATCATAATCATATTTGATATCCAGCAGTCCCCCGCAGGAAGGGCAGACCGTGATGTCCGGCCTGGCCTCCCACATTTTCCCGCAGCGGGTGCACTGCGCACCCAGCACATGTTTCATCATAGCGCTACCCCAGCCTCTCCATTTTTGTTTGTTTCAACCCACATCCGGTGATTTCACGGAATACGGTCACGTCTTGTTTCTTTCAATCCACGCTCGATAATTTAACGGAGTGCGGCTGCCTGCTAAATCCCGTTAAATTCACGGATCAGCTCATCCAGCTCCTTCGCCTGCGCATGTACGGCGTCCCAGGTTCCTTCCGTATCGTACCAGAGCGCGTCCAGTTCCTCAGCTGTCTTGCCCTGCTGCTCCACCCAGGTGTAATATTTCAGATTATGGATGCGTTTCCTGTCCTGATAGGTCAGCTCCTGCATGTTATCGGTCTTAAGCCCGAGCATGTGAAGCTGATGATCAAGCATCGCCGCCACCTGCGTGTAAGCTCCGTACATCTCGTTGAGCTCCTCGATCCTGCTTCCGTACATGACTGCAGAGTCCGTGAGGACAGTTCCCACCACATCCTTCGCAGTAAGTTCATAGTATTTCGCCATCTTGATGCAGCAGAGGACATTCGCAATGCCGGAAATGCCAAGCCAGGTCAGCTTCTCAATCAGCTCGTCGTCCAAATGCAGCTCCTCTTTCAGATAAGCCTGCCCTTCCGGCGTATTGAACAGGCGCAGCAGACGCTGGGAATCCTCGTCGTCGATGGCGATCGCCATATCCGTGTTCTTTACATTATGAATCCACGGAATATGCTTGTCTCCGATGCCTTCGATGCGGTGCCCGCCGAACCCGTTGTTCAGAATGGTCGGACACTGAAGCGCCTCGCCCACGCCGAGCTTCAGATTCGGATAAAGCTCCTTGAGACGGTCACCCGCAGATAGTGTTCCCGCGGAACCGGACGTGAAGCACGCGCCCGCAAAACGATCGCCCGGACGGCGGATCGCCTCGAAAACATCCGCAAGGGCGTTGCCGGTGACATTATAGTGCCAGAGCGGATTTCCCATCTCCTCAAACTGATTAAAGATCATGTACTGCGGATCCTGCTTCAGCTCGTTCGTCTTGTCAAAAATCTCTTTCACGTTGGACTCACACCCTGGTGTCGCAATTACTTCCGCGCCGATCGAATGCAGCCAGTCAAATCTCTCCCGGCTCATCTCCGCCGGAAGGATCGCGACTCCCTGCGCCCCGAGCAGCCGTGAGTTAAAAGCCCCGCCTCTGCAGTAATTTCCAGTGGAAGGCCAGACAGCCTTATGCTTCTTCACGTCAAACTGGCCGGTCACCAGACGCGGCGCCAGACAGCCAAAGGAAGCACCCACCTTGTGACAGCCCGTCGGGAACCATTTTCCGACCATGGCCACAATGCGGCACGGCACGCCAGTCAGCTCGGGCGGAAATTCAATATAATTCGGCGTCTTCTGATACAGGCCGCCAGTCTCCTTCGGCTCATTTTTCCAGGTGATCCGGAACAGATTCAGAGGATTCACGTCCCAAAGTCCGACTGTTTTCAGTTTCTCCTGAATTTCCTCCGGAATCGTCTCCGGATGCTGCATCTGGGAAATTGTCGGAATAATAATGCCGTTTTCTCTTGCCTTCTCAATGTTATTCCGAAGTCCGGTCATGTTTTTGCTCAGA
>CANQUH010000214.1 GCA_947626965.1 uncultured Lachnospiraceae bacterium
ATGAAGGTGGATCTGATGCCGGTGACGCTCGGAACCTACGGACAGCAGATTCAGATGATTTTGTCCTCGGATGACAAACTGGATATTTTTCCATACTGGTCAGACAGCATGGGCACTTACATAGATGCAGATTATCTTGTAGACATGAGTGAGTATCTGGAAGACTACGGGCAGGATCTGATCGATATTATCGGAGAAGATGATATCATGTGCTGCAGTATAGACGGTTTTATAGCTGCGGTCCCCTCTATGCACGAGAGAACAAATCCGGCAACTATAGTGATGCGGACAGATCTTCTGGAAGAAAGTGGATTTACCGCAGAGGATATCAAATCGCTTGAAGACATGACCAAGATTTATGAGAAAGTTAAAGAATTACATCCCGATATGGTGATGTATGGGGGATTAAATTCGATGACTTATCCGATTATTGCGCCGAAAGCTATAGCGGATCAGCTTGGAGGAAACAGTTTTGGCGTTTTGATGAACGAGGGGCAGACAACAACTGTGACGAACTGGTTTGAAACGGACGAGTTTAAGAACGCTTGTAAGACGATGCGTGAGTGGAATCAGAAGGGATATACTTCTGCGGATCTGGCGACTTCCAGTGATGGCGGAGAAGCCTTGATGCATGCGGGAAATCTGTTTTCATTCACTACTCTGGGAAAACCAAATACAAAAGTGGAAAAGGATGTTATGACAGGCTACGATACAACCTGTGTGCAGATCGCGCCGGACGCGTGTTATACCTATGTAACAAATACAGTATGTTACGGTATCTCAAGCAACTCGGAAGATCCGGAAAAAGCAATGATGCTTTTAAATTGGATCTATAAAACAAAGGAAGCAAATGATCTTTTGAACTGGGGAATTGAAGGTAGAGATTATGTGGTAACAGAAGACGGCACGATTGATTATCCGGAAGGAATTACAGCAGAGAATGTAGAATATCATCAAGATTTTGGCTGGGCACAGTTTAATCAATATAACAGTTATGTCTGGACGGGCAATTCTCCGGATCTGTGGAATCAGTATCAGGAAGTACGTGACAATGCGGCAAAGTCCAAAGCATATGGATTTTTCTTTAATCCATCAGACGTGTTAAACGAGACGGCGGCGCTGCAGACGGTTTCCGACGAATACCTGATGTCTCTTGCTGCTGGCTCTCTGGATCCGGAGACAACGATTCCGGAATTTAATGAGAAGCTGTATGATGTCGGACTTCAGGACGTGATTGATGAAAAGCAGGCGCAGCTGAATGCGTGGTTGGAAGAGCAGTAAATCAGGGAGGCACCTTCAATAAAATGCAGAACGCCTGCAATTCGTTTATTTTTCATCTGAATTTATGGGAAATTCTGCGTGGATTGCTCGAAAGGTGGATAAGAAACTCAGGAGAATAGACGGAGGTGCTGCGAATATTGTATATTCTGAAAAAACCTGAAAAGGGGCGCAAATAAAATTGACTTTGGTCCGGACAATATAGTAGTTTTTGATGTAAAATAAGAATACTATATTGTCCGTTTGTATGTATGAGAGAAATGATCCGGATAAGGAAGGAATGGAGATTAATATGACGAAGCAGGAACTGTCAGCCTTGCTGCGGGAAATGTCCCTGGAGGAGAAAGTAAATCAGATGATGCAGGTGGCCGGAGGCTTTTTTACCGGCGATCTGGTGGCTATGGGACCGATCAGGGATAAAGGGATTACGGAGGAAGCAATTTCCCAGGCCGGTTCCGTAATAGGAGTATACGGGGCGGAAAAAACAAGAAGGATTCAGCAGGACTATATGGAAAAACATCCGCACAAGATACCGCTTTTGTTTATGCTGGATGTTATCAACGGCTTTAAGACGATCTTTCCGATCCCGCTGGCTCAGGGCGCGGCTTTTGAACCGGAGCTGGCCGAAAAAAGCGCGCGTGCCGCGGCAAAGGAAGCCGCGGTCAGCGGCCTGCATGTCACGTTTGCCCCTATGTGCGATCTCGTGCGCGATGCGCGCTGGGGAAGGGTAATGGAATCTACGGGAGAAGATCCTTATCTGAACAGTCTGTATGCGGAGGCCATGGTGAAAGGTTTTCAGGGTAAGGATCTGAAAGAAAAATATCATATCGCGGCGTGTGTCAAGCATTTTGCGGGGTATGGAGCCCCGACAGCGGGAAGAGATTATAATACGGTAGAACTTTCACAGCATACGCTGAAAGAGTTTTATCTTCCGGCTTATAAAGCCGGAATTGACGCGGGAGCCGCCATGGTGATGACTTCCTTTCATACGATCAACGGGATTCCGGCCACGGGAAACAGATGGCTGATGCGGGATATTCTCAGAAAGGAACTTGGATTTGACGGCGTACTGATTTCAGACTGGGGTGCTGTGGAGGAGCTGATCTGTCACGGATACTGCGCGAACCGGCGGGAAGCGGCGGCGCGCTCTGTGAAGGCGGGCGTGGATATCGACATGATGAGCGGGGTATATGCGGAACAGCTCTGTGAGATGGTCCGGGAGAATGTGGTTTCGGAAACGCTGATCGATGAAGCGGCGTGCCGGATTCTGGAGCTGAAAAACAGACTGGGACTTTTTGAGAATCCTTATAAAGATGCGGATGAAAGCAAAGAAAAGGAAGTCATTCTCTGCTGGGAACACAGGGAGCTTGCAAGAGAATACGCCAGAAAATCATTTGTTTTGCTGAAAAATGAAGGAGTGCTTCCGCTTGCAAAAGGAAGCCGGACCGTTTACATAGGGCCGTATGTGGATAACCGGAACATGATCGGAGCCTGGTCTTTTACAGGCGATACAGACTGTGTGGCAACAATCAGGGAAGCGGTGGAAGAACGTGGAGAAGAAGCGGTTTTCTGCCAGGGCTGTCCGATGCTGGGGCCGGATATGCACCTGGAGGGATTTACGGAAAAAACGGAGGAGGAAATCTCCCGCGAAGAATGTGAGCGCATGATGGAGGAAGCAGTGCAGCAGGCAAAGCGGGCCGGAAAGGTTGTGCTTGCCATAGGAGAGCATCGCCTGCAGTCCGGCGAGGCGACAAGCAGCGCCTATATTCAGGTTCCGCAGATCCAGATGGAACTGTTCCGGAGAATCTGCGAAGTGAACGATCAGGTGGCGGTTGTGCTCTTTGCGGGAAGACCTCTGGATATCAGAGAAATTGCTGAAAAGGCAAAAGCGGTTCTTCTGGTCTGGATGCCCGGAACAGAAGGAGCGGGGGCGATTGCGGATATTCTGTACGGCGACTTCTGTCCGACCGGGAAACTGCCGATGAGCTTTCCGTACTGTGTGGGTCAGGTGCCGGTGCATTACAATGAATATGCCACGGGACGTCCCTACAGGGAAAAGGAAGACCGCGGAAGATTCCACTCCGGATATCTGGATATACCGAATGCGCCGCTTTATCCATTTGGCTACGGGTTAAGCTATACCAGATTTGAGATTTCGCCGGTGGAGCTGGATCGGAACAGCATGCGCAGAGATGAGAAGATAACTGCTTCCGTGACCGTCAAAAATGCGGGGCAGAGAACCGGAACGGAAACACTGCAGCTTTACATACACGATATAGCGGCCAGCGTGGTCCGCCCGGTAAAAGAATTAAAGGATTTTTGCAAAATTACGCTCAGGCCGGGAGAAGAACGGAAAGTTTCGTTTTCGATTACGGAGGACAAACTTTGTTTTCTGACGGAAAATGACAGATGGGAAAGTGAACCGGGAGAATTTGAGGTATTTATCGGTTCGGACAGTACGACGGAAAACCGCGCCGTATTTACGCTGACAGAGGATTGAAAAAATGATATAGTTAAAGTATGGATCCGCATGGGGAAAGAAATGTTTTGATAAATTCGGAGGGCGGTAAAATGCTGGAAAACAGGAAGATATCATTTCAGATATGCAGCAGTAAGGAAGAGTACGGTGGCTGGGCGGCTGGCCTGGAAATCTGTTATGTGCTGAGAGGAAAAGGCTCTCTTACCCTTTTGCCGAACAGGCAGTGGAGAATTTGTGAAAATGATATTTTTGCCATTGATATGTATGAAATGTATCAGCTTTCTCTGGATCCGGACGGGCTGATTCTGCGTTTGCGTATTCCGGAAGAATTTGTACTAAGTATTTACCCGGAAGCAGAATGCCTGAAAATGGATTGTTTTTCTTTCCTGTATGGAAATGAGGAGCAGGAACGGTTTGACAGGCTGAGAGAGAAGACAGCAGATGTTTTCAAAATGTACAGCAAAAATGATTTTCAGGCCGAAATGCGGATGAGGGGGACTGTTTCCGGTCTCCTGGCAGAATTAATTTCTTCGTTTAGCAAAGAAAAAAGAAATACACTGGGAAGAAGGGGACGCGAGCAGTTAGGGATGCTTATGGAATATGTGCGGCAGCATTACCAGGAAGAGATATCGCTTACAAGCTTTTCCAGGGAGAGTCATTACAGTGCCTCCCATTTATCACATCTGATGAAAAGTGAGCTGGGAATCAGCTTTACAGAATACCTGAAAAGGATTCGCATTCAGCATGCGTTACAGCCTTTGCGGCAGGGGAAAAGTATTACGCAGACGGCAGAAATCACAGGATTTGCCAGCAGCAATGCGTTTATTAAAGCATTCCGTGATATCTATGGCGTTACGCCGGGAAAGTACAGAACAAAGCAGCAGATGGCGGCGGACACCGCAGATATGGAAGCGGGGGTAATTATAGACGAGCAGCATGCTGCCTCACATTTGTTTGACAGACTTTTTTCCTATATCGGCGCTGACAGAGTGGAATCGGAAGAAAAACCGGAGCTTCCTGAGATGGAGCTGTGCAAGTGCAGAGTAAATATCCGCAAATCCGGGAATGAATTGTCAGAGAACTGGAAGTTTTCGATAAATGGCGGATACGCGAAAAGAATTTTATATGAACAGGTTCAGAAGACAATCCGTAAGGTTCAGGATGAGATTGGATTTCAGTATATCCGCGTAAAGGACATTTTTAATGATGAGCTTCAGATATGCACGAGAGATCTTGATGGAAGACTGATTTTTAATTATGTGCAGCTTGACAGTATCCTGGATTTTATAAACGCCTGCCATGCAAAGCCCTGGATTGAGCTCAGTTATATGCCGTCTGCGCTGAGTACGGCAAAGCCGAGAGTGGGACGGGACGCCTGGCTGATTGCAATGCCGGATGATTTCGGGGAGTGGTTGGCACTCGTTCGTCATCTGCTGTGTCATGTAAGGGAACGGTATGGGGAAAAAGAGATAAGCCAGTGGATCATTACCCCGTTTGCGGACATTTTTCTGGTGAATATGCATATGCAGAATAAGAACGGGTATTTCGAACTGTACAGAAAAACGTATGCGCTGATCCGGGAACTGCTTCCGCAGACCAGAATTGCGGCGAGAGGAACCTTTGAGAAGGACGGGTCAGGGCTTGGGGATTATATGGTACAGGAGGAGATTCTGCCGGATTTCTGGACCATGGTGAACTATAATTCCATATCGCCTTCCGAGGAAGAATCGGAATTGAATCTGGTAGAGAGCCTGGAGGCCTATTCTCTGGTGATCAGCAGGGATACGGAGCATTTAAAGCATCAGATCACAAGTGAGAAAACAGAACTGAAAAAATACGGAATTGAAAAGCTCCCTTTGATCCTGGCGGAATGGAACAGCACGATCTGGCAGAGAGATCTGTGCAGTGACACCGCGTACAAAGCATGTTATCTGGTGAAGAATATACTGGAGAACTGCAATGATATTTCAGGCTTTTCTTACTGGCATGTATCGGACTGGAATGACGACTATGTTCCTTCCCCGAGCCGTTTTCATGGAGGCTTCGGCCTGTTTACCCGGGATGGAATTCCGAAGGCAGCGTATGGTGCCCTGCAGCTTCTTAAGGAAGCAGAAGGCAGAATACTGGCGCAGGGTGAAGGGTACATGGTTTTAAACTCTGATGGAAAGATCTTGATTTATTTGTACAATTATTGCCCCTATGACATGCTCTACCGGTATCGTCATACCAGGGATATCAGTTTAAGAAACCGATACTGTGTATTTGAGGAGAAAAATGATATTTGTTATCAGATAAAGCTGGAAGGTTTGACGCCTGGGATTTACCAGAAGAGGATCTGCCAGATCAGCAGAAAAGGCGGAAGCGCCTGCGACGCCTGGATGCAGATGGGAGCGCCGGAAAAACTCACTGATCTGGAATATAATTATCTGCTTGCAGCTGGTATGCCGCAGTGTACTGCAGAGAGGATTGAGATCGGCGCAGAGTATATCGTACAGAGTATTTTAAAGCCGCATACCGTGCAGCTGATTGAACTGCAGAAGGAAG
>CANQUH010000215.1 GCA_947626965.1 uncultured Lachnospiraceae bacterium
CATTCCCATGGTGACTACCATGGAAGCCGCAAGTAACAAACTAAGCAATTTCTTTTTCATGTTCGTCCTCCTTTTGGTGTTGCGTACATTCTGCAAAAAATCTGCCCTGTTAATATGATTTCGCTCCAGACAAACTTTTGTGCAAAATGCATAGTTTTTAGTTTTTGCTTAATTTTTATAGTCATAATATACAACCCTTTTTATCGCTTGTCAAGCTGAAAATAAAATATTTTAACATTTTCTATAACTTGCATCTTTTCGGACGATAGTTTCACGGAAACCGGAGAAATTTTTTGTGGATTATGTCCGATACTTTCCCCGAAAATTTTAGCTGCTCGTAAAATAATTCATTTATTTTTTAGATTTTTATGGATTTTGTCTTGTATTTTAAGAAAAAACTTGTTAAACTGATGAACAATGGAAGTTAAACCCAATCTCCTTTACTTCTGTGCTTCACTGGCAGACCGCAAAGGAAACTTAACAAAAAGCTGTTTTTCCAGCGGAAGGAGTCCTTATGCGTTATATCAAAAAATTTTCAGAAGAGCTCGAAGTATTCAAGGCGCTTGGCTCCGAACTCAGGATTTCCATTCTTAATCTGCTTCTCGAGAACGGCAAAATGAGCATGAATGAGCTCGCCGAGCGGCTCAATATCACCAACGGAGCGCTGACCAATCACATCCGCAAACTAGAAACCTGCGACCTGATCCGCGTCAACACCGATTCCGCCGTGCACGGCAACCTCAAGATGTGCGAGCCGCATCTCGATAAGATATTATTTGTGCTCACGCGCGATCTTCAGCCGTTCAATGAATTTAAGTCGCATCTGCGCGTCGGACAGTATTCCTCGTACGAAATCTATCCGACCTGCGGGCTCTCCACGGCGGATTCCATCGTCGGGGAAGTTGACGACCCGCGCTTTTTCGCGCACCAGAAACATTTTGACGCCGACATCCTCTGGTTCTCCAAGGGATATGTAGAATACCTGATCCCCAGCATTATCCCGTTCGGGAACAAGATCGACCAGATCTCCATCTCCGCGGAGCTCAGCTCGGAAGCTCCCGGCAGCAATGACATCTGGCCTTCGGACATTCATTTTTATCTGAACGACACGTTCATCGGCATGTGGACCAGCCCCGGCGACTTCGCCGACATGCACGGCCTGTTCACTCCCAGCTGGTGGTTCCCGAACTGGAACCAGTACGGTCTGCTCAAGACGCTCACGATCGGATACAACGGCGTGTTCATGGACAATGTCAGGATCTCAAGCGTATCGATCGACCAGTTCCATTTCGATTACCGCGATACGATCCGCTTTCGGATGGCAGTGCCGGACACGGCGAGACATTCCGGAGGGCTGACCATATTCGGCAGAGGATTCGGCAATTATAACCAGGACATCGAGTTCCGGATCCAGTACAGCCCGATCTACGGGGAGGGAGAACCTCCAAAATAATTTAGAAATGTTTTACCTGCCGCTGGCAGCTTTTCTGCATACTAAGACATCGCAAAACAAGTGGGCTGTCGGAAAATGTCTGATGGTGACATATTTCCCGACAGCCCACTTTTCTTATATCGACGCCGAACGCGCGCCTCAATCCTTTTTCAATCCACGCTCGATAATTTACAGAGTGCGAGCCTCAGCGGCGTGTCTATTCATAGGAAAACCGCGGCGTCCCGTCCTCGTTCCACTTCACTTCCATCAGCATCGCATGGCGGTTCGGATTGTAGAGCGGATTGCCCTGGATTTCCGCCTCCGTCCGCGCGTGGTATACCATGATATCGCGGCCGTCCTCATCCTGTGTGAAGCAGTTGTGTCCCGGCCCGTAAATCTTCAGCGCCTCGTTTGTGCGGAGCACCGGCATTCTTGATTTTCTCCAGGAATTCGGATCAAGCAGATCCGCGTCCGCGTCCGCGGTCAGCATGCCGACACAGTAATCGATTCCCGTCTCACTCCCTGAATAAGTGATAAAAATCTTTCCATTGCGCTTCAAGGCAAACGGTCCCTCATTGACCCAGAAGCCGATCCTCTCCCAGTCATAGCACGGTGTGGCAAGAAGCACCTGCGCCGTCTTTAATTTGCACGGGCTTTCCATCTCCGCTATGTACAGGTTGGAAATCTTCTTTCCGACGCTGACCTTCTCCGCCCACACATAGTAATATCTGCCCTTATTCTCAAACACGGTCGCGTCGAGCGAGAAATCCGTGAACGAGAACGGATCGTCCGCGCTGCGCTCCATCATGCCTTTTTCCACCCAGGTTCCGGTGATCGGGTCCTCATCCTGGCATTCGAGCACATACGGGCGGATCTCCCAGATATCGTCCTTGTCGCCGCCTGCGTAATAGATATACCACTTCCCCTGCAGATAATGAAGCTCCGGCGCCCAGATATGAAAGCTCATGATGCCGCTCCCATGCTTATGCCAGATCATCGTCTCCTCGGCGTCCGCCAGCCCGGCCAGCGTCTCTGAATGCCGAAGGGCAATTCCGTCATACGCCGGGAGGGAAGCCGTGAAATAATAGGTGCCGTCCGTGTGGCGGTATACGTATGGATCCGCACGCTGGAGGATCCACGGCTCGTTGAATTTCAGTTTTGTATCATTTTTCATTTCATCAACCTCTCTGTCTGATTTTTCTCTATTTGTGTCCGCAATAAATCTAAAGTATTTTAACTGATCCTAAATATTATAACGCAGACTGCTTCCTTATTTCAATAAAAACTTATGGCAAGCAGCCTTGAAAGGTAAATCCTTTCTTGCCATGATCTTTCGTGGGAAATTTCTTTTGCCTGCACTTTTCCCGGAATCTGCAGCAGTTATCCACATCTTATGGCTGTTTCTTCCCTTCCAGCCATATTTTTGTGTATTCTTTTGCAGCTTCCCCCTTGTCAGGCATCACTTCCTTTGCTATAATCACTTCAGAGGAAGGAGTTTTCCCTTTCTTCGTTTCCAAATATATCTTCTTCTCTTGTCAGATGCCGTCCAAAGCTTTCCAACAAGTCGGAAGATATATTTTTTTGTCTCTTTTCTATTCCGTTCTTCTTTAAAAAATATATCTCGTACAGCTGCTTTACCATGTCCGCCATCTGCGTGAGCAGGTAGTGGTTCTTCATCGCATTGGCATCCCAGCTGCACGCGTGCGTGATGTCCCCCTGCCAGTTTTTCTGACGGTTAAATCCCTCATTCTCGATCTTCCAGCGCTTCCTCCCTTCACCTGCCATCCGTTCCGCGTTCTTTTCTGTCACACGGATACAGGTCAGCCACTGGAACTCTCTGCGGACCGGTTTCCCTTTTTCGATTCTTTCTTCCCAGAACCGCAGTACGTTTACTGGATTCCCATTGTAGTCGATCTCATTGACAAACTCCGCGTGCCCCGCTTTCCCCTTCTCCGGGATCCTTTCATATTCCTCCATGATGCTCGGGATGCTTCCCTTTTTATACCGGATGATATACTCCCATCCATTCTCACGGCACAGGTCCATCACCGGCTCCGACGCGTACAGGCTGTCCGCCAGCAGGATCACCGGCAGTCTCGGAAATGCCTTCTTAAGCTTCCGCGCCAGTCTTTTGAACGCTTTTGTTTCGCAGTCCTGTTTCCTTTCCTCCTCACTCATTCCTTTCTGCCTCTCGGCATCTTCCCCGTTATTCTCTATAAATTCGCTTCCAATGCTTACAACCAGGTCCTCCCCCAGTACGATCTTCGCTTCCAGCACATCGCAATGGTAATTTATGGTCTCTTTTTCTGTTCCTTTCTTACTGCGGCATTCCAGGCACCTGTCATTGAGTTTCCTTCCTCCTGAATAAAGCTGTGTCCCGTCCACGATCACCAGCCACTTCTTCCGGTACCTCGCTTCATAAAAAGCTTTGCTGCGGATCAGGCCGTAAACCTGTTTCTGCTGGATCCTCTGCAGTTCTTCCGGATCCAGCCTTTCCAGATATTCGTTAATTGTTACCGCGTGCGGCAGGAACTCTTTCTTTTTCTCCCCCAGAAAGCGGTACAGGTTTTCGGTCACGCTTTCCCGGTTAAATTCATATGTCATGGACTGCATGCTTGTAATTCCGGCTATCCCTTTATAAAACACAGTCCCCAGCATTGTTCTGCTGGAATACTTTGTATAGCCCGGATGTCTTGGATCTTTTGTTCCCGAGAAATCCTGGAACAGCTCCGGGCAGTATTTCTGCCGGATCCTGTTGCATTGTGCAGCGGGATCCTGTTCCAGCTTTCTTCGGATCCTTTCCTGTTTCCTGCTCATTTTTGTGCCTCCTCTGCGAAAAACTTTTTTTATATTTTACAACATATCCCGCAAAAGTGGCTTATTTCCTGTATTATTTGTGCGAAATTTTTTTACCTTTCAAAGCTGTATGGCAAGCGTCAAATAAATTTCCTCGGAATACTAAATTTGTCAGTGCAGGGCATCCCGCAGCACCTCGATTTTGCAGGTATGCTTCTTTGTTTTCCTGTCATAAGAAATCCCCACACCCAGTACTCTGCCTGTGTATTCCGGCTTTTTCCCCAATTTCCCACTGAATTTTAAAACATAATTTCTGTCCTTGATCTGCCGAAGAGCGTCATCCGCCTTATGGTCCACTTTCAGTTCAAGTATAATGGCGTCCGCCCTGTGATCGGTCTCCGGATAAAAAATGAAATCCACATATCCGATTCCTGCTTTATCTTCTCTTTCCACACGGTATGTGTCTCTGGCGGAAAGACAAACAAGACTGACAAGCACGGTCAGTTCACTTTCCGAATTATAATGAAGAAGCGGCGATTCCGTATTGTGCGCATATTCCATAATTTCGGCAACCGTATCCGCATCCTGGGCCAGTATAGCCTTCAGCATGCGGGAAGATACTGCCGCCAGCTGATGTACATACCCCAGAGAAGGTTCCTTCAGCAGCATTCTGCAGAACTGATCCGTCAGTTCCTTATTTGGAATACTGACACAGCCTTTCTCATAACTCAGAAATCCGTATACGACCATCGCGGAAAAAATCTCATCTTTCGTGGTCAGATTCATGGAAACAGCCGCATACTCCTGTATATGTGCCGGCACTGCCAGCCCCGCAGTCATCTGCGCCAGGTCGTCCCGGACCGCGGCGACATTATGGCTAACATAATAATAGATTTCATCATACGGACCGGAACTGCTCCAATAATTTCCCAGATTATTATTTACCAGAGACAGAACCACCGAACGCGGATTATATACACGTCCGCCCGCCTTTGTATGATAACCGTCGTACCAGTCTCTCAGACCTTCGCGGCTGACCAGAGGATTTGGCTGATTTTTCAGATACCGCGCATACAGTTCATCCACTTCCTGATCTGTAAAGCCAAAGCTTTCGCTGTATTTTTCCTCTGAAGCCATCGTATACTCGGCAAACATATTCAGTTCCGATCCGCTTGAATATTTTGAAATCGGCAGAATTCCCGTCATATACGCAAGAGCCACATAGGCCTTATCCTTCAGCAGATTACTGAGAAAAATGAGGAAATCTTTTTTATCTTCTTCCGTGATAAAATCCCTGTGAAAAATAAAATCCCACTCATCCAGCACAAAAATGAACTGGTTTCTGCCATCCCCGGCATTAATATCTCTCAAAATATCCCATACCGCATCCTCCGGATCGATATCCGCCTCCGGAAACTGGCGGATCAAGTCCTTTTTCAGCTTTCTTTCGATGCGGGAGATATACTGACCATACTCCCTGCATCTTTCCGGAACTTCGTTGAAGGAGACGGAAATCACATCATATTGTCCGCAGTTATCATGGTAATCTGGTCTCTCTGAAATTCTGAGACGGTCAAAAACTTCTTTTGCCCGCATATTCCTGGAAAAATATGCGGAGATCATATTTGCCGTCACGGACTTTCCGAAACGCCGCGGCCTCGTTATGCAAATATAATTCACGCTGGTTGAGATTCTGTCTGTCAGATCCCCCAGCAAAATTGACTTATCCACAAAGTAAGGACTGTTATATTCCCTGATATAAGAATCAACAGGATTATTTGAATTCAGGTAAAATCCCATTGCGTACGCCTCCCTGCAAAGTTCTCAAATAAATTCCCATGCCCGTGCTGCGGACACTGCCATGAATATAAGTCCATAAATTACTCTGATTTAAATTATACACACTTTCAGACTTTTTACAATCCGGAACAATGTTATGTGAGCTGTAATTCTTTCACAAATCCAAAAGGGTAACAAACCGCAGTCGTCCACAAATCCAAAAGGAGGACGAACATGAAAAAGAAATTGCTTAGTTTGTTACTTGCGGCTTCCATGGTAGTCACCATGGGAATG
>CANQUH010000216.1 GCA_947626965.1 uncultured Lachnospiraceae bacterium
GTGGACATACCGCACATGGACATACCGTTGTTCAGGACACCCATAACGAGAGCTCCGACCACGGCTCCGATGATCGTACCGACGCCGCCGGATGCCGCCGCGCCGCCGATGTAGCAGGATGCGATCGCGTCCATCTCAACGCCGTCGCCCATCTTCGGGTTTGCGCCGCCCTGACGTGCGGAGAGAACGATACCTGCGATCGACGCGAGAAGACCCATATTCACGTATACCCAGAAGAACACCTGTCTCGTATTGATACCGGAAAGACTTGCCGCCTTGGCATTGCCGCCCATCGCGTAGATCTGCCGCCCGGCGACCGTCTTGCTCGTAATAAAGTGATAAATTCCAACGATGATGGCCAGAACCACCAGCTGAATCGGGATGCCGTTGTACATGCCGAGTCTGCTGAAGAAGAACCATACGATCGCGAGGATGACGATGTCTTTCACGATCATCTGCCACGGAACGAGGTTCGCGAAGCCGTATTTATTATTCGTCCGGATCGTATTGAGTTCCATAAGAATCAGGCCGGCGGAAACCACCGCAGCGACCGCAATACACACCAGATCAATGCTGCCCTCGCCAAACGGAATCTTGATCGTCGGAAGGAAACCGACGCCGATAAAGGAGTAATCTGCCGGAAGCGGACCGACCGTCAGAGATTTCAGCAGCGTGTAGGTAAGGCCGCGGCCCATGAGCATCGTGGCCAGCGTCACAACGAACGGAGGGATATCAAGATAGGCGATGAAAACACCTGCGAAGATACCAACTGCCAGACCGACGCCAACTGCTACCAGCCATGCAAGCGGTACAGCCCAGCCCTGCTCTACCACAAGCTTTGCGGCACAGGCTGCGCCAAGCGCTACAACAGAACCAACGCCCAGGTCGATGTAGCCTGTCAGTACGCAGAGCAGCATACCGGTCGCCAGAATGATGATGTAGCCATTCTGCATGATCAGGTTGTTAATGTTGGTAGGCGTTGCGTTGGATCCGTTTGTCAAAACATAAAAGATAATGAAAATAATGATCAGCGCCGCAATCATACCAAAGGACTTAATGTCCAGATTGATGTATTTTTTCTTTGATTCTTCCATTATTCTTCTCCTTTCCCGTTGCTGGCCATGATGCATTTCATGATATTCTCCTGACTCAGCTGGCTGAGGTCAAGCTCTCCCGCAATCCTGCCTTCATTGATGACATAGGCTCTGTCACAGGTACCGATGATCTCCTGCATCTCCGAAGAAATCACAATGATCGCCTTTCCTTCCCGCGCCATGTCGTTGATCGCGCAGTAGATCTCATATTTCGCTCCGACATCGATGCCTCGCGTCGGCTCATCCAGAATCAGGACATCCGGATGCGTCATCATCCATTTCGCAAGCACAACCTTCTGCTGATTTCCGCCCGAAAGCGAACCGACGACCTGATGGATCGACGTCGCCTTTACGTTGATCTTTTTCTTGTATTCCTCCGCATCCAGGTTCTCCTTGCGCTCATCGACGATCTGTCCTTTTGAGTAATACTCGCGCATGGCAGCCATGGTCATGTTCGTCTTGATATCGTCCATCAGCACCAGACCATACGTCTTACGGTCCTCAGATGTATAGGCGATCTTGTTCTCAATCGCGTCCTTCACCGTCTTTGTGCTGACTTTCTTCCCGTGCATATAGACCTCACCGGAAATCTTCTGTCCGTAGGAATGACCGAACAGACTCATCGCAAACTCTGTACGGCCCGCACCCATCAGGCCCGCCAGACCGACAACCTCGCCGGCACGCACTTTTATGTTGATATCTTTGAGAATCTTCTTATCGGCAATCTCCGGATGATACGCGTTCCAGTTCTTTACCTCCATTACCACGTCGCCAATCGGACAGTTTTCACGGATCGGATAACGATTGTTCATCTCTCGGCCTACCATGCCTTTGATGATACGGTCTTCCGACCACTCGTCAATTCCTTTTTTCAGGGTCTCGATCGTCTTTCCGTCACGGATGATCGTGATCGAATCCGCCACATAACTGATCTCATTTAATTTGTGTGAAATGATAATACAGGTAACTCCCGCTTTTTTCAGATCCAGCATAATTTCAAGAAGCTGCGCGGATTCCTCATCATTCAAAGCCGCCGTCGGCTCATCCAGAATCAGAAGCTCCACGTTCTTCGCCATCGCTTTCGCAATCTCGATCAGCTGCTGCTTTCCTACGCCGAGGGTATTGACCGGCGCGTTCAGGTTTTCATTTTCAAGTCCCACATGCGCCAGCGCTGTCTTTGCGCGTTCCCTGGTCTTCGTCCAGTCGATCACGCCGCGCATGGAGAGCTGCTCGTTTCCCATGAATACATTCTCCGCGATCGAGAGGTACGGACTGAGCGCCAGCTCCTGATGGATGATGACGATGCCTTTGCTCTCGCTGTCCTTGATCCTGTGGAATTTGCAGGTCTCGCCCTTATAGATGATGTCTCCCTCGTAGGTGCCGTAAGGATACACGCCGGAGAGAACATTCATCAGCGTAGACTTGCCTGCTCCGTTTTCCCCGCACAGCGCGTGGATCTCGCCTTTTTCAACTTTAAGGTTGACGTCGTCAAGAGCCTTCACGCCCGAAAATGCTTTCGTGATGTGCTTCATTTCCAGAATAATTTCAGACATGTCTTTTCTCACTCCTCCTGTCTTTTTTGATCCGCCGTTTATCTTCCCTGGAATAAACCGGACGGCCATGCCCTGCGGTGCGAAGCTGGTCCCTGGGGCATGGACATTCGGAAAATGCCGCAAGATCAGATGTTCTGTCAGTCAGACGCAGGAAATCTGATTCTGTAAACGACAGACCATTTTCACAAATACGGGCGGCGGATTTTTCCGCCGCCCGTTTACTGACTTTATAAATTGTACACATTCAGGATACCCTGCAATTATTTAAGCTGATCCTCTGTATAGTAACCGCCGTCGATCAGGATTTCCTGATAATTGGACTGATCAACCGCAACCGGTGTGCACATGTAGGTCGGAACCACGATCGTGCCGTTGTCATACTGCTCGGTATCGTTGATCTCCGGCTCTGCTCCCTGAAGAAGCGCGTCAACCATGGAAACAGCCTTCTCTGCGAGGAGACGTGTGTCCTTGTAGATGGACATGGTCTGTGTTCCCTCGATGATGTTCTTGGTGGCCATGACTTCTGCATCCTGACCTGTTACGAGCGGCCAGTTGTCAGCGGTGTAGCCTGCCCCCTGAAGAGCAGCCTTGATGCCGTATGCAAAACCATCGAATGCGGTGCAGGCAATATCAAGATCCTCGTCAGCATAGTTTGCCGTCAGGATATTCTCGCAGTTTGCCTGAGCGGTCTCCTGAGACCATCTGAGGATACAGGTATCCTCGAAGGATGTTCTGCCGGACTTGCAGACCAGCGTGCCGTCATCCAGATACTCCTGAAGAACTTCCATGATACCATTGTACAGGAAGAGCGCGTTGTTGTCATCCGGAGAACCCATGAAGAACTCGATCGTGTAGGACTCGCCTGCCTCACGTGCTGCGTCGAGATCCTTCGCCTCTTTGATGTAGTTCGCGATAACAGTGCCGACACCTTTGTTATCGAAGGTTGCATAGTAGGAAACCGCGTCCGTGTTCATCAGAAGACGGTCATACGCGATGATCGGGATGCCTGCCTCTTTCGCCTGCGCCTCTGCGTTTACAAGAACGCCGGAGTCGATCGCGGCGATAACCAGGCAGTCAACTCCCTTGCTTACGTAGTTCTCAAGCTGAGAAACCTGCATAGCCGTATCATCCTCCGCGTACTGCAGCTCTACATTGTAGCCCTTCTCCTCGAGCTGGGACTTCATGTTTGCACCGTCGTTGATCCAGCGCTCGGAAGACTGCGTCGGCATCAGGATACCTACGGTCTCACCCTCTGCCATTACCGGCATGCCGCTCATGGAAAGAACCATGGCTCCCGCAAGTGCCAGACCAAGTAATTTTTTGCTCATTGATTTGTTCCTCCTTTTTTTTGTTTTAATACTGTACAAGGCCGTACAGCCTGACCGGGAGAAGCATTATGTACAAATTCACTCATATCCATTTGTGCAATCTGGATATTTTTGTCTGTAATCCTTGCTCCCACCATGAATATAGTATACAATTCAATCCGCTTCATGTCAAGTTATTTTCCTGATAAATTGGAATTTTGCTAAATTATTTTAGTTTCTTTTATATGAAATTATTATAATTATATGCTGTTTTCCCTCAGATAACAAAAAGTTCTGCACCGATTCCATAAATCAAAGATCAAATCACAGCTGATATCATTCATTCTGAAGTTTAAGCACATCCCCGCAAAACGCAGAGCAGAGGCGGAACATAATCAACCTCCTGCACATCATAAATCTCCGGATGCAAAACACCTCCGGAAAGGATCCGAAAAGCCCGCCCGGAGGTGTTTACATGCTGCTGCACAATATTTGAGCGAAAACGAAATAAAGAATGGTTCACTCAGTCTATTCTGTTTTGCAGCTGGTTTTATAGATTTGTATAACCCATCAGATATTCGTCAACCTCGCGCGCCGCCTCGCGGCCCTCGCGGATTGCCCAGACGACAAGGGACTGTCCTCTGTGCATGTCGCCCGCCGTAAACACCTTCGGAACACTCGAAGCGTAATGGCCGGGCTCGGTCGCCACATTTGTGCGCGGATTCAGCGCCACCTGGAACGCGTCGGTGATATACTTCTGCGCTCCGAGGAATCCTGCCGCGATCAGCACGAGATCCGCTTTGATCACTTCCTCGGTTCCCGGAATCGGAACCATCATCATGCGCCCTGTCTTCTCGTCCTTTTTGCTCTCAAGCTTTACAATCTTTGCCTTTGCGACCTCTCCCCGCTTGTTCGGAATAAATTCCTGCACAGTTGTCGTATAAATACGCGGATCGCTTCCGAACACAGCGATCGCTTCCTGCTGGCCGTAATCTGTCTTGCAGATACGGGGCCACTGCGGCCACGGATTGTTCGCCGCGCGGGTGTCCGGCGCTTTCGGCATCATCTCCAGCTGCGTCACAGACGCCGCTCCGAGACGAATCGAAGTTCCAACACAGTCATTGCCTGTATCTCCGCCTCCGATAACGATGACATGTTTCCCCTTGACCGGGATAAATTTCTTATCCTTGAATCCTGAATCAAGCAGGCTTTTTGTCGTTGCCTTCAGGAAATCCACCGCGAAATAAATTCCCTTCGCGTCGCGTCCCGGAACATTAATGTCACGCGGATTGGACGCGCCGCAGGCCAGAACGACGGCGTCGTACTCCTTCAGAAGATCTTCCGCCTTCACATTCTCCCCGACGTTGGCGTTTGTGATAAACTCGATGCCTTCCTCTTTCATCAGGTTCAGTCTGCGGTCGATGATTTTCTTGTCAAGCTTCATATTCGGAATGCCATAGCGGAGCAGCCCGCCGATCCGGTCATTGCGCTCATAGACGGTAACGCTGTGGCCTCGTTTGTTCAGCTGCATCGCCGTCGCCAGTCCGGACGGACCGCTCCCGACAACCGCCACCTTTTTTCCTGTGCGCACCTGCGGAGGACAGGGCTGCACCATTCCTTCCGCAAACGCGTTCTCGATGATCACCCGCTCATTCGCTTTCGTCGCCACTGGTTCGCTGTCAAGATTGCAGGTACAGGCAGCCTCGCACAGCGCCGGGCAGACACGTGAGGTAAATTCCGGGAAGCAGTTTGTTTTTGTCAGACGTTTGTAGGCGCCTTCCCAGTTTCCGTGATACACCATGTCGTTCCACTCCGGACAAAGATTGTTCAGGGGACAGCCGGAAGCCATCCCGGCAATCATCACGCCTGCCTGGCAGAAGGGAACGCCGCACTCCATACAGCGCGCTCCCTGGATTTGCTGCTTTTCTTTTGCAAGCGGTGTATGAAACTCGTTAAAATTTTTGATACGCTCCAGAGGTGCGGTCTCAATGTCATTTTCTCTTTTATAGTCTAAAAATCCTGTCGGTTTTCCCACGATTCACACCTCCTGTTTATTCATCCTGATCCGCGTTGTTGACCAGATAGAATGCCTCGATCTGAGCCTGTTCGCTTGAGAGGCCCTTCTCCTCCATCTGCACGATCGCCATCTGCATCTGTTTGTATTCATGCGGAATAATCTTCTTGAATTTCGGCAGATATTCTCCAAAATTCTCAAGCACTTTCTTGCCCTTCTCAGAGTTCGTGCAGGTCACATGCTCGCTGATCAGCTCTTTCAGTTCCTGGACATCATACTTTGATGTAAT
>CANQUH010000217.1 GCA_947626965.1 uncultured Lachnospiraceae bacterium
GCAGGAGGAAAGAACGCCTCCTACTCGATCACAGGCCCAGACAGGGAAACCAGCTGCTGACGCAGTACTCGGGCCTGTCTTTTGTCGGAGGAACTTTTATGAATCTGATTGATCTTCATGTACATTCCAGCAAGTCGGACGGCACGTTGACACCCACGGAGCTGACAGCTCACGCGGCCGCAGCCGGTCTTCGCGCCTATGCTCTCACCGACCACGACAACACGGACGGTCTGGAAGAAGCGCTGACCGCTTCCGCCCGCTATGGAATCGAGGTAATTCCCGGTATTGAATTCTCGACAGAATATTTTGGCAAAGATATCCACATCATCGGTCTGGAAGCTGATTTTTCGCATCCTGACTTTGCCGCCCAGATCCGTTTTTACCGTGACGAGCGCTTCCGCAGGAATCTGAAAATGATACAGCGGATGGCGGATGACGGAATCGATATTTCCTTCGAACAGATGACTTCCTCTTTTGGAAAAACCGTCTGGACGAGAGCGCACTTTGCCCGGTATCTGATGGATCACGGCTATGTCTCCAGAATGGATGACGCTTTCCGCATCTATATCGGGGAGGATTGCAGATATTTTGTCCCGAGGGAAAAAGTCAGCCCATTCAAGGTCACCGAACAGCTCCGACAGTATCACGGCATACCGATTCTTGCGCACCCGCTGCTCTATCATCTTTCTGACGAGGAACTCCGCAGACTGATTGTACAGCTGAAAGAAAAAGGGCTGATCGGCATTGAAGTCTACTACTCCCTCCACTCAAAAGAGGAGGAAGCTTACCTGATGGCTCTCGCACAGGAATACAGCCTGCTGCCGTCCGGCGGTTCTGATTTCCACGGCTCCAACAAACCGGACACTCTGATCGGAACAGGCCATGGAAACCTGCAGATTCCGTATTCCATTCTTGAGAATCTGCGCAGACACAAAATTCCTTCTGAATTTTAAATACGTTTTCGCAAGGCGTGATCAGATGAAGGATTACATTCTTCTGCCAACATGAATTTATTATTTGCCGCCTTCCTGACCCAGAAAGCATCTTCCACTGAACTGCAGATGACCCGCGGCACAAAGCAGCACCAACCACGAAAGGAGATCCGTATGACATTCCGCGACAGATTTATGAAACATGAAGCTGAATTTGATGAGATTTTTGATCTGACTGAAGAGTGGGGACTCAGCGACGACCTGCGCACGCTCCGCGAATATCTCGGCCTTACCGCTGAGGAGGAAGACGTATGGATCAGCGAGAGCGACGAAGCTCTCGAAGAACTCCTGCAAAAAGAGCGCGGATCCTGATCCGGAAACATTGTCTGCGCGCAGGCATGCACAGAAAAATGCTTCCACAGCATTTCGCGCTGCAGACCCCGGAATTTTCCAATGAGAAACAGGAAAGGAATCACTGACATGAACACCCGAATTTTGTTTACCGACCTTGACGGTACTCTTTTATGCGATGACAACACAATTTCCCAAGGAAACCGGGCGGCCATAGACGAAGCTCTTGCCGCAGGCCACAAGATTGTCGCCGCGACCGGACGCCCCCTTCCGAGCGCCAGAATACAGACGGAACGGCTCGGACTGAATCAGAAAGGCTGCTACGCAATCACCTACAACGGCGGTCTGATCTACGACCTGTACCGGCAGGAGACTCTTTTTGAAAAACCCGTCTCACGCAGTACGGCCCTGGCTCTGCTGGAAGCCGCTTCCGCCAGAAATCTTCACATACAGACCTACTCCGACACTCATGTGCTCTCCTGCCGTGAGACTCCGGAACTCATAAAATATTCCGCGCATGCTCTGCTTCCCTATCAGATTCTAATCGATCCTTCAGCAGAACTGAAAGCCGAGCCCCACAAGCTTCTCGCGATCGATTACAATGACCATGAAAAACTGCTTGCTTACCAGAGAGACGTCATCGAAAATTACTCCGGCGAGCTGACCAGTTTCTTCTCAAATGATTATTTTCTTGAGATTGTCCCGCATGGCATCGACAAAGGATTCGCCGTCAAATGGCTGTGCAATTTTCTTGGAATCCCGATCGAACATTCGGTTGCCGCAGGAGACGCGCAGAATGACATTGCCATGCTGGAAGCCGCCCATATCGGAGCCGTCATGTGCAACGCGTTCCCCGGGATCAAAGAACACGGCAATTATGTCACAAAAGCTGACAACAATCACGACGGCGTCGCGGAAATCATTCGAAAATTTATTTTGCTGTGAAAGTTCAGCGCTTCGGCGCTGAACGCGCGAAAATGCGGCCGCGGAAGCGGCATTTTCCAATCGCATTTTCTGCGCATCCGCCGGAGGCTCAGAGTAAACTCCCTTTCATTCATGGTGGTGCCAGTATGCCTGGCATGGGAGTTTACTGTGATTTTCTTACACGGGCCTGCGCGTCAAACGGCATACAGGCCGACTCAGGAAATCCAGAGCCGGCCTGTATTTATAAGCCTTCGCGATTTAATCGCTCTTCTATATTTAATACTCCCGTATATCACAATTGCAGACTCCCTGTTCCCCGCACACTGGCGGGGAACATCTATTCTGCCATTGTAACCCATACTGTGTGCCGATCAGCTGCTATTTTCGGCGTTTTCTCCTCAGGAACAAAACCAGCAGAACAATAAATACCAGCCCGGAGGCCACCAGAATTCCCACAACCATTTCGATCGGTGTCTCATCCCCTGTCTCCACACTCGTTCTTCCGCTGTCCACCCGGAACGTCACGGACTTCGTGTCCACCGTCCCGTCAGGCTTCCATTCTCCTTCGCTGTACACATCCCGGTTGTAAATTACCTTCAGCGTATACTCGCCTGCCGCATTAATCGCCATTGAAGTCGAATACGGCGCTCCCTGCCAGGTACCGGTCACACTGCCGATCTGATAGCTGGCCGGACGATAGCGGTAATCTCCAGGATTCGGATTTGTGTTGTCCATTCCGGCTCCCGAAGCCGTAAACTCAATTGTATCTCCTGTATAGTACTGTCCGTCCTGATCAATATTCTGAATTGTATTGCTGTCAGGAGACGGACCGTCCGCATACGCGGCTCTCACCACCACATTGGACGCCGGCATTGTAAATGTTGTCTGCGCTCTGCTGCTGTCGGCAAACTCCACATTTCCGCCGTCAGAGGTCCACTCTCCGAACACTCTTCCGCTGGCCGGATAGCTGGAGGAAACTGTGACCGTATCTCCCATGTAATAGTACTGGGCATCGCTGGTTCCGTTCTCGACAACCAGCTGATACTGAGCTTTCCGATAATACGCGGTCAGCTCGACATCCGACGCCGGCATTGTAAATGTTGTCTGACTCTGTGAAGTATCCGCAGGTGAAACAGTTCCCGCATTCACTTCCCAGTGATCAAAAGTCATTCCAGCTTCTGCTTCATTCGCCTGGATCGTCACCGTCGTCCCCGACGTACATTCCTGATAATCCGCGGTTCCGTAATTAACCGTTACTTTATATTCAATCCCTTCATAGACTGCCAGGAAATTCATGTCCTCCGTCACGGAAACCGTAACGCTGCTGCTGTACGCCTGATCGCCAAGATTTACCTTGCCGTCATTGACCACCCATCTGGAAAACTGCTGTCCCTCCGGTCCGGGATTCGCGGCAACGGTAATGCTGTCTCCCTCTTCGCAGTCCAGTTCCTTATAGGAACCATTGATCAGGCCATTCGAGACCGTCACATGGTACGTGGTCGGGATCGGCGTGTAATTGGCAGTCACTTTCACCTTGCCTTCCGGCATGACAAAAGTTGTCTCTGCCGCCTTTGGATCAGCAAACCGGAGTTCCACGGAAGTCCCCGCGATCTCCTGTGTTCCTGTCCAGTAAGCAAACTCAAGATTTTCCGATTCTCTGTCAGGAGCAGTCACCTTCACAGTCTCTCCCGGCACATGTTTGCTTGTCTCCCGTTCTCCGTTTCCGTAATTCAGAACAACTTTATATTTCACCGTCACATAATCGGCGGCAATCATAACGTCCTCCGCGGGCATTACAAGCGTCGTCACCATTTTGGACGGATCGCTGATCACAGCCTTGTCGTTATAGGATACCCATCCGGCAAATGTCATTCCCTCCTGCTCATTCGCCTCGACTGCCACAATCGCGCCGGCCGGATATTCTCCGCTTCCTCTGCCGTTCTCAACCGTGAGCCTGTAGACCTGCTCCTCTGTCGGCGCCTCTGTGGAGGTCTCCGACTCAGTCTGCGGCGCTTCCGTGAGAGGTTCCGATTCCGTCTGCGGAGGTGTCTCCGTGGACGTCTCCGGCTCCGTAGACGGCGCTTCCGTGAGCGGCTCCGATTCCGTCTGCGGAGGTATCTCTATGGACGTCTCTGACTCGGTCTGCGGAGCCTCCGTGAATGGCTCTGACTCGGTCTGCGGCGCTTCCGTGAACGTCTCTGATTCCGTCTGAGGCGTCTCCGTAAAGGTCTCTGACTCCGTCTCATCGATCGGCATCTGACCATTCGCCGCCGCATAACCGGCCGATATCATAACCGCCGCCGCGGGCATCTCAAACGCTGTCTCCGAAGCCCCCAGATCCTCCAGCGCGGCATTCAGGCTCGTCACAGCCCATCCGTTAAATATCAGGCCTTCCGCTGAACGGTCGTCGGCAGCTATCTCAACTCTTGTCCCCGGCGCGTACTCTCCCGAACCGGTTCCATACTCAACAGATACCGGGTATGTTCCCGGCTGTGATGCTTCCTCGTAATTCGCCGTCAGCGTCAGCGATGCCGCGGGCATCACAAAGCTTATAAATTCCTGGGACGGATCGTCCAGCGTCAGGTACGAAGAATCCGTCGACCAGCCTGCAAACCGAAGACCTTCGCCGCTTTTGTCGTCCGCTGTCAGCCTCACGGCCGTCCCAGCCGCATATTCGGCAGTTCCTGAACTGTTCTCAACAGTCAGCAGATACGCCGCCTCATCCGCAGGCGTAGCCTCCTGTCCCTCAATCCACAGATCCCCAAAATCATTCGCGTCTCCGCCATCTATCCATACATCCGCCGATGAACCAGCCGCATCCGGCATTCCGATATTCTGTGAAAGACCATCTCCGAAATCCTGCCCGGATCCCCCTGTCTGCCCTGACAGCTCAATATCCAGGATCTGCGAAGAATCAGATCCGCCCTCAGGATACCCCTGAACAGACGCATACTGCGCCGTAAGCGTTGTATTCTCCTCCGGCATCGTAAATACAGCCGTCGCCGCCGTACTGTCCTCTAGGCTGACGCTCCACCAGTTCTCCACGTCCCAGCCCGTAAACTGAAGGCCTTCACTGCTGCGGTCGTCCGCCGTCACACTGACCTGAGTTCCTGCCGCATATTCGCCTGAACCGCTTCCGTTATTTACCGTCAGCGTATACAGAGAAGACTGGACATCCGCAAACGGATTCTCCTCATCCGGAATTTCCAGAGGCTGAATCTCCCCGGTCTGAACTTCCACGTACTGGGCAGCAATCACAACTCCGTCGGAAACATCCGGCATGGTAATCGTCTGCTCAGCCTGAGACGGATCATCAAGACTGAACCCTGAATCCGGAGCTTCCACCTTCCATCCGGAGAACTGCTTTCCTTCCACCGGATCCGCCGCTTTGATCACAACCTGATCTCCCGGACTGCAGCAGGCCACATCCTCCGTTTCATCAGAATCCTCCCCCAGAGAATAAACCCGGTGAATACCCGCGCCGGACTCCCCGCTTCCCTCGGAAGATCCTCCTTTTACTGTCAAGGTATACCCCAGAAACGTAAGACTGTAGTTTCCCGCCTCATCCATCGCAGCTGAATATACCTTTCCGCTTTCATTGTTCGTCCACGTTCCTTCCGGCGTATCAGCCGGCACGCCGTCAACCGTCAGCGTCCCCGGCGTGATACCGCTCAGGCTCTCCCCCGGAAACAGCGCATCAGGAATTGTCCCTGAAGCAAGGTCATACGAGGATGCCGCAGATTCCACAACCGGAACCATAAGCAGCACACAGGCCAGGAGAACGCCCAGAATCCTTTTCATACTCCTCTTCATAAAATAGTCCCTTCTTTCTACAAAACAAACTCCATAAATCCTGCTGCTCACTCCACGACCAGCAGAAGCGCTCCGCGATGTACAGAAACGCACTCCGCCGCATATCACGGAATGCCGCCAAGCGCCACGTTTTCATCGTAGAAGGATTATAGCATATGAGATTTCCAAAGACAAATAAGAGATACTGCTTACTTTTCTTAAGACTTCATTAAGA
>CANQUH010000218.1 GCA_947626965.1 uncultured Lachnospiraceae bacterium
TATTTCGGACTGGTGTACAAAAATCCGGATACGGGTAAGGTATATGAGAAAAAGCTGTTTGGCGTTGAAGTGCTGGGTGACAGCTGCTCCATATCCCCATATCTGTATGAAGCAGAAGAAAACGGCGGTAAGACGGAGATTTATGACAATGATAAATCTGTCAATGACGATCCCATGGTTCTGGAACGGGTAAAAAACAAAGGCGTTATTAATATAAGTTATTCTCTTAAAAATTACCGTCTCGCTTCTGATCCATATAATTTCGCGTTTCATATTGAGAGCGAGAGCGGCGAAACAGACAGCAGCACTGTAAAAAAAGCGGTGGTCGGACTGTATAATTCTCCGAAGGCGGCGGCAGGTCAGCCGGATATCAAGGATCAGCTGATTTCTTACGGGGAAACGGACGTCTCCGGATATCAGGCGGACTACAGCCGTGCAAACGGAGGACAGGATTTTACGTTGTTTTTTAAAGACGGCGGTAAGGCAAAATACCATGTGGAGATTCCAAGAGCATATTACGGCGATATGAAATTTTATCTGATGACGGATAAGAACGGCGAGAAAAAGAATGTTTCTTCCAACGGCTATATCGATGGTAGTAACCGTTCTGCTCCAGAACAAGAGGGGGTTTACGGGAGCACGATCACTTTAAATCCAGGTTATTCCATGAAGGACAAGCTGTATCTGGTATTTAGCAGTGACGAGATGTCGTCCCGGAAATTTGTCGAAAGGATTGTCGTGGGACAATATAATTCTCTGGAGGAGGCAGACGGTCAGACGAATATCAAAAATCAGGCGCTGAAAGTCTCCGGAGGAGAGGAACCGACCGGGTATAAAATCACCAATTACGACACTGAGGATGGGATATATTTCACTTTGTTTTATGAAGATGGTACATACATCATCGAAAGAGTACGGATCGAATTGACTGATATAGATGCGATCGACGAGCCCGTTGTTGGCAAGCCTGACCCATGGCTGCGAATTACAGGCGCGAAACAGAACGATGAGGACCTCGATATATACGTTGTGCAAAACGGCTATAGAGGAGGCAAAACTCTTAGCCTTGATACTACTTACGGTTACGGATATTTTACCGTTTTTGTGAATGATACTGTAGATCTGAAAAAGGTGGTACCTGAATTCTGGGTTCCTGATGAAGACTCTGTAAGACTCTATTATGCGCAGAAGGATGGTTCTCCCGGAGTCCGTGTGGAAACCGGCGTGACGGAAGTGGATTTTTCCAATGGAGCGGTTCCGTTCGTTCTTGTAGTTCAGAGAGGAAAACTCTACGCCCGGAAGAATTATATGATTGAGTTTAAACACAAAACAGAAGGATCCATGCTGTATGTGTCGGGACCGAAAAAGCGGGAAGTATTCTTGGATGAGTATCATGAATATAAGCATGATATCCTGATAGCCAATCTGGGCCAGCAGGAACTGACAGGACTTACCGTGAAACTGGACGCGGAGAACTGCAAGCTGGATGATTACTGGACAGTAGGCGGAAAAAAGAACAATACCCTGAAACCCTTTACTACTACAATAAGAGGGCTGAGGGAGGAACCTGCTGATGAAGAACTGGAGGAGTATTATAATAATAGGTCGTATACAAACTACGGAGAACTCCCCAACCTTGCAAAGGTCAGCCTGCTGCCTGACGGGGACGGCGATATTTCCGGAACTTTGACTGTATCGGCGGATGGTCAGGAACCGGTTGTGATCGAACTTACCGGACATGCGCAGAACCCCAAGATCACTACTGAAAAGCTGCCCGACGCGGTTAAGTACGTGCCGTATTCCTGTATCATCACCACCAATAATATGCATGACTGGATCGATGTGGAATACTCACTGGAAGGCGATCTGCCTGATGGAGTCAAATGGATTTCGGAAACCGCTGAGCTTTACGGTGTACCCAGGGAAGAAGGAAGCTTTCCTGTTACCATCACCGCAAAATTTACTACTTCACAGACAAAATTCACCCCCAGTACCGTGAAATTTACGCTTAAGGTAAATCCCAATACGGACGGAAACGTGTACAATGCATCGGATGAGAACTATACGATCATGGATCCTGTCGGTGAAGATGCCGGCGGACATAACTTCGTTCTGAAAGAGACTGGAGATCAGGTGTTCCGTTCCTCCGGCGCTCTGGGAGAATTCCAGGATCTGTGGCTGAACGGTCAGAAGCTGACCCCTGGCGTAGATTATGTGGCCGAGGAAGGAAGTACCAGGATTACCATTCTGAGCCAGACTTTTGAAGACAAAGTTATAAAGGATGCTGCCAATACTCTGGCGGCTGAGTTCCGTGTGGGCGGTGAAAAAACCAACGAATTGAAGCGTACTGCACAGAACTTCCGTCTGGAGATTGATCAGGCGACGGAAACAGAGTCGGAAACAGAATCAGAAACAGAACCGGCAACAAAGCCGGAACCGACGACAGAAACAGAATCGGCAGCGGAGCCTGAAACGAAGCCTTCAACAGAACCGGCAACAGAAAAGGAAACAACGAATACTTCGACAACAGGCAATACCGTAACCTGTGTGGTAGCCTTGGTTGATGAAAACGGCAGTCCGCTGACTTCGAGATCTCTGGAACTGCATTCTACGCCTGTTACTGCCACAACAGACGCAAGTGGTCTGGCAAACTTCAGTCAGGTGGAGTTTGGTAATCATACGCTGTACCTGAAGGATTCAAACGGCGGTACTTCCGCGACGAAAGACTTTGTTCTTCAGCGGGGCTCTGCGAGTTCTCAGCAGGGCGACACAATTGTTGCTGCGGCAGGTTCCACGGTAACGGTCACGATGACATATGCGGATAATGCCCTGACAATTGATTCTGTTAAAAATGGAACTTCGGCGCCTCAGACAGGCGACGACACTCCGGTAGTCTTCTGGCTGACTCTGCTGCTTATCTCCTGCGGTGTTCTGGTTGTCGCGGGAAGAAGACGCAGAATAAGCCGTTAAAGGATTTCTGAAACTTTATTAAGAGGAAGGCGGCGAAAAAGCAAGCCGTTAGAATGGACAAGGGGCTGTCAGGAAATTTGATACTTTTCCTGGCAGCCCTGTGTTTATGGTGTGGTTGTTGACTTTGTTCCTGCAAAATAGTAAAATATCAGAAAGAAGGAAATTACGTAAGGTGTTGACAAGCAAAAGCGAAACGGCAGTATGAGCAGAGGGGAAATCGAAATGTTTAATCAGTATGGTCTGTTGGTGAAAAACAGTCGTTCCGGAACCCCGCGTACCATAAAGGATCCGGGACTTGGAAAATTTTTGTATGATTTGTATATTGAGTGCGGCGCGGATCTCACGGAGGAACTGAACGGCTGGTGTCTGGATGGTTCCGACAGCAGCAGTTATTTTTATATGCCTTTTGATTACGGCCGCAAATCGTATACGGGGAAAGAGCAGCATATTCTGCCGACATATGGAATCTGCGGGACGGACGATGCCGGCGGGAAGTACGTCAATCAGTATTTTCAGAGATATGAAGATATCATGGGCGGCGCGTTTGTGGACTATGTGTTCGGGACGGATTACATCAGTCAGGAGGAACTGTCCAAATATAATCTGGAGAATGAGACGGTGGAGAGGATGCGCCAGAAGCTCTGGGGTGTTTCTCATGTGGTTGAGAAACCGGATGTGATCTGCCGGATTATGGAGCGCATCTGGACGGCAAAGGAGAATGATCCCACAGCCAGAATTCTGCTGATCCTTGAAAATGCGGAGGAAGAATCGCTGAATCTTCTGCGTCAGCTGTATCTGCTGATGCCGCAGGGACTCCGCGTTCTGAACGGATTTGAGACAAATATTAAAAAGGGCGATCTGGACGTGATCGCCCGGGACGACCTTCCCATCAGCATAATGACTGCCGACAAGACCAATGCGGCAGGTTTTGGCAAAAATTATCTGAAAAAACTGAGTTTTCCGGTCGAAATTATAGAGGTGAGCGCAGTCGGCAAGTATGACTGTGATCAGGAAAGGGTCAATCTGCTGAAACATCACTGCGAGCGGATGTCCGTGGTGACGGAGCGCTATCTGAATTACGCGGAATGGGTGGCGATGGATCAGGCCGGACGGACGCAGAGCTCTTTCAGCATTTATGCCCGGATCTGGGAACTGAGGGAGGAGCTTTACTCCGGAAAAAATCAGGAGGCAGGTTCCTTTACAGGACTTCCCGGTCAGAAGGTGGAAAATGACGAGCAGAAGATTCCAGGAAAACAGGGAGATAAATTTGAGATTCTGGTTCCGAAAAAGGAAATGGATGAGCTGAATGAGAAGTATATCTCCATGAAGCGCGGGAAAACCCGCGCCGCGGCCGCCAGGAATATTCTGGGTATACTTGCAGCTCTTTTTGCGGCTGCCGGCGTGGTCATGGCTGTGGTCTTTGGCATAAGGATCCGTATGCTTCAGGATAATTATACGGAGCAGGAGGAACAGCTGCAGAACCAGGCGGCAGAGGTAACGGATCTTTCGCAGCAGCTGAAGGAAAAGAAAGCGGAAGCGGAGGATCTTTCGCAGCAGCTGGAGGAGAGAGAGGCAGAGGCAGCAGGACTTTCCCAGCAGCTGGAAGAGAAGGAATCGGAAGCAGAGGATCTTTCGCAGCAGCTGGAAGACCGGAAAGCAGAGACGGCAAGTCTTTCGCAGCAGCTGGAGGAGAAGAAGTCAGAGGCGGAGGAACTGTCGAAACAGCTGGAAAGCCATGAGTCGGAGGCAACGAATCTGTCAGAAGTGACCCAGCAGCTGAAAGACCGCGAATCGGAGGCGGAAAGCTTATCTCAGCAGTTAAAGGACCGCGAGTCGGAGGCGGAGAGTCTTTCGCAGCAGCTGAAAGACCGTGAATCAGAGGCGGCGAGCCTTTCGCGGCAGCTGGAGGACAGTAAATCAGAGGCGGCAGATCTTTCTCAGCAGCTGGAGGACAGCAAATCAGAAGCGGCAGGACTGTCGCAGCAGCTGGAAGACAGCAAATCGGAGGCGGCAGATCTTTCTCAGCAGCTGGAAGACAGCAAATCGGAGGCGGCAAGTCTTTCGCAGCAGCTGGAGGACAGTAAATCGGCAGCGGCGGATCTGTCGCAGCAGCTGGAGGACAGCAAGTCGGAGGCGGCGGGTCTGTCACAGCAGCTGGAGGAGGAGCGGTCGAATAAAGAAGAACCAGCGGCGGAAACGGAGCCGGCTGCGGATGTTCAGTCAGAAGAAACGCAGGGCGCGGAGTCCGGGACGGGTGCGGAAAATCAGACGGAACCGGGAACAGCCGGGGAACCTCAGCCAGGGATGGAGACAGATGCACAGCCTCAGACGGAACCTTACGTTCCGCTTGGAGTTTTATATTAAGCGACAGAACTGCTGTTTGTTTCATTGCAGGCAGCAGTGAGAAAGGAGTTAACCATGAAAAAAAGAGCAGCAGGTCTGGCGGCTGTGATTCTGTGTATACTCTGCCTGTGCGGTACGGCAGTTTTTGCGGAAGAGCAGGCTTCGCTGACATTTGACGGATTCCTGGCGGATCTTGTCCCGGCCTTGAATACCCGGCGCGATTTTTTGAATCAGGCTGGCGCGGAGGCGCTGGAAAAGGAGACGGCGGTTCTGGCGGCCCAGAGAGAATGGGAAATAATGGGGAAATACGCGGCGGCGGATTTCACGGCGGAGAATGAGAACGGAGAGTATATCAGAAGAGAATACATGCAGGGGCTGGAGCAGCAGGCCGGTCTGACCGCGGATGAAGCGGATGACAGCAAATTCTGGAAAAGCTGGGATGAAGGTTATCTGAGAAGGGCATATGTGCTGGAAGAACTGTATGCCATCTATTATCTGGAAGGAATGCCGGATGAGGTAACCAGCCGTCTGGGCGACATGACAGGAGGATATGCCGCAAACGGCACGCAGGAAGTATATCAGCTGCAGACGATGGTTGGAGTGGAGGCGGACGGACAGACCGGAAAAAAGACGGTTCTGGCGCTGAAGAAGAAGCAGGAGGAACTGGGACTTCCGATCAACGGGGTCGTAAACAGCGCGCGGGTGGAAGAACTGACCCGGAAGATGGCGGAAGCCGGGCAGGGATGAGCGGCCACGGCGTTTTAGGAACAGATAAGAAAAGAAAATTTATATCCCCCCCACCGGCTTGTGGAGGGGATTTTTTTCGGCTATAATGAACGAAAAATATGATTGTTGATTCAGGACAGTTGTCCGCCAGGCGGGCATAAGTGTTCAGACAGGAGAAAGA
>CANQUH010000219.1 GCA_947626965.1 uncultured Lachnospiraceae bacterium
GGAGTCATTGATCTGGATACGGCAAAGAGCAACTTTGAGACAGCGATCCATGAGCGCTATCCGGAGCTGGCTGCCGGTACAGTGAAGTGGCCTGAAGAGTAAAAAGGGCTTCTTTTCGGTGTTTTGTGGGTCTCAGTGTCATGCTTTCCATGTAAACATGGAAAGCATGATCTTTCGATCCTGGTATCATAAAACAAAATCGTGAAGGGAGGACTTCTCGTGAAAAAACGTAAAGGCGTCAGCTACGCAAAATGGGGATATATTTTTATCCTTCCATTCTTCCTGACGTATGCCATATTCTCTCTGATTCCGCTGGTGGACACCATCCGGAACAGCTTTTACACGTATTTCTACTCCGGACTGAAAGTCGTCGGTCCAACCTGGGCCGGTCTTAACAATTATAAGGAACTTCTTTCCGCTGATCTGCCCAAGTATGCGTGGAACACCTTTGTGATGTGGATCTTGGGTTTCGTTCCTCAGATCTGCGTGGCCCTGCTTCTGGCCGCGTGGTTTACAGATGCACGGTTTAAGATCAGAGGAAAACAGTTCTTCAAGGTGGTCATCTATCTGCCGAACCTGATCATGGCGTCTGCTTTTGCAATGCTGTTCTTTGCATTATTCTCCAACACCGGTCCAGTCAACAACATCCTCATCAGTATGGGTGTTGTGGGAGAGGCTATCCGATTCATGGAATCTACGCTGGGAGCTCGCTCTCTGGTGGCTTTGATGAATTTCCTCATGTGGTTCGGAAACAGCACGATCATGCTGATGGCTGCCATTATGGGCATCAACCCGTCCATTTTTGAGGCAGCGGAACTGGACGGCTGCACGCAGTCGCAGAAGTTTTTCAAGATCACTCTGCCGCAGATCCGTCCTCTGCTGACTTACACCCTGATCACATCTCTCATTGGTGGTCTGCAGATGTTCGATGTGCCGCAGATCCTGACGAATGGCCAGGGCGCTCCGGACCGTACCACCATGACGCTGATCATGTTCCTCAACAAGCACCTTCAGGCCAAGAACTATGGCATGGCCGGCGCTCTGTCCGTGTATCTCTTTGTAATCAGCGCCGTTCTCTGCTTCTTCGTGTTTAAGATGAATACGGACAGCGATCCTGACGGTTCCAAGGCCGCGGCGAAGCGGGCAAAGAAAGGAGGCAAAGCCTGATGAGTGAGAAAAAGAGTGGAAAAAAGGTGAGCGTGCGTTCTATTATCGCGCATGTCGTACTGATCTTCCTGTCATTTTTGTGTCTGTTCTTCTTTTACATACTGATCATCAACGCTACGCGCTCCCACGCACAGCTGCAGCTTGGCTTTTCGGCTCTGCCGGGATCCAGCCTGATGACAAACCTGAACAACGTTTTGAACGACCCGGCGATCCCGATCGTCAAAGGTATCTTAAACAGCCTGATCGTTTCCGGCTGCTGCGCGGCGATCGTGACTTATTTCTCCGCTCTGACGGCATATGGCATTTACGCCTATGATTTCAGGCTGAAGAAGCTGGCGTTTACTTTTATCATGGCCATTCTGGTCATGCCGACCCAGGTAACGGCGCTTGGTTTCCTGCGCCTGATCACGAACATGCATATGGACGACTCTCTGCTTCCGCTGATTCTGCCGTCCATCGCTTCGCCCGCAACGTTTTACTTTATGCACAGCTACATGCAGTCCTCGCTGCCCAAGGATCTGGTGGAAGCAGCCCGGATCGACGGCTCCGGTGAGTACGGAACCTTCAATCACATCGTGATCCCCATCATGAAGCCGGCGATTGCTGTTCAGGCCATCTTCACCTTTGTGGGTTCCTGGAACAATTACTTCATTCCGGCATTGGTGATCACGTCCAAGAACAAGCAGACGCTTCCGATCATGATCGCAACCCTTCGAGGCGCGGACTACATGAACTTTGATATGGGCAAGATCTATATGATGATCACGATCGCCATTGTACCGATCATTATCATTTATCTGTGCCTGTCCAAGTTCATCGTCGAGGGCGTTGCTCTTGGAGGCGTGAAAGAGTAAAGAATTTCCGGACGAAAATCATCATAAAACGGACAGGGCGCAGACAGAGCGTTCTGTTGGAACCAGATATCCCGCAGCAGGCTGGCAGAGCCGCGGCATGGCTGCGGGATATTTGTATATCAGCCGGGAGATGATTCCTGCATCTGATATATACTTTGCGGGGTTCTATAGCAAACGACAAAAATATTTGCCGTTTGCTATAAACCCTCCGGAGGGCGCTGAATGTCCAGCAGATATTCGCTTAACGCCGACCGGAACGAAGTGGAGAGAGCAGGACTCGCAGGTGAGTCTTGAACAGATAGAGGGAGGCGGACTTTAATAATGAAAGAAAAAAGAATTGTTTCACTGCTGCTGGCGGCAGTATTGACGGCGGCAATGGTTCCGACGACGGGGATTTGCGCGGAAGCGGCAGAGGGAGAGGCGGACAGCATGATAAACGATGTAATCTCAGAAGGCGGCTATACGCTCAAATGGCAGGATGAGTTTGACGGGGAAGAGCTGAACCGGGACGACTGGAATGTAGAGCTGCATGAGCCGGGGTGGGTGAACGCGGAGCTGCAGGAGTATGTGGATTCCGAAGAGAATATTTTCATCCGGGACGGAAAACTGGTGCTTCATCCAATTCAGACAAAGAATGAGGACGGCACGTATTCCTACACTTCGGGCCGTGTGAATACGCAGAACAAACATGACTTTACGTACGGCCTTTTTGTCGCGAGAGCAAAGGTTCCGACCGGGATGGGATATCTTCCGGCGTTCTGGATGATGCCGCAGGACGAGAATCTGTACGGACAGTGGCCGAGATGCGGCGAGATCGATATCATGGAAGTGCACGGGAGCGATACCTCCACGACGTACGGAACAGTTCACTACGGAAATCCGCACAACCAGAACCAGGGAACGTATGCGGCCGACGGGGTGGATTTTGCCTCGGATTTTCACGAGTTTGCGGTGGAATGGCTGCCGGGAGAGCTGATCTGGTATGTGGACGGCGTGGAATTTTACCGCACCAGCGAGTGGTATTCCGCGACGGAAGGGCAGGGAACGATCACGTATCCCGCGCCGTTTGACCAGCCGTTCCATGTGATCCTGAATCTGGCAGTCGGCGGAAGCTGGGTGGGCTATCCGGATGATGCGACGTTCCAGAGCTCGGATTATGAGATTGACTATGTGAGAATCTATCAGAAAGAAGAAGGCTATGACGACAGCAATGTGCAGCCGCCGGTAAAGGAGCCTGTCTTTGACGGTGAGCTGGAAAATAAGGATTACATTGTAAATGGTGATTTCTCACAGACAGACGGAGATACGCCGGCGGCAGTAAACGAGACATCCGGCGCTGACACGGGCTGGACTTTCCTGACCGCGCAGAACGGAGAAGCGCAGGCAGAAATTAAGGATCAGGAAATTTATATTCAGACGGATAATGCAGGGGATGTCGATTACAGTGTACAGCTGGTTCAGCCGAATCTTCCGATGCAGAAAGGGGCGAAATACAAAGTTTCCTTCGATGCTTTTGCGGATGAGGAAAGGACGATGCAGACAAAAATTTCGGCCCCAGACTATAACTATGCGGTCTACTGGGGACCGGAGACGGTGAACCTGACTGCCGAAAAGCAGACATTTGCGTATGAGTTTCAGATGACCGGGGACGACGACGCCAACGGACGGCTGGAATTTAATATGGGAGCCGCAGGCTCTACGGCAGATATCCATATCAGCAATGTAAAGGTGGAAAAGGCAGGCTTTGAAGAAATTTCGGAAGATACCTTCAGAACCGTGCTTGCTGATGGAAATTATGTTTATAACGGCAGTTTCCAGGAAGGCGATGCACATATGGGAAACTGGGAGTCGGAAGGCCCGGACGGTACGGAGATTTCCGTGACGGATCTCGCGGACGGAAGACGTCTGAAAATCGTGGCTCCGGAGAACGTCTCGGAAGAGAATCCGGTTACGGTTTCGCAGAGAGAACTCGCGCTGACGGCAGGCGATTACGCGTTTGGTTTTGACGCGCAGGGAGAGAGCGGAAAACAGCTTCTGGTATCTGCCGCGGGAAGCGAATATACAGAGACATTCGATGGAAATGTGCAGAAATTTACACATACGTTTGCGTTTGCCGGAGATGAGGCGGCTGCGGGAAGCAGGGATATTGTGTTTAAGATTTCTGCCCCGGGAACTTACTATCTGGATAATATCCGTCTGGAGGAGGACAGCCTGATCAAAAACGGAAGCTTTAACGCGGGATTTGCGGGCTATGAGCCCTATGTGGATGGAAGCGCCGCGGCGAGCTATGTGGTGGACAGCCTGAAGGAAGAGAACGCGGCAGATTTTGGGATTGAAGATACCGGGGATCAGGACTGGAAGATCCAGCTGAAGCAGAACAATGTGGAGATGGAGAAGAATCAGTGGTACCGGCTGAGCTTGGACGCAAAATCTACAGTGGACAGAAAACTGATGTATGCGATCCAGAGGGACGGAAGCAAACACAATGATGACTGGACTCCTTACTGTCAGGAAACGGTGGATTTGACGGGAGACTGGCAGACGTTTTCAAAAGAGTTCCAGATGACAGAGCCGGATGACATGGAAGCTGTGCTGAGCATTTCCATGGGGGCAGTCGAGGGCGTTCAGATCACCGACAAACATGATATTTATATAGATAATATCGTTCTGGAGAAAATTGACGCGCCGGAGGCCTCTGAGTAGCTGGTTATTACTGACGTGCCACGGGTATTCTTTAGAAGAACGTTTCGGGAGGGCCGCAGCTTTTGGAATCATCTGATATTATTCAATTCGATCTGATATATGAAAAAAACAGAAATTCTTACAATGATAAAAATACGCAATAATCAGATTTCATGAAGAAAAGAGGTGGAATGATGCGGAATTTGCTGAGTCCGGACAGCGGGGTGATCAGGTTTCTGACCAGAGTGTGCGACCTGATGCTTCTAAATCTGATGCTGGTATTCTCCTGTCTTACGATTGTTTTGTCCGGGGCATCTGTCACGGCGCTCTATTCGGTGACTCTGAAAATGGTCCGTGCGGAAGACGATGGAATTGTAAAGAGCTTTTTAGGCGCGGTAAAAGAGAACTTTACCGCGGCTACCCCCGCGACAATACTGCTTTTTGCGGATGTGATGCTGATTGCGGTTCTGCGCTACGCGCTTTATGCGGAAACTCTGGTGTTTTCGCCGGTCCTCTTTCTTATGCTGGCTGTGATTGCACTTATTCTGACGGCGCTGCTGTCTTATCTGTTTCCGCTGATCGCGCGTTTTCAGAACACATTTCCGCGTCATCTGGAAAATGCCGCGCGTCTGGCCTTGGCTAATCTGCCGGTCACATTCCTTTTGACGCTGGTGAATCTTCTGCCGCTTCTTCTGATTATGCTGTTCCCGGCCCTGTACGGAGGGCTGGCGGCTTTCTGGCTGTTTATCGGGCTGGCGGCGGGAGCGTGGGTGAATTCCTTTTATCTTCGAGGAATATTTGACAGGTAGAGAGTGGGAGGTAAACGTATGGAAAAAATAAGTTTTCTGGATGACCAGGGGACATTTGTTCTGAAAAATCCGGAGGAGGTGAGCTGCCTCTATTTTCCGCTGGCAGGCGAGGGCGGGCTGAAGAGCGCCATTACACCTGGACTGGGCGGCGACTGCAAGCTGGATCAGGAGTCGTTTCTTCTGGAGCCGGTCAGCGCGGAGAATCTGCACACGAGCCGCAGCACCCGGAATTTCTGGTGTGTGACGGAAAACGGCTGCTGGTCGGCGACGGGAGTATCTGCCGAGCAGGAGGCGGCACGCTTTTCGCCGGGACAGGATGAGAGCACGCTGAAAGCAGGTCTGATGTGGCAGACGACAGGCCGGGTTTCGAAAAAGTATGGACTTCGGGCGGATATCACCTCGTTTGTCCCGGTACAGGAGAATGTGGAGATTATGCATGTCCAGATCACCAACACGGGGAAGGAACCGAAAACGGTGACCGGTGTGGCTGCAGTCCCCATCTACGGACGGAGTGCGGACAACATCCGTGATCATCGGAACGTGACGTCCATGTTGCACCGTATCCGGACAACGGAACACGGCGTGCTGGTGAAGCCGACGATGTCCTTTGATGAGAAAGGACACAGAGAAAATCACAGAATTTACTATGTGCTGGGAGCGTGGGAGCTGAAGTCCGGGGCAAAGTCGGGTACCTGTCG
>CANQUH010000220.1 GCA_947626965.1 uncultured Lachnospiraceae bacterium
ATTACGTTGACAATTGCCCCGTGATTTTTTATTATTAAATTGTTCCCAATGATCAATATTTTTACATTTACACAAAAAGGAGGTACAAGCAAAATGCTACGAGAAAAGAAGTTCCTGTACCGGTCCGCCGTCTCATTGTTCGCGGCCGCGATCGCACTCTCTGTCTCTCCTTCTTTCCCTGTCATTTCCATGGCCGAGGAACAGGAAGGGGCAGAACTTATCACAGAAACCTCATCTGCTGCTGCCATCGGAGGACTGACTGACTTTTCATCCATCAGGCCCGAGCTTCTCGAAATCGATGAAGATTCTCACACCGTCACGCTCGGCAGCACCGGAGGAGATCACCCTGCCGTCTACAACGGTATGGAGAGGCCGACCGATGATTTTGTTCTGGAAGCGGATGTCAGGCTTCTTGGAGGCGATGACGAAAACGCTCTCTCGGCCGCGCTTATATTCGGCGTGGAAAACCCGAAAACACCTTTATGGAAATGGTACGGAGCAAACATCGACACCGCGCGCAAGGAAGGAAGCGACCTGTTCCGCCTGTTCGGTCCAGGAGTTGAGACCAACAGCGGCGGAGAAAAAGGAGAGATCGATATCGAAGCTCCTCTGCACCTGAAACTCGATGTAGCGGCAAACGGCGACTTTACCTACAGCTTCGGCAATGCCGGGGATGCCCAGCTGCGCTCCATCACCGGTTTTATCCCGGACTGGCAGGGCGGTTATGTCGGCGTTCTCTCTTTCAGAAGCCAGGCAGAATTTTCAAATATCTCTTTCACAGACCGGACCGCCGAACAAAAGGACACCGGAACAGCCGTTGCGTATACCTCCTTTAAGACAGATCTCGCTGATCTTACCGCATACGGCGGCGTCTGGGAAGACCGAGAGGACGGACTTTACAGCAATGCCGTCGACCAGGGAAACACGCTCCTCTATTCTCAGATGCAGGGGACAGATTTCGTCTACTCCACCGACGTCACCTTCCTTCAGAATTCCGGGACCGCTTCTCTGATCTTACGAAGCGGCAGCGATGACGGAAGGCAGAACGCCTACGGCCTGAGTCTCGACGGCTGGTCAAAAATCTGCCGTTTCACGCGCTGGCAGGACGGCAGTACATACCAGATGATCGACGACCGTCAGATCGATTCGACCGAAGACGAGACCTACAGGCTGAAGGTTGTCGCTGCTGGTTCCTGGATCTCCTGCTACGTCAACGACGTTCTTGTCGCGAGCACCGGAGACTACGTTCTGCAGCCGGGCAACCGCGGACAGAACACGTTCCTGGCGGAAGGATATTTCGGACTTCAGAATCTGAACGGAGAAGTCATCTTCCAGAATACCCGCGTTATTCCGCTCAGTGAAGAAAACACACCGCTTCTCACCGATATTGCCGTAGTCCCCCAGGCCGGAACGATTGAGGAAAAGTCACAGTTCATCCCGACGGAGCCTGCCCGGATCCAGTATGTCGGAAATGACGCGGAAACTGTGGATATCGAGGCGGTTCCCGCAAATGATTCCGCCATCATCACCGTCCAGAATGACCACGGCATCACCTATCCGGACGGAAAATCCATCCCGCTCAAGGAAGGCGCCAATTATCTGACCGTCACCAGCACAGTAGAAAACCCGTCCGGCCCTGCCGCGGCCGTCAGCTACCGCGTGAACGTCTGGCGCAGACAGGCGGATGACGTCTATTATAAGGAAGCGTACCGGGATCAGTACCATTATTCCGTAAAAGACGGCTGGGCAAACGACCCGAACGGCCTGGTTTACTACAACGGAACCTGGCATCTCTTCTATCAGTTCTACGCGGGCACAGCGTGGGGACCCATGCACTGGGCACACGCGGTCAGCAAGGATCTGATCACCTGGGAGGACAGGCCGATCGCCTTCTACCCGGACGCCAACGGAGCCATGTTCTCCGGCTGCATCGTGGCGGATGAAAATAACACTTCCGGATTGTTCTCCGGGGAAAACGGAGGACTTGTCGCCCTGATCACCGCGGACGGCAACGGGCAGAGAATCAAGGTTGCGTACAGCGAAGACGAGGGAACTACCTGGACAAAACTTGATAAAATCGCCGCGGACTGGACCGATGATCCGCTGGTCTCCACGGATTTCCGTGACCCGAAGGTCTTCCGCTGGGAAGGAAAATGGTTCATGGTGGTCGCGGGCGGACCTCTGCGCATCTACTCTTCAGACAACCTGCTCGACTGGACCTGCGAATCCGCTTACCGGGATCTGCACACCGAATGCCCGGATCTCTATCCGGTACAGGCTGCGGACGGCACACTGAAATGGGTTCTCTCGAGAGGAGGAAGACTTTACAAAGTCGGAGATTTCCGGGAAGAAGACGGACACTGGACGTTCATCCCCGACGAAGCGTACGCTTCTGAGGACGGCATCATGAACTTCGGACGTGACTCCTACGCGGCGATGACCTACTATATCCAGGATTTTGGAACAACCGAAGCGCCCACTCTTCCGGAGCTGATCGAGCTGAACTGGATGAACACCTGGGACGACTACTGCAATCAGGTTGGCGAAACACTCCACCAGAATTTTAACGGAACCTTTAACCTGAACCTGAACATTGGTCTGACACTCGAGGATGGCGTATACAAGCTGACGCAGACCCCGATCGCCGCCTATGAGACACTGCGGGATGAGGAAAACGCCGTGATTCTTGAAGGGACCGAGGCGAACGAGAACAACACGCTACTCTCCGATTTCTCCGGGGACTGCTATGAGATCGTCTCCACCTTCACTCCGGGCACTGACACCCAGAAAGTCGGCTTCCGTCTCCGCACAGGCGAGAAAGAAGAAACGCTGGTTCTCTACGATCTGGAAAATGACACCATTTCCATCGACCGCAGCAAATCCGGCACGATCATCAGTGAGAAATTTGCCGAAGTAACCAGCCAGACGGTCAAGCGCAATGAGGACGGCACAGTGGATCTTCACATCTACGTCGACCGCGCGAGCGTCGAGGTGTTTACCGGCGGCGGAACCGCGGCGGGAGCCGCTCAGATCTTCCCGGATGAAACCAGTCTGGGAGCGGGCGTGGTCGTCGAGGGAGGAACTGCGACAGTGGATCTTGCCGTGTATCCTATGAACAGTATCTGGGGTGAATAACAGATGTTTGCCCCGTCATCTTAATCATTTATAACCAAAAGGGGCTGTCGGAAAATACGTCAGCCCCTTTCTTTAAGCACCAGCTCTCGAAATTTTTCCAGAATCCTGGGCATATTCAGTTTTCCTCCGGAAACAAACCCGGGCTGTTCATTTACAGGCGCCGGTTTTCCCAAAAGATTTTCTATCAGAAAATGATTGTACAGATAAGTCTCAAAAATAATATTGGATATCCGGATTTTACTGCCTTTCGAAGAAAATATCCCGAACATGACTCCTTTTTTTATCGTTTCATTCGACTGTACAAAGGGGATATCCAGTCCTTCAAGAAGCAGATCTCTCACAACGCGCTTTAGTTCCGGATCATTTTCGACGTTCTTAATCAAATCGTCAAACAGAGTATTTTCAGAAGCGAGCACGGCAGTCTCCGCATTTCTCACACTCTCTGCCGTCCAGCTCCCGTCCCCTTCCTCATCCAGCCATTTGCAGAGGCGGCTGACCAGAAACGGATACCCGCCGGTATAAAAAAACAGCTCCCTGCTCACAATCCCAATATCCATGCCGGTATGATGATCCTTCTCATATTCCGCCAGCATCGTGGCAATCTCTTCCGGCGAGAAGTCCAGATCAACATTAAAATCAGCCGCTATATTCCATGGCGAATTATATCGAACTTCTTCCTCCGGTCTCAGCTTTAACTTTAAGTTTTTGATATCATAAATCCCGGAAAGGATCACACTCTTGAATGTAAAATCCATACCTTCAAGGCTTTCCAGATACTTACTCCGCAGCAGTCCCAGGAAATTCAGGAAAATCTGGTTATCTGAGCTTTTATCCACCTCGTCAATCATCAGAATAATTTCTTTTTCACTTTTTCTGCAAAGCTCTGTAATTCTGCCGCCAAGGAAGCCAAACGCGTCCTCCCCTGGCATATATCCAGAAAAATCTCCCCACTCCCCGACCAGTGTATCCGGCACGTTCAAAAATTTCATAAAATTCGCCGTCTTTTGCATAAAATAAAAGACAAATGCCTGGTCACTGGAAAACGCGGCAGCTCCGGTTCCCTCAAAGCTGAGGCGCAGCACCATATACTGATCCTTCAAGCGGCGGTACAGCAAAGAGAGCGTCGTGGTTTTCCCGTACTGTCTGGCGCGGTTAATTGTAAAGTACTGTCCCAGCTCGATCATCCCGATAATCTGATCCAGTTTTTCTGTTATATCCACCATATAATTTTTTTCAGGAATACATGTCCCTGTCACCGTAAATCTGCGCATCTTCTCAGGCCTCCGTCTTTTTTCTTTTTGTTTTCACAATTTTAGCTGCTCGTCCGTTTCTGCTTGTTTTTTCCGCTTGTTTTTTCTGCTTGTTTTCTTATAAAAGACACGGTCAAAATCGTTCGGTCAGGATTATACTGTTCTTCAATTTCCGGTGTAATCCAGCCTTGAGAATCCCCTCTTTTCAGCCTTTTCATTATACCCGTATCCTGTCAAAATCTCAATGCTGTTTTCAATAGAACAAAGAACAGCCTTTATCACAGTCTTACACCAAACGTGGCTGCAAAAATCTGTACTGGAAACAAAATCGAGCAGGGGCGCTCTTTCCCTCCTGTTCGCCGCGCGGCCCGGGTGCTGCGCCAGCATCTAATCTCCGTATGCAGTTCTGTGTACAAAACGAACCGCCCGGAAAAATCCGGGCGGCCCGCCATATCGTTATATTAAGGTAGGAAGAACTATTGACTTCTATAGCAAACGACAAAAATATTTGCCGTTTGCTATAAACCCTCCGGGGGATGCGCACGAATTTGAAGTGGAAAACTGCCGCCTGAGCGGCGCAAATTCGGCGCAGGGAACGAGCAAAACGAAAATCGTTTTGTCGTTCCCTATAAAAACTATGCTGTCTCTTACTCTGTCATCGGCTCAGCTGCCGCAGCACCTGTCTCAGCCTCTGTCTCCGGTGCCGGAGCGACATTCTCCAGAGCTACGATATCCGTTGCGCTGTATTTCTCAGCAATTGCCGCAACCGTGCCGTTCTCTGCCAGAGTCGCAAACGCCTCGTTTACGGCGTCTCTCATCTCTTCGTTATCTGTAGCAAACGCAACGCCGCACAGTCCTTCTTCCTGTACAGCCTCATCAAGGATTGTATAGCCTTCCGTCGTTCCCAGATAATATTTCGCAACGCCGGCATCCTCGATGATCGCGTCCACGTTATTGTTGATCAGCGCCATGAACTCATTCGTCGTGTTCGCAAACTGCCAGATTCTCTCCATTGACGCGCCGAGATCCGCCTGTGCTCCGCCCTCGCTGAGCAGATCCAGAGCGGTACTTGCCGACTGAACGCCAACAACCTTTCCTGCCAGATCCGCAAGACTTGCGATTCCGGAATCTTCCTTCGTCAGAACCACGATACCACTGTTGATGTACGGTACTGTCCAGGCATAAGCATCCTCACGGCCGTCGATCGTGTAAGCGCTCCAGATGCAGTCGATCTCGCCGGAAGCCATTACGTCGTCCCTGGAATCCCACACGAGCGGAGCCGGTATAAACTCCCAGCCTTCCAGCTCGGCAACTGCCTTTGCCAGGTCTATATCAAAGCCCGTGTACTCACCGCTCTCGTTCATGTAGCTGAATGGCGGGAACTCCGCGTCAAAACCGACTTTGAATGTATCGGCCGCAAAGCACATGGACGAAACCGCCATGGATGCAACTGCCGCGCAGACTGCCGCTGTCAATAAGTTTCTTTTCATAACTAACACCTCCTGATACTTTGGGGAATTTTACGCACGGGTATGTTCGGTCAGTTCATGGCCACTCCCCAGATTCACAGATTTCGCGTAAATCTGGCTCCGCACCCACTCTCTTCCCTTACTTTGCCCCCGCACAGTATAGAAGGCCGCCCGGAGAGATCTCCAGGCAGCCTCTCTTAAACTACCTCTCTTAACCTTTTGTATAGAGAAAAGAGTCTTTCAGTTGTCTTTTGCTTTATTATTCTGCTGCCGCGTATGCGTCATAGTATTTCTGCAGGATCTCAAGGTACTGGCTCAGGCCATAAGCCTCAA
>CANQUH010000221.1 GCA_947626965.1 uncultured Lachnospiraceae bacterium
CCGCCCATATATATCGGACTGAGCTTCACATGCGCCTGGTCATATTGATAAAAGCGGTCGATGGTATCCTTGATATAGATCCAGTCGGATTTACATTTTTTATCTGTTTCGACCACAAAAATTAATTGAAGTCCCATTATTTTGCCCCCTCGCCGGAATCAAATACTCCGATAAAATCGATTGAGTCTACGTTAAAGGGAGAACCTTCAATCATACCATTTCTATAAAGTCTGGCAGGAGAATAATTGCCGTTTGTTGTCCAGGAATAAATTTTATGGTCGGAAGACAAGAAATCGATCGATTTCTTGCGTTGTTTTAAAATATCCATGGGTCCGACATTATGAGTCGTGAAACAAAGCTGTCCTTCTCCATATTCCATCAGATATTCCAGCAATGCGCATAAATAAACATCATGAAGGTTAGAATCAAACTCGTCAATAAAGACAATGTCACCCCGGACCATTTCTTTCAGGTATGCATATAATTTAATTAGTTTTTTAATTCCGGTACTCTCAAATTCCGCATTGATCTTATAAGAATCATACACTATGATCAGACTGCAGATATAAGCGTCGTGATCTTCTTTCCTGTCAATTTCGATACTTTGCAGATCTGATTTGAAAATATGAAGAAAATCCCGCATATGTTCTATTGTTTTTACAAAAGATTCATAAGATTCTTTTGGTACGATATTTGTATCAGCGGATATGACATTGAGCTGATCTGTATCCATTTCAAAAACGCTCTTTATCAAAAAATCCATTCCCAAATCAGTTTTGCCCGAATCATCAGAATATCCAAGCAAATTATAAATCAGATAGTTTGTATGGTCGTCCGACTGATCCAGATAGACATGCAGTTTATTTCCAAAAACAAAAAGTGAACATAGGCCAAAGGTAAGAAAACTATTTCGGTATTTTGTATGAATTTCCGGCATTTGAGCAAGAATCTTTTCGCAGTATAAGGCACAGATTGTGGACACAGCAAGCAGGTTTGCTGTTTTCTGTCGAAGAATAATAGGAAATTTATCATTCTCTTTTTCACTGATTTCAACAATTTCTCCATTCGCAATCTCAAAAATAATTTTCATAAAAGGATCTTTGGAAGATGCTCTTCTTGAGGAAAGCTGTTCATAGTTTATAATATATTTTCTGGTAATGTTTTTTACCAGTGCTATCTGATAGTGAAAAAGTACTGGTTCTTTATCGGATAAAGCAATAAACTCAACTTCTATAAATAGTTCGCCTGTTTTTTTGTTGACAATAGAGTCCAGACTCTTTTGAACAACAGGATTGCTTAGATATCCGGGATTAATGAGAAGATTTTTCAGTATTCCTACGGAAGTGATGATACCTGACTTTCCGGAACCATTTATACCATAGATTCCTTTTATATTGTATTTTTGCGTTTCAGGCTGCTTTGGAATTGTCTTCCTGTAAAAAGACAAAGAAACCAGCTGATCTAAAGTTTTAATACCTTTAACAGAGTAGTTAATTAAATAAATATCTTTCATCACAGTATTCCTCCTTCCTTATAGTATATCATATTTATGAAAAAATAAAATACAAAATGTATTTTTTGTGTATTGTTATGATCGGGCTCATCTCTTGAAAATCTATGAGCTTTAGAATATAATATGGAAAACGCAGGGATTCAGAGTCGAAAATGTCTTCTGAAGCAGGAAGTTTGAAGCTTGGTCGGAAAAGAGTGTAATTATATCAGGTACGATAAATTCTGTGGCCAGCGGTGTACGTAGTTTTACAGAGGCTGCTTAACTGGTAAATTTTGACTGATAAAAATTTTTATAGGAGGATTTGAGTATGTTTATCCTTGGGAATGGAAGAATGATCACCCGCGACCCGGAACATCCCTGGTATGAGAATGGAGCGGCAGTGATCGAGGACGGGCAGATTCTTGATACAGGAGATTTTGATGAAATCCGGCAGAAATATCCGGATACAGAGCTGATCGATGCCCGCGGGGGCGTTATCATGCCGGGGCTGATCAACGCGCATGAGCATATCTATTCGGCCATGGCGCGGGGACTGTCCGTGAAAGGCTACAATCCGAAGGGCTTTCTGGATATTCTGGAAGGGATGTGGTGGAACATTGACCGCCATCTGACGCTGGAGCAGACGCGCCTGTCAGCGGTCACGACGCTGATTGACTGTGTGAAGAACGGAGTTACCACGATTTTTGACCACCACGCAAGTTTCTTTGAGATTAAGGACAGCCTGTTCGCGATCGAGGAGGCGGCGAAAGAAGCAGGCATACGCCGCTGCCTCTGTTATGAGGTTTCTGACCGGGACGGCGCGGATAAGGCCAGAGAGGCCGTTCTTGAAAATGAGCGGTTTATAAAATACGCGCTTGCGCAGAAGGATCACATGACGGCCGGGATGATGGGAATGCACGCCTCCTTTACGCTGTCGGATGAGACGATGTATCTGGCGGGGGAGCACAAGCCTTCCCAGGCAGGCTTCCACATCCACGTGGCGGAGGGAGCTTATGACCTTGCACACTGCCAGGAGCATTACGGGAAGCGGCTGGTGCACAGGCTGAAGGATCTGGATATACTGGGAGAGAAGACACTGGCGGCCCACTGCATCTATGTGGACGAGGAGGAGATGGATCTTCTGAAAGAGACGAATACCATGGTGGTTCACAATCCGGAGTCGAATATGGGAAATGCCTGCGGCTGTCCTCCGACGATGAAAATGGTGGAGAAGGGGATCGTCTGCGGACTTGGCACGGACGGTTATACGCACGATATGATTGAGAGTTATAAGGTTGCGAATATCCTCCATAAACATCATCTCCAGGATCCAAACGCCGCATGGAGCGAGGTGCCGAAGATGCTGTTTGAGAATAATGTGGAAATTGCAGAGCGGTATTTTTCCGTTCCGCTCGGCGCTCTGAAAAAGGGATATGCGGCCGATGTCATCGTGACAGACTATCTTCCGGTTACGCCCATGAACGCCGAAAACTGTAACAGCCATATCCTTTTCGGTATGAACGGAAGGAGCGTGACGCATACCGTCTGCAATGGAAAAGTGCTGATGAAAGACCGGCAGCTGACGTTCTGCGACGAGGCGGAGGTGCTGGCAAAGGTCAGGGAGTCGGCGGGGGCGCTCTGGAGATCAATCAACGAATAGATAAGCGAAAGGGCATGTGAGAATCAGCTGCTGACGCACGCGGACGAGCAGGAGGAAAAAAAGCCTCCTGCTCGATTAATTTTCGGTAAATAGTACAAAAAAATATAAGAAAATACATGTTTTTTTGGAAGTAAAAAATATATAATAACTCCAAATATCATGTTCAAGTCATTATTAAAGACAATCGATGAAAGGAACAGAACAATATTATGAGCAAAATAAAGGAATACAGACTGGGTGATATGATTTTGCAGTATCTGACCGATGATGAGGGGCATACGGGACTGCGGATGCTCCCGGCGGATTGTCCGGTCAGGGAGGAGTATGAGAAAAAAGCGGCCATAGATTCTCTGGTGCAGGTAAAGATTTCGGGGGACGTCTGTCAGGGAGGATACGCGCAGGGAAATACGATGCGGGGCAGCGAGAGCACCATGCGGCTGCGTTTTGAAAATCAGGCTTTTCGACAGGAAAAAGAAGAACAGATTATCGAGACGGTTTTGTGGGATGACCGTGGATATGAGGCAGTTCATCGCGTCCGTCATCAGAAAGGTGATCCGTTTGTGACGATGGACGTCACTTACAGGAATTTAAGCCATCAGCCTGTTATGCTGGAACTATTGTCCAGCTTTTCTATAACAGGAATCTCTCCTTATCTGCCCTCTGACTGCAGCGGCGGCATACGGGTGCACCGCCTTCAGTCGCGCTGGAGTCAGGAAGGGCGCCTCCTTACGCAGACGCTTGAAGAGCTGCAGCTGGAACCTTCCTGGGGGATGGGAGCCGTTCGCTGCGAGCGTTTTGGACAGGTCGGATCTATGCCGGTGAACCATTATTTTCCGTTTCTGGCAGTTGAGGACACGAAAACAGGCGTATTCTGGGGAGCTCAGCTGGTGCACCCTGCTTCCTGGCAGATGGAAATTTACAGGAAGGATGAGAATATTGCGGTCAGCGGAGGGCTTGCGGATCGTGAATTTGGTCACTGGAGGAAGCTCGTGGAGCCAAGGGAGGAATTTTCTTCGCCCAGAGCGATTGTGACTGTGGCGAAGACGGACTCGATCGATCTGCTGACGCACCGTCTGACAGAAGCCTGCGCGCGTTCTGCGGATCAGGGTCCGGGAGCGGAGCAGGAGCTTCCTATCATTTTTAATGAGTATTGCACGACGTGGGGCTGTCCTTCTCATAAGAACATACAGGAGATACTTGGCGCGATCGACGGGAAAGGCTTCGATTATTTTGTGATTGACTGCGGCTGGTTCAAAGCGGACGGCGTGCCGTGGGATATCAGTATGGGAGATTACCTGCCTTCTGAAACCCTGTTTCCGGAGGGGCTGGGGCGTACGGTGGAAGCGATCCATGAAAAAGGAATGAAGGCGGGAATCTGGTTTGAGATTGAAAACGTGGGGCCTGCGTCGGACGCCTGGCAGAAGACAGAACATTTGCTTCATCTGGACGGCCATGTGATTACCACCGCGGCCCGGCGCTTCTGGAATATGAACGATCCCTGGGTGAAGGAATACCTTCGTGACAGGGTGATCGGAACGCTGAAAAAATACAGTTTCGACTATATGAAGATTGATTACAATGACACGATCGGGATCGGCTGTGACGGCGCGGAATCTCCCGGAGAAGGGCTTCGCCGGAACATGCAGGCGACGATGGAATTTTTGGATGAAATAAAGCGGGAAATCCCGGGCATTATTCTGGAAAACTGCGCGTCCGGGGGCCATCGTCTGGAGCCCGGCTTTATGGCGGCGTGCAGCATGGCGTCCTTTTCGGACGCACATGAGTGTGTGGAAATTCCTATCATTGCGGCGAATCTGCACCGGGCCATTCTGCCCCGCCAGAGCCAGATCTGGTCTGTGATCCGGAAGGATGACAGTCCTAAGAGAATCGTTTATTCTGTGGCAAGCACGTTTCTGGGCCGCATGTGCATTTCCGGGGATGTGACGGATCTGACAGCAGAGCAGTGGTCGTTTATCGATCAGGGGATTGCTTTCTACCGGAAAATCGCGCCTGTCATCAAAAGAGGGCAGACATTCCGGTACGGGCCTGAGGTGAAAGAGATACGTCATCCGAAGGGCTGGCAGGCGGTTGCCCGCGTCGGGGAGAATCAGGAAGCTTTTGCTCTGATCCATACCTTTGGCGGTGATTTCCCGGAGGTGATTGAGCTGCCGCTGCCGGAATCCGCGCCGGATCAGATTGAGCAGATCTACTCGGATGTCCCACTGGATGTGGAGATCAGGGACCGAAAGCTGTACTGCCGTATGGAGGACAACTGGAGGGCGCTGGCGGTATACTTAAAAGGTGATTTAGAATGAGAAAAAATTTGTCATTGCTGGCTGCCGCGGCTGTCTTCTTGCTTGCCGGCGGCTGCGGATCCGGGAATGCTTTTTCGGATGCCGTACCGGAATCGCAGCAGGAGGACCGTGTCGTGTGGAGTACGCTTTACTGTGATGTCAGTTTTTGGTATCCTCCCGTTTGGGAGCTCGCGCAGGGGACAATTACAGGAGATATTACACAGCAGACAGGAGTGGCGCTGGAAACGGTGGTTCCGGCGCAGGACGCGGACAGGCAGCTTAGCAAAATGCTGATCAATGACGAGCTTCCGGATCTGATTTCTGTGGTGGATCCTACGGTGATCGGCCAGCTGACTTCCTCCGGGAAAGTATGGAAACTGGACGAATTTCTCAGGAAATACTGTCCGGACTCCCACCTGCTTACGAATTTTCCGGAAGATATGAAGCAGGAGCTGATAAAAAGAGACGGGGGCTGGTATGCGTATCCGTCCCACATCAACTCGGCGGATGCCCGCAGGATATGGGAGCCATGCGATCCGTATTATGTTGATTATGTCGCTTATAATGACAATAACGCGATCGTATGGAACAGGGATCTGCTGGAACAGCTGGATCTTTCGATTGAAGAACTGTCTGCGGAAAAACAGGTGTGGGACGCGCTGGAAAAGGCAAAGCAGTCAGAAATCACGGAAAACCAGAAGAAAATTGTGCCGCTTCTCATCGACGGCACGGATTTTGT
>CANQUH010000222.1 GCA_947626965.1 uncultured Lachnospiraceae bacterium
GGGACGTAGGAAAGACCTACCTCAGACAAGGACATAGGCTCGTCGTACTGCGTTACTTCGCCAAGCTGGTAGGCAATAGCCACTTGCTTGTTCTTGTAGTATTCCTTGAAAGCCTTTTTAGTGATTCCGCTTTCTGGCTGGGTCTGCTTCCAGACTTCATCAACGGCATCTTCAATAATGGCGATGATGGAAACCTCACCGATCACCTGCTTCACAGGAGCGGTGGCATAGATAACAATGGTGTCCACATCCTCACGACAGTGGAATTTCCTGAATTCATATTTTTTTTCACCGGCTACGATCTTATTTACGTATTCCGGTTTAATTGATAATAACATTCTCGACATCGACGTTGCCCTCCCGTAGTATCTTATCGATCTGATCTCGTGTGTACCGGAAATTCATAGGATGCGTTCCAGCCCAGCAGCCATTGTCCTTGAGCCAAGCCCAGTTGACATTATTTCCGGCTCCAAAGTACCCGTAATAAAGAAGTTCAATAAGCGTCAGATTGTTAAGGGTATTGTACTTCGTTCGAAGCTGCCGATCATTGAAGACTGATTTGTTTCCAACCATATGCCGAAATTGATCGTATGTCATCAATGCTCTTCCGGCGTTTTTAACCTTTTCAATTCGAGTCGCGATGCAATAGGTGGTGATGCACGACTTATAACCGGGTTTGCCGTGATTACCTGTATACTTCCGGTAGATGAATACAAGTTCACTTACTCTGAAACCGAGACTATATGGTGAGCCCAGATACACTTTTTTCAGTCCATTCGCCACACTGATGTCTACTCGTTCCTGTAGAGTGTTTGCGAGCTCAGAAGAAGCGAACATCGTATCATGGTATTCCATGTCGATAGCAAGGCAGCCTGCATGCTCAATATCGTTGCTCAGGAAAGGAAACGCCTTGCAGGGATCGCTGAAATCAAGATGTCTGCGGTCCTTAATATAGACTCGTTCACCATTGAGATTATTGCCAACGTGAGAAAAGCCATATTTTTCAAGAAGGAAGATAAGGGTATCATGTTTCTCGAACACAGTAACATAGATTTCATTAGTTCCAATGTCACGCCACTCCCAGAGCGTGAGGCCTATGGCGCCCTCACCGATTCTGCGATTACGATAACGTTCACTTATCTTGATGGTGGAAATCTTAAGCCGATCCACCTGTGGTAAAGTGGTTCCATCTTGGAGCTTGATCTCTTCAACTTCTCCGGGTTTTAGCTTGATAAAAGCACCGACACCATCTTTGTCTTCAAAAACCAAAGCCTTTTCATTTTCATTGGCCTTCTTATGAAACCACTCCACAAAACCAGTGCTGTTTGCACTACCCGGATAGTCCGTCTTTAGGGAATCGAAAAAAGGATCCTCCAGATTGATATTTCTCATGAGCTTACGCTCAAATTTTCCTGTCATTTGCTTGAGCCCTCCTGCTACGAATAAACTCAATGGTACTTTCGGTGTCGTTACTGCCGGTGGAAATCTTCAGAGGTACCTTCAGGAGCTCTGAAACCTCTTTGGCATATTTGATTTCCTCATCCTGAAAGACCTTGATATCAGAGGCTTTGTGCTTCACACCATCACGTTCCTGACGGCGTTTTGCTATGACCTCCGGATCTTCGGTGAGAAGGATGATAGCATCTGGTTTTAAGGTAGTGAATGTATCAAGAGAAATTCTTGTGATCTCGCCTTTAGTGTTCAACAGGCAGAAGTGCCCATCCAGAAGGAATTCTCTGAGGCTGGCTCTCAGATCGTCCACTGCAGCCAGCAGGTACAGCTGGTTTTCATCAATGTTGGCTACCCGCTTGTCAGACGAGAATCCTTGATTCTTTCTCTTTTTAATGAGGGTGCTGGCAGAGAAGCACTCGATGCCTGTTGCCTTCTTGACCAGATTGCAGAAATAGGATTTGCCTGCTCCATGAACTCCGCTGATAAAAATCATAAGAAAGACATCTCCTTGAATGAATGAGTTTAATTATTTCAGTTTGATGTCTCATTATAACAGATTAAAGTATGAAATTCAAGAGAAAACTCTGATTTTTGATGTTTTCGAAGGAATTAATCTTGTGTTTTGGATTTTTGCGTAGTATACTAAAAAACTAAGTTTTTTAAATGAGCTCAGATGCCGGAAAGGAAGGACGAGAGGTTTACTCTCTCCACGTTTGATGCAACATTGTGTGTTACCTTGAAGCAGCGAGTATGACTCGCCGGAGGAAGAGGAATGGAATATACCATGCGGCTGACCGCAGCGCCATTTGAGAAATTGCGAGATGGATCAAAGAGAATAGAGCTGCGATTGTATGATGAAAAAAGGAAGAAGGTAAAAACAGGAGATATAATTCTCTTCATTAGTCTGAAGGACCCAAGTGATACAGTGCTGACACGGGTATCAGATATTTATATGTTTGCCAGTTTTGAAGACTTGTACAAAGAACTCCCATTGGAAGAACTCGGATACAGCGAAGAGGACATGGCTACGGCTTCACCGAAAGATATGGAGAAGTTTTATTCTCCGGAGGAACAGGCCAAATATGGTGTAGTCGGTTTTCGTCTTGATCTGTTGCCACGAGAAAAAACTGCTCAGGAGTAAACCTTTCAGCCATATCCGGATTTTCCGAATATGGCTGTTTTCTCTGTTTGGCAGCTGTCCTTTGGCGGTATCTTTTCAATATTGTTTTATTGGCAGCTGTCCTGTGGTATCCCATCCCCCTTTTGTTGCGTTTTATGCGTAGGTCCGCGTATGGAAATCAGCGGCTAACGTGCATACGAACTACCGTGCGGCGGGCAGGAGAGAAAAACCTCCTCGTAGGCTTTCATTCATCGCAGTGCCCGCAATGCGGGCATGGATGTTTAGCTGCAATTTATAAGATGGACAGCGCTTGTCATGTATTGGTCTGCATGTTAAAATGAATTGATTGTGATAAGGAGGAAGAATATGTGTGATATACGGCTTTTCCGGCGCGCGTATCTGGATTACCGTGTTGCGGAAAATCTCCTGAAGATGCCGGAAAATGACGAAGCTTATATGAATATGGTAGCTTACCACCTTCAGCAGGCAGTAGAGAAGACGCTGAAAGCGTTTCTGGAATGTGCTGGCGTCGCAGTTCCAAATACACATGATATCGACCGCCTGGTCCGCATGTCCGGGAACAACAGTTCATGCGTTATTGTTACGGAATGGGTGGAAGATAAGGCGGATATGCTCACCTGCTGGGAAACAGATACCCAGTATGATATGGATTATTGCGTGGAGAAAGAAAAAGTCCTGAAAGGACTGAAAGAGGTAAAACATTTTCTGGAGATAAACGGATTAAAGGACGAATTGCGGGAGGAGCTTCAGGATCCTGCTGTGAGAGAAAAACTGACATCTCTCTTTCCGAAAACCTATCGGCCCACCAGTGATTTTGAGTGGAACTGCATGTATCAGGTTTTCCGGCGGAAGCTGTCTGGATGATGCGCCACAGATTCTGGGAAGAAATGCGAGTATTCCCTTTTTGCTGTGTAAGAAATCTAACAAGATTTTCTAGAGCTTATATTTCTATATTATATTTCATATACTAGAGAAGTCAACTAATTTGCACAATAGAAAGTTAGATTTTTATAGAACGCAGGAGAAGATGAGACTAATGGAAAATAAAAATTACGGATATATTAAAATCAATTTATCTAACCTTGTAGCTGAAAAAGGTATAAGTAAAAATAAATTGTCTCATATAGCAGAGATGCAAAGGAGCCAGATAAATCAATATTGCAAGGGCGAAGTCACTCGCCTTGATACTGCTGTTTTGGCAAGGATTTGCTTTGCTTTGGAATGCAGGATTGAGGATTTACTGGAATATGTTCCTGCCAATACAGACTATTAATTTAAAATTCCTGAAATGATTTTGACCTGAAAAGAATGAGGTGATTTCTTGAAAAAAACGGTTGCTAAAATTATTCAAATCAGTGATATTATACAATGGAATGAAAAAAAAGAACTGGAATTATCGCCTAAATATCAACGTAACAGTGTGTGGAATGAGAAAGCGAAAGCATATTTAATTGATACTATAATTCGTGGTTTACCTATACCTCCCATTTTTTTGCGGCAGAAAACAGACATTATTACCAAATCGACAACTCGTGAAATAATTGATGGACAGCAGCGTATCAGAGCGATTTTAGAATTTATTGTAAGTGAAAATTTTTCAATAAAAAAAGAATATAATAAAGAATATGGTGGTAAGAAGTATTCTGAATTGGATGAAGATACACAGGAAGCTATGTTGGACTATGAAATATTGGCGGAAGTTGTTACAGAAAAAGATGAAAGCTGTATTTATGACATGTTTGCGCGCTTGAATTCCAACAATTATGTTTTAAACAAACAGGAAATTCGTAATTCAAAATATTGGGGAGATTTCAAAGTCTTTATATATCGCCTGTCTTCCCAATACAGGGAGTTCTTTTTAAACAATAAATTATTGAGTGACAATGATTGTGCTCGAATGCGTGATGCGGAGCTGATAACTTCCATGGTTATTGTTTTAAAAGAAGGAATTGTCAGCGAAACTCCTGCTTTTGTTGATAGCATATATGCAAAATATGATAAGAATTTTGACGATATAGATGTTGTTGAAAATCGTTTTAATTCTGTTATGGAAATTTTGATGAGTATTTATACTTATTTAAATGGTAATTTAAGCTGTTTTGAAAATAAAAATTATTTTTTTACTCTTTATTGTACTGTTTTAAATCAGATGTATGGACTGGTTTCTTCTGACCTTCCAAGATATCCTAAATTTAATCATACAGTCATTAAAGATAATTTGTCCCATTTGATAGATTCTTTAATTCAGTTTATACATGATTATGACAATAATATTGCAGATAAGGACAATTCCCGGGGATTATATTATGATTTTTCAGAATTTTCCAAACATCATAAACAAAGAACTACCAGTAAAGCCGAAAGAATAAATCGTATTACATTTTTGAATTCAAATATAGGAAGTATAATTGATGACGACGAATGAAATAAAAAACGTTATTATGTTATGGAGCAACTGGGCCAGTAATTCCCATGTACAGCGATATGACATAGCTTTATTAAAAATATGGATACAGTTTGAACGTTTTATGTCTGATTTAATAATAGCTTATTCTACAGGGAAACCCTCAGAGAAAGGGTATTTACCAACATTAAAGATAAAGTTTCAGGATGAGGAGCAATTTAATGCATTCATGCGTGAAGGCAATAAAAAATATATTGAATATTTGAGCAAAATTGAAAAACTTTCAAAACATATTTTCGTTAATGATCCTTTTGATATTATTTTTCTTGATGCAGCCAATAAAACTGCTTATGAACAAATAAAAGCTTTAAGAAATTATATTGCTCATGAAAGTGGCGAAGCGAAATCAAAATTAATTAATTTATGTTTTAACGGAAATCCAAATAATTTTTTAGAACCTAATGATTTTTTACTTACAAGAGAACGGTCAACCAAAAATACGTATTATACATACTATACTACTATTATTCAGAATATTGTAGATTTGCTGGTTAATCCTCCCATATAATTTCAGAACAGTTAATATTTCCCCTGGTGAATACTGGGGAATTTTATTCCCGCAAGCAATGAGATGCATGCTTGTATATATTTGGAGAATGCTATGTGTGTCAAAATACAGGAAATTAATCGAAGTGCGTGAATATATTTAAGAAATTAAATTAATAAAGATAATTGACATATAGAAATAGAAATAAAATTCAAATTAATTATGTAAAGAGTAGCTTGGGATATATTATTAAGCACAATAAAAATAGTGATATAAGCTAAAAAATATTTTTTTGTATCGGAACTAATTCTTTACTTTGGGATAGCAGAAGGTTATAATATTGTTTATTCTTGTGAGTAATCAGTCAGGCAGCTGTGCTTGCTGATTTTTATTTTATGCGCAGGTCCGCATATGAAAATTAGCTGCTCTGGCGCAGCATGCGGCTCGCGCGGACGAGCAGGAGGAAAAACAGCCTCCTGCTTGATTATCAGTGCGCCCGGCGGGCGCACGTTCTAAGGGGTGAAAGTCCCTGACCCGCCCGGCAGTGGGAAGGGTGCAGTCAAG
>CANQUH010000223.1 GCA_947626965.1 uncultured Lachnospiraceae bacterium
AGGAGCCGGATGCGGAAAAGCCGCACGTCCGGTTCTGAAGAGGGGCTTGCCCCGCAAGGGGCAAGTCTACTCGACCACACATCTGAGCGTATTCGGTGAAAGAGGTGAGGAATTGTTGACTTTGCCAGTGGAAAGAGAGTATACTGTGATTATCGGGAAAGATTGTGGACAACTGTTTTCCGGTAAACATTCACGTTCTGTATTACAGGGCAGTATCATGGACAGCAGGGAGGGAACGGTAAGATGAAGAGAAGACGGAAAATTTACATCATGTGCCTGGCAATGCTGGTGACGCTGATTCTGGGAGGCATCACGGTATCCGCGGAGACTGAAATTGTAAAAGTGACAGGCAGATACGGGCAGACAGAGGCAAGAAGCATGTTCGGGATGATCAATGATTTCAGAACCGGATCAGATGCGTGGTACTGGAATGAGTCAAATACCGAAAAAATTTATGAAACGGGACTGGAACCCCTGACTTATGATTACCAGCTGGAGGAAGCGGCCATGTTGCGCGCAATGGAAATTGCGGTTTACTATGATCATGCAAGACCAAATATGAAAGGGTATGCGTCAGATCTGGTGTCTTCAGGTTATGGTGGATGGCACGCATTTGCCGAAAATATTGCGGTCGGCTATTCAACTACAGCAGCTGCATTTGAAGGCTGGCAGGAAACGAATGAATATTATGACGGGCAGGGTCACAGAAGAAGCATGCTCAGCAGCGAAGTGACGGCTGTTGGAATCGGCCATGTGTACTATAATGGGTGTCATTACTGGGTGCAGCTGTTCCGTGATCTTGTGGGCAGTACCAGTGAAACGCCGGCTAATGATTCGGAGACGACAGTGGAGATTGAAGTGGATTCCTCTGTGATTACGAATAAATCGGCAGAGCCGTCGGTGAATTCCATTGAACTGCCTTATGGGGGATCTGCTGAACTGCCGAAAATTACGGGTGGAATTCAGACTACGGAAGCCTGGCCGGGCAGAATATGTCCGATTGAACTGCCTTATGAATGGAAATCTGCAGACACCGAAGAAAATTATATAAAACTTGACGGTGGGAAGGGAACAATAGAAGCTGTCGGGATTGGAACAACGGAAATAACGACGACCGTTATGGGAACAGTGATTACGGTTCCTGTCACAGTTGTCAGGATACCGATTGATTCTGCGCAGGTCGTGCTGGAACAGGATTCTTATACCTACAGCGGAGAAAAATTTGAGCCGGCGCCGACGCTTACTCTGGATGGAACAGTCCTGACCGCGGAGACGGATTATACGGTAACGTATGAGAATAATATTGATGCCGGAACTGCGGTGGTGACGATCACCGGGACAGGAAATTATGAAGGTACGATTACAAAAGAATTTGAGATTGCCGCCAAGGAACTGGGCAGCGAGTCCAGTGTGACGATGGAACAGACCTCTCTGGTCTATACCGGCTCCGAGATTAAGCCGGAAGTGACAGTTGTCTGCGGAGAAAAGGAGCTGGATCCGGAAACGGATTATGAGATAAAATACAGCAATAACGAAAATGCAGGACAGGCGTCTGTAACGATTACCGCGAAGGGAAATTATAAGGGAGGACTGACGGAGACATTTACAATTCTTCCGCTGAAGCTGGAGGATTGCACGGTGGATGAAATTGCGGATCAGACTTATACCGGCGCAGAGATCCGTCCTTCTGTGGCAGTTAAAAATGGAGAGCTTCTGCTGGATAAATCAGATTATACGGTGGAATATGACAGTAATACCGATGTCGGAAATGCTTCCGCAAAGATTACAGGACAGAAAAACTGTGAGGGAGAGCTTACCGTGGCGTTTCAGATTCTGCCTTTGAATCTGCAGGATTGTACGGCAGACAAAATTGCGGATCAGACCTATACCGGCGCGGAGATCCGTCCTTCTGTGACAGTCAAAAACGGAGAGATTTCGCTGGATAAATCAAATTATACAGTGGAATATGAAGATAATACAGATGCCGGAAAAGCTTCCGTAAAAGTTACAGGGCAGAAAAACTGTGAGGGAGAACTTACCGTGGTGTTTCAGATCCTTCCTCTGGATTTGAAAGAAGGAAACTGCATCATAGATGAAATCAGTCAGCAGGAATATGCAGGAAATCCGGTTAAGCCGGATGTAACAGTGCGGCATGGAGAGAAAGTACTGGTGAAAGGCAGCGATTACTCGGTTAAGTATTCCGGGAATGAAGGGCCGGGAACGGCTGTGGTGACAGTTACCGGTAAAGGAAATTATGCCGGAACCATAACACAGAATTTTGTGATCAGGAAAGCGCCGGAGGAGACGGAAAGGAATCCATCCGGCGGAGATACGCAGGAACCAGAGGAGACAGAGAAGAATCCGTCCGGCGGAGATACACAGAAACCAGAGGAGACAGAGAAGAATCCATCCGGCGGAGATACACAGAAACCAGGGGAGACAGAGAAGAATCCATCCGGCGGAGATACACAGAAACCAGAGGAGACAGAAAAAAATCCATCCGGAGGAGATACACAGGAACCGGGAGAGACAGAAAAGAATCCATCCGGCGGAGATACGCAGAAGCCAGGAGAGACAGAGAAGAATCCATCCGGCGGAGATACGCAGAAACCAGGGGAGACGGAAGAGGATCCATCCGGAGGAGAGACAGAAGAACCGTCTGTGAAACCTGGGTTTGAGATAGGTTCGCGCAAGGAAGACCTGGCAACCGGGGCAGTTTATACAGTGACGGGTTCGAATGCGTCCGGTCTGCCGACGGTAGAGTACACTATGCCGATAAACACGGGAAAGACGACAGTGAATATTCCGGCAGCAGTCGTGATTGAGAATGTGAAATGCAAAGTGACTGCAATTGCGAACAATGCTTTTAAAAATAACGGAAAGCTGAAAAAGGTTATCATCGGGAAAAATGTTTCTGTGATCGGTTCCAATGCGTTTCGCAATTGTCTGAAGCTGTCTTCTGTGACAATGGGTACGGGCGTTGCCACGATAAAAGCGGGCGCTTTTTATAACTGCATTTCACTGAGAGAGATAACGCTTCCCGCAAAAGTGAGTACGATTGGGAAGCAGGCCTTTTATGGATGCAAAAAGCTGGCCAGAATCACGATCAAGACGAAAAAACTGACGGTAAAATCCGTAGGGAACAATGCCTTTGGAAATCTTTATGCGAAGACGGCGGTAAAAGTTCCGAAGAATAAGTTGAAAGAATATAAAAAGCTGCTGAAGGGGAAAGGCCTCGGGGCAAAGAGCAAGATTAGTTAGGAGAGCAGGAATGCCGGACAGAATTCTGAGGTATCGCAGAGTCCTGCGGCCGTCCCATCAGCAGGAAGGCAATTCAGAAAAAAGAGAAGGAGACAGGCGTATGTTTGTGAAGATTTTTACAGATGGTTCTGCGAGAGGCAATCCTGACGGGCCGGGAGGCTATGGCACGGTACTGCAGTATGTGGATCCAAAAGGAATGCTTCATGAGCGTGAATATTCGCAGGGGTACAGAAAGACGACGAACAACCGCATGGAACTGATGGCGGCGATCGTCGGGCTTGAGGCGCTGAACCGTCCCTGCGAGGTGGAGCTCTATTCTGATTCGCAGTATCTGATCAACGCGTTCAACCAGCACTGGATTGAAAACTGGCAGAAAAAAGGCTGGAAGCGCGGAAAGAACGAGCCGGTCAAGAATATCGACCTGTGGAAGCGTCTTCTTGCGGCGAAGGCCCCGCACAGCGTCCGTTTTATCTGGGTCAAAGGACATGACGGACATCCCGAGAACGAACGCTGTGACAGGCTGGCGACAGCCGCGGCGGACGGGGACGGAAAAATTGAGGATGTGGTTCTCATGTAAATTTGGAAGTTTGGGCAAAACATTGCAAAACTGGATATTGAAATGTAAAAAACGCTGTGATATGATAAAACCTGAGTGGCAGTCCGGATTTTGCATGATTTTAAGGTGTCAGGGCTGCAGCAATGACAATGACTGGAAACTGACGGCACAGAGTTTATCAGCTTTTGCGGTCCGACAGAACAGGAGACGGAAATTCCCGGCCGGGCGCTGAGCGGAAAGGAAGGTATAATATGGGAGCTTTTGTCGCTGATTTTATTATTGAGGTAATCAGACTGATCGTCCTTGCCGCGGTGGCGCTGGCAGCGATCTTCTGCGGGAAGAAGCTGCGTGACCGCAAGGATGCAAAGTAAAATTTTAACAGATCAGAAAGCAGCCGGGGGAAGCCCCGGCGCTTTTGAGGCTTATAAAAAACATAACAAATGTACCTGGAGGAATGATTGTGAAAAAATATGGAGTAAACGAATTGAGAAAAATGTTCCTTGACTTTTTCAGAAGCAAGGATCACCTTGTAATGAACAGTTTTTCGCTGGTGCCGCACAATGACAAGAGTCTGCTGCTCATCAATGCGGGCATGGCGCCGCTGAAGCCTTATTTTACAGGGGCGGAAATCCCGCCGAAGCGCCGCGTCGCGACCTGTCAGAAGTGTATCCGCACCGGCGATATCGAGAACGTGGGAAAGACAGCCCGCCACGGCACCTTCTTTGAGATGCTGGGGAATTTCTCATTCGGAGATTATTTCAAGAAAGAAGCGATCACATGGTCCTGGGAGTTCCTGACTGAGGTAGTCGGACTTGACCCGAACCGCCTGTACCCGTCTGTCTATCTGGAGGACGACGAGGCGTGGAATATCTGGCATGAGGTGGTCGGAATCGCTCCGGAGCGTATTTTCCGCTTTGGCAAGGAGGATAACTTCTGGGAGCACGGCGCAGGCCCGTGCGGTCCGTGTTCTGAGATCTACTACGACCGCGGCGAGAAATACGGCTGCGGCAAACCGACCTGTACGGTCGGCTGCGACTGTGACCGCTACATCGAAGTCTGGAACAACGTCTTTACCCAGTTCGAGAACGACGGGGAAGGCCATTATGAGACACTGAAAATGAAGAATATCGATACCGGTATGGGACTTGAACGTCTGGCCGTCGTGGTGCAGGAGGTCGATTCCATCTTTGATGTGGATACGATCCAGGATCTGCGCGACAAGGTCTGCGAGTTTGCTCACACGGTATACAAGACGGATGAACAGAAGGACATCTCAATCCGTCTGATCGTTGATCATATCCGTTCCGCTACTTTCATGATCTCGGACGGCATCATGCCGACGAATGAAGGACGCGGCTATGTGCTCCGCCGTCTGATTCGCCGTGCGGCGCGTCATGGCAGACTGCTCGGCATTGAGGGAGCGTTCCTCTCAAAACTGAGCGCCACGGTGATCGAGGGCTCAAAGGATGGTTATCCGGAGCTTGAGGAGAAGAAGGATTTCATCTTCAAGGTGCTCGCGCAGGAGGAAGAGAAGTTTAACCGCACGATCGATCAGGGTCTGAATATCCTCGCGACTCTTGAGGCGGATATGAATGAGAAGCAGGAAAAAGTGCTTGCCGGAGATCAGGCATTCCTGCTCTATGACACATACGGATTCCCGCTCGATCTGACGAAGGAGATCCTTGAGGAAAAGGGCTACGAGGTGGACGAGGCAGGCTTTAAGGCATGCATGGAAGAGCAGCGCACAAAGGCGAGAAAGGCCCGTGCCGTGACAAACTACATGGGAGCCGACGCCACTGTCTACGACCAGATTCCAGCGGAGATCACAACAGAATTTGTCGGGTATGACAAGCTGGTTTGTGATTCCGAGATCACGGTGCTGACGACAGAGAGTGAGCTGACCGAGGCTCTGACCGACGGCATGCGCGGCACGATCATCACGAAGGTGACTCCGTTCTACTCCACAATGGGCGGCCAGAACGGCGACAAAGGCGTGATTACCTGTGCGGACGGAGAATTTGTCGTGGAAGATACGCTTCACCTGCTCGGCGGCAAAGCCGGTCACGTGGGCCATGTCACGCGCGGCATGTTCAAGGTTGGAGACAAGGTAACGCTTTCCGTCTGCGAGGAAGGCAGAAGAGATACCTGCCGCAACCACAGCGCGACGCATCTGCTCCAGAAAGCGCTCAAAACGGTATTAGGCTCCCATGTAGAGCAGAAAGGTTCTCTGGTCGCTCCGGACAGGCTGCGTTTCGACTTTGCGCATTTCCAGGCCATGAC
>CANQUH010000224.1 GCA_947626965.1 uncultured Lachnospiraceae bacterium
GTAGTTTTCTTCCAAATTTTTCCTGTTTGCACTCTCATGCGCTGCCTGCCCTTCGTTTCAATCTGTATCGATCATGCATTCTCTCTCACGCAGCAGCTGATGTGCAGACTGTAACCAGCATTTCACTTCTGCCTGACACCTGATCCATACCAGTCATTTCCCATATTCTCAGAACAGCGCCGGCACAATTTTCAGCCGATTCGCCGCAAACATCACCGCCACATATCCGGCCAGTACGAGATAAGCGGCCAGATCGCGCTTTTTATACTCCAGAGGCTTCATCTTCGTCCGTCCCTCGCCGCCGTGGTATCCGCGCGCCTCCATCGCCATCGCAAGGTCATTTGCGCGCCGGAACGCCGAGATAAACAGCGGAACCAGCAATGGTATCATATTTTTGGCCTTCTGAATCAGATTTCCCGACTCAAAATCCGCTCCTCTTGCCATCTGTGCCTTCATGATCTTATTCGTTTCTTCCATCAGAATCGGGATAAAGCGCAGCGCAATCGACATGATCAGCGCGATCTCATGCACCGGCACCCGGATCTTCTTCAATGGTCCCAGCGCTTTTTCCAGACCGTCCGTCAGATCATTCGGCGTTGTCGTCAGCGTCATCAGTGAGGAACCGATAATCAGATATACCAGACGGATCGCCATAAATGCCGCTGTCTCAATTCCCGCATCCGTGATCTTTAATTTCCAGATCCTCACAACGACCTCGCCCGGCACCAGAAACAGATTAAAGACGGACGTGAACAGAAGCAGAAACAGAATCGACTTCAGTCCGCGCATCATAAATTTCAGCGGCACCTTCGAGACAGCGATCATGGCCGCCAGAAACAATGTCGCAACCACATAGGCCTCGACAGAGCGAAACGCGAACAGCGAAATCAGGTAAATCAGCGTGCCCGCAAGCTTTACCCGCGGATCCAGCCTGTGAATCACCGACCCTGACGGATAATATTGTCCTAACGTAATATCTCTTAACATTTTTCCCCTCTCACCTGATTCCATTTGCTGCTGTCTGCTCTCCTGTATGACACAGCAGACAGCACTTCTGCCATAAAAAATCCATCATGCTCCGCCTGGATTCTTTTATGACAGACAATGCAAAGAAATCCTGTTTTCGTGGCATTTTACATCTCAACTGTTTTCAGAACCCGCAGGATCTCGTCGGCGGCTTCTTTCACCGTGGTCGCGTCCGTCCGGACCGGCCAGCCCTGGCTGTGCAGCGTCTGCATCAGATAAGTGACCTGCGGCGCGGCAAGCCCCACCTGTTCCAGTTCTTTATAATGTCCGAAGACATTGCGCGGCGTATCGTCATACATCACCTGCCCGTGGTTCATCACAATAATCCGCTCCACATAGCGGGCAATATCTTCCATGCTGTGCGAGACGAGAATAACCGTAATCTTCTGCTCCCTGTGCAGCTTCGCGATCTGGTCAAGAATGTCGTCCCGTCCCCGCGGATCCAGCCCGGCCGTCGGCTCGTCCAGAACAAGCACCTCCGGCTTCATCGCAAGAATCCCCGCAATGGCCGCACGCCGTTTCTGCCCCCCGGAAAGTTCAAACGGCGACTTCTTATAATGCTTCTCCTTCAGTCCCACAAGACGCAGCGCCTCGTAAGCCCGCGCCTCAACCTCTTCCTTCGGCAGTCCCAGATTTTTTGGGCCAAAGCAGACGTCCGTAAATACATCTGTCTCAAAAAGCTGATACTCCGGATACTGAAAAACCAGCCCGACCCTGCTCCGGAGATCTTTCATCCGGTAATCCTTTGCGTATATGTTTTCACCATTATAATAGATTGTTCCGGATGTTCCCCGCATCAGCCCGTTCAGATGCTGGATCAGCGTCGATTTGCCGGAACCCGTATGTCCGATAATCCCGATAAACTGTCCGTCCGGAATTTCCAGGCTGACATCCCGGACCGCATGCTTCTCAAAAGCCATGCCTTCATTGTATATATAATTCAGGTGCTCTATCCTGATCGCCATTTATGATTTCCTCACCTTCCGGAGCTCTTCCACCAGTTCCTCAATCGTCAATATTCCATCTGGAAGCGGAATTCCGGCTTTCTGCAGCTCATGCGCTGCCAGCGTCACCTGCGGGACGTCCAGCCGGTAAGCTTTCAGCTCCTCCACATGGGAGAAGACTTCGTGCGGTGTTCCCCGCATTACAATCTTTCCCTGCTCCATGACGAATACCTTGTCAGCCTGAATTACTTCCTCCATATAATGAGTAATCAGGATCACTGTGACATGCGCCCGGCGATTCAGCTCACGCACTGTCTGGATCACTTCCCGGCGTCCGTTCGGGTCCAGCATGGCCGTCGGCTCATCCAGCACGATGCACTTCGGGCGCATTGCCACGACACCCGCAATCGCTACGCGCTGTTTCTGCCCTCCGGAAAGCTTGTTGGGCGAATGAGAGCGGTACTCCCACATGCCGACCGCTTTCAGACTCTCCTCGACGCGCTGCCAGATTTCCTCCCGCGGCACGCCCATATTTTCCGGCCCAAACCCTACATCCTCATCCACGATCGTTCCGATAATCTGATTGTCCGGATTCTGGAACACCATGCCGGCCGTCTGTCGGATTTCCCAGAGTTTTGACTCATCCCGCGTATCCTTCCCATCCACAAACAGAGTTCCCTCTGTAGGGACAAGAATCGCGTTGATGTGTTTCGCAAGCGTCGACTTCCCGGAACCATTGTGCCCCAGAATCGCAATAAAATCCCCCGCCTGCACGTCAAGGTCAACATCGTCGACCGCGCGCGACCGGGATTCCACCCTGCCTTCCTCATCCAGTTTTACGTATTCAAATGCCAGTTTTCTTGCCTTAATTATTTCCATTCTTCCAGAATCCTTTTCGTAGACTGACCTTCTATCAGGTTTCCATCAAAGAGCTGGCGCTTCTCGACCGGTTTGTTCTTGATCAGATCAAACATCAGACGGATCGTCGCCTCCGCCATCTCCTTTCTCGGCTGACGGATCGTTGTGATGGACGGCTCATAGTAGGCCGCAATCGGCAGTCCGTCAAAACCCGCAACCGAGTAATCATCCGGCACACGCTTTCCTGCATCGAACAGCGCTTTGCACGCTCCGATGGCAATACTGTCCGAAACGGCATAGATACAGGTGAATTTCTTTCCGGTTTCCAGAAGCTCCCTGGTCAAAGCGTAGCCGTTCTCCATCGAATATGTAGGCAGCCCTTCATGAGACCAGATCACAAGCTCCTCATCATACGGAATCCCATGTTCCTCCAGAGCCTTTCGGTATCCTTCAAAGCGAAGTTTTCCGATACTGGCGTCCTGTTTCCCTGCCGAGAGAAGCGCGATCTTTTTATGCCCGCAGCTGATCAGATAATCGACCATCCGGCAGCTTTCCTTTTCGTTGTCCACACTGACTGTCGTATAATTTCCGGACAGCTTCTCATCATCCACCGTGCTGATCACAAAAGGAACCTTAAGCTGCTCAAGCTTCTCCTGTCTGTGGCTGCTCAGACCTCCCAGAAACACGATCCCCTTCAGCTTCTTCTCCTTCTCAAGCTGAATCGCCACATCCGCCTCATCCTCGAATTCCTCCACATGCTGCAGCACAAATGAATATTTTCTTTTCTTGATCTCACGCTCAAAAACCTGGATCATATCAGCAAAAAAAGGATTGCTGATACCTTTAATCAATACAGCAATCGTTCTGGAATCCGAGCGCTTGAGGTTTCGCGCGCTGTTGTTCGGCACATAATTGTACTGCCGGATCGTATCCATAATTTTCTGTCTGGTTTCTTCATTAATGTCAGGGTGATTATTGATTGCCCTTGAAACCGTACTGACCCCTACCCCGCACAGTCTCGCAACATCCTTTATCGTAATCTGATCCATAAGGCTCCCTTCCTGTAACTGCCTGTCGGTTATGAATTATAACAATTCAGGTATTAAATTGCAAGGGTTAAACGGATAAAAAGGCAGAGACCTTTCCGGACAGGATCTTTTCCGGAAATGTCCCTGCCTTTTACAGTCTGGACAAAAATAAATCGAGCAGGAGGCATTTTTTCCCTCCTGCGCATGAAACAAAGAAAACCGTGCCTGCAGCACAAACCGGCGCAGCACTGTCAAACGGCAATCCTCGTAGCTGCCACACCTAAAACGCCCGGGCCGACATGACAGGCAATACTCAGCGTCAGCGGAGCCGACAGAATATGATCCACCTGAAATGTCTCTTTTACTTCCTGATTCCAGCTTTCCAGAGTCTCCTCCGAGACTCCCGCGTACGCCGTCATGAGCTGAAGTTTTCCCTGCCTGCGATATTCTCCCAGTCTGCCTTCCATATCCTCTTTGAGCAGTTCGAGCATGGTGTGCCTTGCCGCCTTGATCCCCCTGCACTTTGCAGCCGTCTCCAGCTTGTCCGATCCCAGCCTCAGCACCGGTTTGATGTGAAGCATGGTGCCAAGCACAGCGGAAGTTCCTGAAATACGTCCGCCTTTTTTCAGATATTTCAGCGTATCCACCGTAATGTAAACGTTAAAATCAGCCGCTGTGCGTTCCAGTTCCTCACGGATCTGAACTGCATTTTTTCCTTCCCGAATCATGGCAAGGCCGTCAAGAATCGCCTGATACTGCGGCACGGAAATCCTCTTATTGTCAACCACCTGCACTCTTCCGTCGTATTCCTGCGCCAGCATCTGGGCTGTCATGCAGGAATTGCTCAGGCTGCTCGACATGGGCAGATATACAATTTCATCATATTCTTTGAGATACTCATCCCACAGATCCGTAACCGCTCCGGGGGAAGGCTGCGACGTCGACACATCCGCCTCTTCCTCCAAAAAGTGAAAGAACTGCTCCTGATTCAGGTCTACACCTTCATAATATGTTTTTCCATTCACAAGAAAAGGCATGGGAACCACGCCTATACCAAGTTTTTCAGCTTCCTCGCGGGTTACCCCACTATTGCTGTCTGTCACGATTATTACATCCGACATATATCTTCTCCATTTTCTGTTATTGACTACTATTTTAACAAGTGTTAAGATGACAGCAATTATAAAAAAAGAAACGTCCGCGATGCAATGACAAAACATCTGTTTTGTCAATTATCTATACATTAATACAAAAATGTTATCCTATCTGTCCATTTTCGAAAGGGGGCCGACGATCGTGGAAGACAAAAGGATTATCCGCACCAAACAAACCCTGAAGCAGACCATGATAAAAATGCTGGCCGATTCCAGATTTGAACAGATCTCAATCAAACAGCTCTGCGAAATAGCCGGAATCAGCCGTGTGACCTTTTACACTCATTACAATGACAAATACGACCTTGCCGAGGACATCTTCAGTGACATGCAGGACAAAGGGCGTGCAGAATTTTCACGCCTGCAAAGTACGAACAATCCCGACGGCGACCCTATTATAAGTTACTGCAATCTGCTGGACTGCGTACTTACCATTTACTACAGCAACTATGAATTTTTCCGGCACACGCTCCCGGATAAAAATCCGTACCTTTCGTTTTCCTTTTACAATTATGTCATGAAAATTGTGGAATCCCTCACGGAAAAAGTGAGTAAATCGGTAAAACCCAAATATTCTCCCCGCAAGATCACGGGATTTCTCTGCTATGGGCTCTGTGGATTTGTAAATGAAAGCAGAGCGGCCGGATGCCCTCTTGAAAGTATCCGTACGGAAACGCGGGAAATTCTCAGGGGAATTCTGGAATCCGGCATACTTTTAAGCAGCAAGACAACCATTCCTTAAAAAAGGATCCTGCTTTGCAGGATTCTCCGCCTGCGGGCCTGCGCATAAAAAAAGCAGGTGTATAAAACATCTGTTCAGATTTGACTTTCCGGACATTGTGATTTTCCGCGTAATTTTCCTTTTTCTGCCCCTTCCCCATATGAAAGGGACTCGTGTTATTTTGAGGAAAAATCCCGCGAAAATTAAAAAAGTGTCTTCGACACTTCAACTCCCCCTGCCCCTCAATCTTGAGGGGTGGGGCTTGCTTTTTTCCTTCCTT
>CANQUH010000225.1 GCA_947626965.1 uncultured Lachnospiraceae bacterium
GATGCCACCCGTGACAGAATATTAAAGAAGGCCGTTGAGATGGGATATAAGCAATTTTCTTATGTTAAATTCGCGAACCTGGGAAACAGCACAAGGCGTCCGGGAACCACGCCGCAGGCCGGACTGACGATCAGCCAGGCAGCAGCGCAGCAGCAGACAGCCTCCCCGGTTCTGCAGGACGCCTCCTCCGTACAGCCGCCGGCCGGAGGCGCAAATACGATCGCACTGTTTACCACCAGTTTTCTGGGGAACTCGCATTTTGCATCGACAATGCTGGATAAGTTTCAGAGTGAGCTCACGCTCCTCGGTTACGGCTTTACCATGTACCGGGTGAGTCAGGCGGATCTGCAGCAGCTGACGCTGCCGAACTCCTTCCATATGGAAACGACCGCGGGCATCATCTGTTTTGAAATGTTCAGCTGGGCTTACAGCGACATGCTCTGTGATCTCGGCATTCCGATTCTGTTTGTCGATGCCCCCGCGCCTTCCAACGGACGGATCCTGAAGGCCGACCGTCTGCTGATGGAAAACCGCTCCAACATCTTTTCCCTGGTTGCGGATCTGGGACGGCACGGCAAAAAGAAGATCGGATATATCGGAGAAAGATTTCACTGTCTCTCTTTCTTTGAGCGGTATATGGCGTACCGCGAGGCACTTATTACGCTGGATCTGCCTTATATTCCGGAATACTGCCTCACGGAGCATGATCCGGGCCATGCCCCCGAACAGTACCGCCAGTATCTGAAGGATCATTTCAAGAGCATGAAAACTCTGCCGGATGTGTTCTTCTGCGCAAATGACTTCGTCGCTCTTGAAGTTCTGACCGTTCTCAGGGAACTGGGCTATTCTGTTCCGGAAGATGTATACCTGTGCGGCTTCGACGATTCCCCGGAATCGCGGATCGTCACCCCGGCGCTCACGACGATCCACATCCACAGCCAGATCATGGGATTCTCAGCTGTCCAGCTTCTCATCTCACGCATCAAGGAACCGACGCTGAACTACCGTACCATCTACACGGAGACGACGCTGATCCGCCGGGCTTCGACCAAAGACTGACGGCCGGAACTGTCCGGCCGTCCATTTTCATACATGAACATGACGCCAGATCAGACCTGAATCCTGCGGCAGAACCCGCAGTCAGGTTCTGAATCAGAATCGGGCAGGAAACGGTCTTCTCTCCTGCCCGCCATGCAGCCCGCATGCAGCTCCAGCAGCTGATTTCCATGTGTGGGCATGCGCATCAGAAAAATGCCGCGGCATTTTCATCCGCGGCAGAAAACACAGGAGGAATTTATATGCTGCAGGAAATTTTCAGCCCGGACAACCGGGTCATGATCTTTATCACCAAAATTGTATACAGTGTTTATTTGAACATTCTCTGGTTTATCTGCTGCATCCCGATCATCACGGCAGGCGCTTCCACCACCGCCCTTTTCTACGTCACCCTGAAGATGACCAAAAATGAGGAAGGCGGCATTACCAGACAGTTTTTCCACGCTTTCCGGCAGAACTTCAAACTCGCGACAAAGGTGTGGGCAATTATGCTTTTTGTCGGCATTGTCCTCGGCGTCGACGGTTTCGTCCTGTATCACATGCGTTTTGAGAACGCATTCTGGACGATTGTGACGGCCATCTTTCTCGTTGCGGTTGTCGCCTTTCTGATCATCGCCATGTACATATTCCCACTGATGGCGCGTTTTGACAACACTGTGCGCCGCATGTTCCTGAATTCCGCCATACTCGGCATGCGCTTTCTCTACTGCACTGCCCTGATGGCTGTGATCTACTTCGTGATGGCCTTTATCGTCATCAACATCTTCACGCCGGCGATTGTGTTCGGGGAAGGATTCTGCGCATTCCTCTGCTCTTATCTGCTCTCGAGGATCCTGGAGATGCTTGAGCCGAAGGGCGAAAAAGAAGATGAGGAAGAGGAAGAAGAAATCATATCAGAAGAAAATCCGGATATGGAACGTACCGTTTTATAAAAATCTGAAAGGAGTACGGTTCGATGAAAATCTATCTGAATGATCCTTTTAAAAGGAATCCGGAATCGCACCGCAGCCTCGAATCCCTGACGGAGCGGGAAAAATGGGACAGCCTGAGCACTTCGAAGCGGATCCAGTATATCTGGGACTACTACAAGCTTCCGATTGTGATCACCCTCATCATCCTGTATATCATCGGTTATATGGTCTACCGCCACGTGACCCACAAGGATATCGTTCTGTATGCCGCGCTCGCGAATGTCAACGCGGGAGAGACGCTTGAAGAACAGCTGACGGACGGTTTTCTGGCTGACCAGCAGATCGACACCGCCAAAAATGACATGACGCTCTACTCCGGCTGGTATCTGACCGATGATCCCTCAAGCGAGTACCACCAGTACACATACGCGACGCATCTGAAGATCCTCGCTTCCATCGACAACGAGGAACTCGACGTCATCCTCATGAATAAGGAAGCGTTCGACGCGTTCGCGCAGAACGGATACCTGTACAACATGGAAGACCTGTTACAGGAAACAGACCCTTCCCTGTATGAAAAACTGCAGCCGTATCTCGTGACAAATATGGAAATTCTCGAGGACAATGCAAAAGATATGATCTATGATTCGACGCTTGAATACGTCTCCGAGACGACCGAATATCCGATGGGAATCGATCTGGCAGAAGCCAGCATGATAAAGGAAGCCGGATTTGAAGACACTGTGTATTTTGGAATTATCGGAAACTCGCCGCGCACGGAAACCGCGGTTGAATATCTGAATTATCTTTTTTCATAGTTCGAGCAGGAGGCGGCTTTTCCTCCTGCTCGCCGCGCGGCCCGCATGCTGTGCCAGCAGCTGATTTCCATGTGCGGGCCTGTGCATAAATCAGCGCCCGGATTTTCCGGGCGCCGTTCTTTTTTCTCTTTTATTTTTCTCTTTTATTTACTCTGACAAATCCCATCTTGTCACATTCATCCTGACTTTCCCGACTGCATAGAAGGAAATTCCTTCCGCCGACTGGTCGGTATAGGTGGTGGCTGTCATGACTTTCTCCCCGTCATTGACAAACGCTTCCACGCTGAAACGGTCGAGGATCAGCCGCAGCTTGATCTTACCTTTCTCTGAAGGCACCGTACAGCGGCGCTGATGAATGATCGCGCGGCGGGAACCGGAGAACTTGCGGTCCACCTTCAGCACCGATTCGTGCGGACGATAGCTGATGGACGTCTGGTACTGATCGTCCTGCGCAAAACGCACCGCAAATTTCTGATACACGTGCTCTTCATCGCCCGGGAAAATTTCAAGCTCCATATCCACTCTTCTGCCCCGAACCCCGTCCAGAGAAATGATTCCCGTGAACTCCACATCCTCATAGCTCACTTTGTCGTGGCGGAGCGCTTCAAGCTCACGGAGCGGCTTCTGGTACAGACGGCCGTTCTTAATGGAGATTTCCCGCGGAAGGCTCATCTGGCCAAACCAGCCGTCCTCCTTCATCTGCCGGTGCATGTTGCATGTATCCCAGTTCTGCATCCAGCCGATCATGACACGTCTGCCGTCCGGAGTAAGAATCGTCTGCGGCGCGTAAAAATCAATGCCGTAATCAATCGCCTGATTCTTCTCCTCGGTAAACGTCTCCGTCTCCTCGTCGTATGTACCGATCAGGCAGAGCGTACCATTGCCGTTGTGATATTCAAACCCCTGCGGAAGCATGTCCTGCGGGCTCGTGAACAGCACCTGTTTCCCGTCAAGCGGGAAGAAATCAGGGCACTCCCACATTTTGCCGAAGCGGTTCCTGTTCGCGGCCAGAACCTTTTCAAACTTCCAGTGAAAACAGTCCTCGCTGCTGTACAGAAGAATCTGACCGCTTCCGTCCGCCGGGCGGCTGCCAACCACACAGCGATAAGTGCCGTCCTCTTTTCTCCACAGCTTCGGATCGCGGAAATCATACTTGCTGCTGCCCTCCGGCAGATCTTTGTCGTCAAGCACAGGGTTGCCCTCATATTTCTCGTAGTCCAGGCCGTCGCCGACCGCAATGCACTGCGTCTGGATTTCGCGGGTGCCTCCCTCCGGCTGCAGCATATTCAGAACGCCGGTATACATCAGAAGCTGTCTGCCGTCCGGAAGCTCAATCGCATTTCCGCTGAAACAGCCGTCCCTGTCGTACTGGGAATCCGGAGCCAGCGCAGCCGGAAGATATTCCCAGTGCAGCAGGTCCTTACTTACCGCATGGCCCCAGTGCATCGGCCCCCAGTATGTCGCATACGGGTAATACTGGTAAAACATATGATACTGTCCTTTATAATACGAAAACCCGTTCGGGTCGTTCAGCCATCCGACACGAGTAGACAGGTGGAACGCCGGTCTCTGTTCTGCCTTGATCATCTTTTCAGTCGCTTCTTCGTATTTTCTGGCCTCACGCAAAGTCTGACTGCTCATATCTTACCTCCTGTATTATTAATTTTTTGTAAAACATTGCTATGCAAACTTTCTTACTAACATATCATTTTTTTGTGCATTGGTCAATCTGTTTTTATGATTTTCGCCATCAATTTTTACATTTGTAAATATTAAATCGAGAGTAATCTTCAAAATTTATCTTAAAACAATCCTGTTCTTTTACATTTTTTATCATTCGTCGAGCCCTGTCAAGACCGGGTTATGGCTTACATCCAGATTGCTTATCTGATTTCCGCTGCAGCTCAGCCATACCAGTCCTGGGTTATGACTTATATCCAGTTCTCTCAGCTGATTATCGTAACACCACAAGTACACCAACGCCGGGTTTTGACTTACATCCAGACTCCTCAGCTGATTGGAGTCGCAGTTTAATCTTATCAGTGCCTGGTTCTGACTTACGTCCAGACTGCTTAGCCGATTGCTGCTGCAGCCCAGTATTTCCAGTGCCTGGTTCTGACTTACATCCAGGCTCCTCAGCTGATTGGATTGACAATACAATGTTTTCAGTGCTGGATTTCGGCTTACATCCAGGCTCCTCAGCTGATTATCTCTGCAGTACAGCACTTCCAGCGCCGGATTCTGGCTTACATCCAAACTGTTCAGCTGATTGCCGCTGCAATTCAATTTTTCCAGGGATGTAAAGTATTCGATTCCTTTCAGACTTTCAATTTTGCCGCCGCCACCAACGGAGTTTACTTCTATCTGTACGATCTCCTCTATTTCTTCCGTACTTAATACCTCATCCCCATTTTTGTCAAAGCTGCTGCCCACATACGCTCTGAATATTTCATCTGGAAAATGTGTCTCGTCAATCCTGACCTCGATCTGATTTCCGCCGTAATTCAGGTTCTTCAGCTTTGGATTTTGACTTACATCCAGTTCGTTCAGCTGATTATTGAAACACAGCAATTCTTCCAGCTCCGGGTTCTGACTTACATCCAGACGGCTTATCTGATTCCTGCTGCAATGCAGCCATACCAGAGCCGGATTTTGACTTACGTCCAGTTCGTTCAGCTGATTTCTTCCGCAGGATAATATTTTCAGCGCCGGGTTTTGACTTATATTCAGTTCACTCAACTGATTCTCTCTGCAGTACAATGCTTCCAACGCTGGGTTTTGGCTTACATCCAGTTCGCTTAGCTGATTATCACTGCAATCCAACTCTGTCAGTTTCCAGTTCTGATTCACATCCAGACTGTTCAGCTGGTTACCGCTGCAATTCAATTCTTCCAGAGATGTAAAGTATTCGATTCCTTTCAAACTTTTAATTTTGTCGCTACCATCACCTGAACTTACTTCTATCTGTACAATCTCCTCTATTTCTTCCGTACTTAATACCTCATCCCCGTTTTTATCAAAACTGCTGCCCACATACGCTCTGAACGTCTCATCCGGGAAATATGCCTCGTCAATCCTGACCCCGCTGCTGTCCTCCTCCTGTTCTGTTATATTCTCTTCTGTTATATTTTCTTCTGTCTTGCCCAGCCCGAAAATATCCTCTTCTCTTAACGGATTGCCGCTGTAACCCAG
>CANQUH010000226.1 GCA_947626965.1 uncultured Lachnospiraceae bacterium
AAGGTTTCCCTTTTTGCCTTAATGCAATAAATATAATTTTTTTCATATCACCTCTTGACATTTCTTAGCTGGACTTTTCTACTGGATAAGTCTAGTACAACAGAAACTCAGTAGAGTAAAAACTTTAACTTGTTAAATTTGTCCACAAGTACTGGCTTATTTTATCACTTTTTACGATTTTTTTCAATAGATAAGCACACAATTCATTTGCCTGATCAAAGCCAAATACAGGGATGCCGTCTTGCATCCAGGGCGGAATATGCCGCATACGGGAACTTTCCCCATCAGAAACAGAAGCGGCGGACAGATCAGACGGATCCTGAGAAGCTGCCTGATCAGGTTCGCAAGACAGTCCCGAAGAAGCTAGCAGAACCTTCAAATCCCGTTCGTCCAGAAGATCCGTCACATAGGCAAGCACATGCTCCGACGCGCAGACAGGCTCCCGCGAGATTTCCCTCCGCACCAGCTCTATCTTGGGAAAGTCCGAAAATTTCCCTCCCTCAAGGAGAATCAGATCAGCTTCCGAAAAACAGGCAGCCAGCATCTCAAACGTTACATCCGGCTCTTCCTTCACAATCACATATTTTGTGGCAGAAAAAACGGCCGTTCCGTACGCCCCGGCCCTCTTGTGCTTCCAGGAATCCGTGCCCGGCACGTCCGCCTCAAATTCATGCCCATCGTGCTTGATGACCGCCACTTTCAGTCCCTTTTCTGTAAAGAACGGGATCATGCGGTCGATTAAGGTCGTCTTGCCGGAGTTTTTCACGCCGGAAACTGCCAGTATGTGCTGCATGGTTTGCCCCCTTTATTATCACGGCTTCTCTTTTGCCACAGTGATCTTTTGCAGATTGACTCACCCCTGTTTTATCTATACAACCGCTTCTATAAGCGTTTTTCCCTCAATCACCAGCTTTTTAATCCCTGTCTTTTTCTTTTTGTTAAAGTTAAAGCTGAGCATATATCCGGTGGAAAGGTGGTAATCGTTCAGATAACCGATCAGCTGTTTTTCACCTCTACGGTTATATTCTTCCCCATGCCAGATTTTCAGCTCGCAAACATACTGCTTTCCGCAGTAATCAACGATCACATCCGTCCGGCGCATATCTCTGGTCCGGGCCTCGATATAATAATTGCCGGTACCATTAATAATCGGTTTCAGATAAAGCAGAAAGAACCGCCTTCCATTCTCTTCTATAAAAGACTGATCTGCATCTGCATAAATATCCGAAAAGGTTTCTGTAAATTTTTCCAGTATGCGCTCCATATTAAGATCACCATTTTGTATAAACTGATTTTCGTCCAGAACGGCAGCCCGGTAGATCCTGCTGTTCATAATCTCTTCCGAAAGAAACAGGTTGTACAGCTGTGTCTCAAAAATACGGTTTGCTATGCTGACAGTTCCGCAGTTATTCCTGATAAACCCGAACATTGATCCAATATCCAGGGCGTAATTGTATGGATTGTATGGAAATTTTTCACCATTAAACAAAATTGCTTCAAGCATTTTCTTAAGTTCCGGGAAATCGTTCAGTTTTTTGATCATGTCGTCAAATAAGGTGTTGGATTCCCCAAGAAGTTCTGAAACCGCCGCCAGCAGTCCCTCCTTGTTCCATGCGGATGCAGGTTCTGCGAACTCGTCTTTGCGAGGAATGATTTCGTCCATGAGCTTGCAAAGCCGTGATACAAGAAACGGATAACCGGAAGTATAATCATAGAGCATTTGAGAAAGTTCCGGGATGTTGATCTGATAACAGTGATCTTTCTCATATTCGCGGAGCATTCCCGCAATATCAGGCACAGAAAAACTCATATCTACAGTAAAGTCAGCAGAAATGTTCCAAGGGCTGTTATACTGATGCTCTGCGTCGGGCCGTATCTTTAATTTTAGATTTTTGATGTCATAAATCCCCGCGAGAATAACGGACCGGAAAGCAGGCTGTTCGTCGCTGTTCAGGTATTTATCGCGCAGCATTCCGAGAAAAGAAAGGAACACTTCCTGTCCGCCTGCCTGATCCGCCTCATCAATCATAAGAACGACAGGATGCTTCGTCTGTCGGCATAAGGAAGAAATAAAATCAGACAGATCAATAAGATCAATGTTCGCATGGCATATATCCTTCAATTCCTGCACAACGGAAGGAGGGATTTCTTCCGGAGACTTTCCGATATCGGTTCGGTAAAGAAGCCGGCAGAAACTCTGGCAAAAAGCAGTCTCCGATGCGTACGCATTCTTCCCGATTCCCTCAAAACTGATGGAAAATACCAGATACTGGCCGGCAAGTTTCTTTTTTAACAAACGCAGCGTTGTAGTTTTTCCGAACTGGCGAGCACGGTTGATCGTGAAATAGGCCCCTTTATCAATCAGCGCTTCCATTTGATTCAGACGATCGTCAATGTTTACCATGTAATGTTTATCCGGGTTGCACAGACCGGCAGTGTTAAAATACTTTTCCATATTTTCAGATTTCATCTCCCAAATTTGTCAGAATTATTTCAGACATTGTCATACTCGAGGGGTTTCTCCCGCATACAGCTTCAGCCCGCCTCTTTTCGCAGCCTGGATCAATGTCAGCCTGTATTCCTTCGCCAGCCGTACCGCCTCCACAGAGACCGCGGCCTTCGTCACAAGGATGGGGATCCCCGCCCGGATAACCTTAACTGCCATATCGGTCGGAACCCTGCCGCTCGTGTAGACCATGCACTTGGTCAGATCGATCCCGTTTCGCAGCGCATAGCCGATCACCTTGTCCAGTGCATTATGCCTGCCGATATCCTCACACTGGAACAGAAGTTCTCCGCCGCGTGCCAGATAGCAGCTGTGCGTAGCCACTGTCTCCTGATGAAGGGGGGTATCCTTTGAAAACTCGTCCGCAAGCTGACGGATCCAGGAAAGCTTATACACAATCGGCGTCACCGGCGCAATCTCATCCGAATATACAAAATAATCGTTCAGAATACGGTTTCCGGTGCAGCACGACGGAGTGGTCTCCACATAAGTCTCTTTGCTCCAGGATTTTTCGTCCGACTCTTCCCTGTCTTTCAGAATCACCTTCGCGCGGCTTCCATACTCACAGATGTAGATCCCTTCCACATCTTCTGTGCCGCGGATGATCCCCTCCGTAAACAGCCTTCCAAGCACAAGCTCTGCCAAAAGCTGTCCGATACAGATCACCTTCATGGTCAAAATCCCGTTGATATAAATTTCCAGCAGATGCTCCCGCAAAAGAGGGGCGTTCATCACTTCGCAGGTTTCGGATTCTGAGCTTTCAGCTTTGCGCCCTCCTGCTCCGTGCTCTCCGGATTTGCAGTTTTCAGTTCTGAAGTTTCCATCCTTTTGATTTCCGGATTCGAGATTCCCATCAAAATCAAGCTGAACAAAGGAAATATTCTCTGTCAGCTCCAGGCCGGAAGACTCCCCGTTCTTATACTGTTCATTAATGTACATTGTTTTACGTCCTCTTATATCCATGCAATCCATTTGGCACCGTTTTGATCCCTGCTTCCTGCGAAGAAATCTCTGATTTCCCAACAAACTTATGATACTCTTCCGGCGTATTGATATTGCTGACCACGTTCTCCCCGTAGCCAAGATCCTCTATATCCAGATACCTGGTATTCATCCGGTCAAACAGGAGACGCGGCCTGCGGATTCCTTCCTCCCGCAATGTCTCCAGAACAGGAATACAATTTTTATTATAAATAGAACAGAGAGGTTCCAGAATTCCTCCGACCCGCAGCACAAGACAGTCCTCTCCTTTATACGCTCCGGCAAAGTCCCGCAAAAAATCCTCCGTCAGTCCCGGCATGTCCGTCGCCGCGATAAGGCAGGCGGCTGTCTTTATGTGCCTTAGAAGCTGATAGATCCCTTCTACCGGGCCGTAACCCTTAAGCTCATCCTCCACAAGGATCACGGACCTGCGGCCATCTGCCAAAGCAGAAACCTGTTCCCGTTCTACAGATGAGTGTTCCCGTTCCGATTCTGTCGGTGCAGAAACCCCGGCAGTCTCAGAAGCCCTTCCGGTACTCTCTGTCAGCCACTGATACTTCCGGAGATCATCTACTGACAGCAGCCGTTCTCCAAACCCCTGCGCCTGCAACAGTATATATTCCAGGAAATTGCTGTCCCCATATCTCAGTTCCGCTTTATTGGAACCCATCCTGCTGCTTTTCCCGCCCGCAAGGATTCCGATGGATAATGCACCGATCTGCATGATATCTCCTGCCTTTCCAGCAATCGGAATTTTCTATGTCGAATCCCGCTTTTTCGTTCTACAGCCTTTTTTCAATTTCTTTCCATGCGTGGGTGGTAAGACAGCTCTTATCTAAGTCCTTTGTCAATCCATCCCACAGAGTATACGGCATCGTCAGTGAGAGGCAATTTGCCAAAGCCGCCCGTCTCTGGGAAATATCAAACAGGCCCATAACTGCCATAGGCCGCTCTTTTTCCATTTGATTCACCGCATACACAATGGACTGGCAAGCCGCCCCGAAAGGAGCAATCGTATTAAGCGCCTCGCCATTGTGGGAGCCAAGCATAGTGACCAGTGCGGACAACTGGTCCGGTTCCGCAAAGATGTAAACAATATCAGGAATTCCCACTTCGTCCCATCTGCTTATAGGAGCAAACACGATGCGGGGATACCCTTTCTCCGAAAACGGCACAGCATTACGCCACTTCAAAGCTAACTCTTCCGAACAGAAAAATCTCTCACCATATTTCATATGCTCCGGCATCTGCGATGGTGCCCCATCGCCAAATCCTTGAGAAAGCATCTTATGGATATTCGGGTTCCTTCTGGAAAATCCATCGCCAAAACAACATCCTGTCGCTCCACCCGGACAGTTGCAGCTTTCCTCATCCATAGAAATGATTTTCCCCTTTGAGGCGCCCATCAGGAAAGGAATAACACAATTTCTCTTATCCGGAGACACATTGATGTCGCAGACAGCATCAGTTTCCCCAAGGAAAATGCCTACAGGTTCCCATTTGAGATGAAGCATGTTTAATAATTCTTTTTCCATCTTATAATTCCCTCCCAGCCATTTTCACTTCCAGACCGCCGATCAGTCCTGAAAATTTCCGTTTTTGAACCATCTGTGCAGAAGATTCAGATACCTGTCCTGCGCTGCGGTTCCATTTACGCCGCCTGTCACAACGGCAGCTTTATTCACCGCACGCCTATGGATTTAAGATGACAAACGATCTCAATATTCGTCATGAACGCTACGTCCTCTGCCCGGGAGACACGGCGGAAGATGTTCTCCATTTGCCCCCACATATTCTCCGTATCAAGATCGTAGGAGTGGCCCACGATCTGGCAGAGGGCGAGCTCGGTGTCCGTCTCAAGAAAGCCGTCCACGAATTTATCAAGCTCCCCGTCAAGATGGAAGATGCCCGGGCGCCAGTGGTACAGATCCTCCGGCGGGTCATAAGAGTGGCTCATCTCGGATATTCTCGCGTATGCAAACCCGCAGTCTTTGGCAGCGTTGGCCATCAAGGGGCTCCAGTAATCAAAGGGCGCGGCAAAGCCGCTCACCTCCTGCCCGAAGAGACGGCGGAGAGTCTCTCTGTCCTGCCCCATCTCATGAAGTATGAACTCCCGGGGCTTTCCCTCAAAATACGGGTGCGTAAGGCTGTGGCTGGCGATTTCGTGTCCGTCGTAAAGGCCCAGCGCCGCATCGAGCGGCAGGCGCTTGACCACTATGCCGCTCTCGTGGACCCACGCAAACTCCGAACGCATGAGCTCGGAGTTTAAATTAAAGGTTCCCTTTATGCCGTATTTATTTAGGAGTTTCACAAATCTCACGTCCTGTGTGACACCGTCATCGTAAGAGACCGTGAAAACCTTTTTCTTCCCTCCTGGATAAAGCAGCTTTTCCATATTACCTCCTCTTACCACAGCAGCCTGC
>CANQUH010000227.1 GCA_947626965.1 uncultured Lachnospiraceae bacterium
CTTTTTTACATCAGCCGCTTGAAAAAACTTTTTATACATTTTTCATTTTACCTCTTGACATTTCTTAGCTGGACTTTCTTATCTGTGCGTCGGAACCTGTACTGCTGCTTACTGTATAAGTCCAGTCTCCGTGCAGAGACGGGAGGCAAGTTTACTTGCCAGACCGGCTATGCCCAGGAGACGACAACAGGTATGAGCAATACAGCAGCGTGAACAAAGTGAACGATGCGGTGCCGCGTGCCAGTGACACGCGTTTGGCACCGACCGAAGCGGAGCGTAGATTGCGAATACCTGTAGGATTGCGGGAGTTGCAGAGTAACGAAGCAATCCGTGGACTTATATTCATGGTGGTGCCCGCAACGCGGGCATGGAAGTTTACTCCGCATCCGACAGCAAACTTTCTCTGTTCTCAGCATGCAGTTTCGCTTGCTTTTTGTGAACGCGTTTACTTTTTTCTTAATTGTAAACATGTTCACAAATTTTGTCAAGACCTTTTCCAAAAAAATTTGAAAAAAAATGAGCCGAAATCCATTGCACAGGATTTCGACCCATTTTCATACAATTTAAGTTTTTAAAAAATGTTAGTAAATCTTATATTTATATTATGAATCACATTTGCATGTCAAACCAGAATGTACAGCCGTTTCTGTTGTTTACTCCGAATTCTGCGTGATGGCGGGTCAGAATCTAACTGCGAAATCCTGTCCGGCACATTCAGCCGTTTCTTTCAGGACGTTTTCGGCGGCAGGAATCTGGAGATCACGCCTGCCACCTGCGCAGCCGGCATAGTCTGCAGCCAGACATGGCCGGGACCGGTCACAACCGTATTAAACAATCCTTCGCCGCCGAATACCTTATTTTTGAGTCCGGGTACTGACTGGATATCGACCGAGCAGCTGGATTCTATCGCGGCCAGATAGCCCGTATCTACAATGAGCTGCTCCCCTTTATTCAGGTCATACTCCACAATATGGCCGTCAAACTCCAGAAACGCCATTCCGCTGCCGGATAATTTCTGCATGATGAAACCCTCGCCGCCAAACAGTCCGGATCCAAATTTTTTCTGGAAAAAGACCGACAGATTCACCCCTGTCTCCGAAGCCAGAAAGCCCGACTTCTGCACCACCAGCTCCCGGCCCGGACCAATCTCATAAGGAACGATCTGTCCCGGAAAGCTTGAGGCAAACGCGATCATTCCTTCTCCTCCGGAAGCCGTATAAATATTCTGAAAAAATGACTCCCCGGAAAACATTCTTCCAAATGCCTTTCCGATCCCTCCGTTGGAACTCGTTTCCATTTTCATGTTGGGGGACATCCAGCTCATGGAACCCCGCTCTGTGATCACCTGTTCCCCGCTGTCCAGATAGCAGATCACTACCGGCAGCGTATCGCCTGTTATCTCGTAGCGCATAAAATACCTCCTTTTATGGAATGTCTGGCAGTATCCGGCAAAACTTCAAAAGGAAATCTGCAGATTATTCCATAATTAATATTTTATCATGTTTTTACTGCATAACAATTTTACCATACATTTTCCTGATACGTTACTGCTTTTTACGTCAAAAATCAGATGAGGAAGCTCTTTTCATCTCCGATCAGAACATGTTTTCCCCTGAACGCAAACCCATACTTTCTGATTTGTTCCGGAAGCACGCCCTTTGCAGTTAAATTCGCCTCATATCCTTTCCGCTCAATCTGAGCCAGCGCCGTTCGGACCGTATCTGATAATTCCATTTCCCTGGCAGGATTATTCACCTTAAATTCCAGGATCATGGCATCATCTTCCCGGTTCCGGGGTTCAAGCATCACATCGTATCTGCCGTATCCGCTTTCCCTGTTTGATGTGATCACATATCTGCCGCCCAGATCCACCAGCAGTCCCAGCACAAACCCGTGATAAAAGCGTTCCGGCTCATCTCCGGACGGGCGCTTTCCTGTATCAAAGCAGCCAAACGTGGCAAACGCGACGCGGTTCATATATTCATTCATCCCGTCCAGATCTCCCTGAAGCAGCGCTTTTACAAACGCATTATATTCCACAGAGACCCTTCCAAACCATCTGCGCACCATATTCCTGAACGCCATCCGCACTTCCAGATTTGTCAGAATCAGATCATATTCTTTTTCTCCTGTGCCGTACTCCGGATCCCCCGGCCTGCAGTCCACTGCTTTCAGGTATCCTCCCGCAAGCAGAAGACTCCACACTGCATGTTCATCCTCGTCAAGCTGATCATAGACCACCTGCTCATCCATCTGCACTGTGATACTTTTTCCCTGAAGGAGATCCTCAAAAGTTTCCTTGATTTCCCCGCTGCTTTCCTGCAGGAGTTTTCCGATCAGATGGTTGGAGCTGGTGTTGACCCAGTAGGGAGCCAGCTCTTTTTTGTTAAAAAAGAATCCTGCTTTGCAGGATTCTCCGCCTGCGGCGGGTCGCATCAGCGACATCTTCCTCTCCGCCGCAGTGCGATCCCGCGGAGCATTTTTTGTGTCACAGGACGAAATTCCCTGTGACACAAGAAAGTTGATCACCGACCAGGGATTGTAGATATTATCCGTATCTCCAAACCGAAATCCATCGTACCACTGCCTGACTTCCTCGCTCTTTTCAGACAGCCCGTATTCATCCAGCGCTTCCAGAACCTCCTGCCGGGTAAATCCAAAACACTCTGCATATCTGCGGGAAGTCGTCGTGATTACCTCAAGATTATTCAGATCTGAGAAGACCGACTCCCTGCTGACCCGCGTAATTCCGGTCATGATTGCCCGTTCCAGAGCCGGATTTGTCTTGAACGCTGCATTGAACAAATTTCTGGTAAATGCTGTCAGTTCTTTCCAGTATCCGCTGACATACGCCTCCTGCATGGGAGTGTCGTATTCGTCAAGCAGAATGATCACTTTTTTTCCATAATAACGATACAGACAGTTCGACAGAAATTTCAGGGATGACGCCGCCATATAGTCTTCCATTTGAGCCGACACCATATAAAAGTCACGTTTCTCCCGTTCGCTCAGGAAATCTCCCTCCAGCAGAAAATCAAACCGGTCATATAAATACTGTATCTCCTGGCAGATCCTCTTGCGCGCCATCTCAAACGTAGTGTCCTTGATATCCGCGAAACTCAAAAACAGAACGGGCCAGGTTCCCTGCAGGTTCCGGTATTTTTCGTTCTCCCACACAGCCAGACCTTCAAACAGGTCGGAGCGGCCCGCATATTCCAGTGAAAAAAACTGCTCCACCATGCGCATCGTCAGTGTTTTTCCGAAGCGCCGCGGACGGGTGATCAGAGTTACGCTGTCGCCTTTTTCCCACCAGTCCCGGATAAAATCTGTCTTGTCAATATAAAAATACCCATTCTTCCTGATCGTCTCAAAATCCTGATGCCCGATGCTGACTGTTCTTGCCATAATCTATTACCTCTTTTCCGCACAGACGCTGTCCTGATTACTATAACAAAAAACGGGATCGTGAACAACCATTTTTCTTATAACAAAAATTATTGACAAAGCAGCGCTGTCATGCTAAGACTGAAGCTGTGGGAAACCAGACATATGCCAGCATGGCCGCCTGGCTTATTGTATCCTGAACGGCTGGCGTTGCTGGCATGGCCGCCCGCAGGAGATAAATACCCTGCAGCACGCGGGAATAAAATTTCCGGTTTTCCGGGAAAGGAGCATATCAGATGGGCGATTATCTGAATATTGGAAACGCCGGATTTACAGCGATCACCAAAGGACTCTATGTCGATAAGACCGATATGATTTCCTACATCAATCACACGCTGGGAACAACAGACAAGCTCACCTGTGTGAGCAGACCCCGTCGGTTCGGCAAATCCTTTGCCGCAAAAATGTTGTGCGCGTATTACGATAAAAGCTGTGACTCGGAGGCCCTGTTCGCTGATTACAAGATCGCGGACGACCCGTCATTTAGAAAATATCTGAATAAATATGATGTCATCTATCTGGACATCACCTGGTTTATTTCCAATGCAGATAGTCCAACAGGTGTGAAAAACATTGTAAAAGATATCCAGGCAGACGTGATCCAGGAACTCTGCGCCGCTTATCCGAATACGCAAAGACAGAATACTTTGCCGAAAATGCTCTCAAAAATCACGGATGAGACAGGAAACAAATTTATCATCATCATTGATGAATGGGATGCCCTGTTCCGCGAGATGAAAGAAAATACTGCGCTTCAGGAAGAATATATTCACCTGCTGAGAGGACTGTTCAAAAGCAGCGGCCAGACAGACAAAATGATCGAGGCCGCCTACATGACAGGCATCCTCCCGATCAAAAAATACGGAAATCAATCCGCCGTGTCCGATTTCCGGGAATATACCATGATCGCTCCGCGAAAACTCGCCCGGTATGTCGGCTTCACGGAAGATGAAGTGAAAGTTTTATGCCAACAGAACCAAATGAATTTCACAGAAATGCAGCACTGGTATGACGGCTACACATTCAGCCGCCTTCACTCTGTATACAGTCCCAATTCTGTTATGGAGGCCATCAAAAACGAAGAATTCGGAAGCTACTGGACCAGAACAGAGACATATGAATCTCTCAGGATCTATATTGAACTGAATGAAGACGGCCTGAAAGAAGCCGTAATTCAGATGATCGGCGGCGCCTCCATCGAAATCGATACGGGATCCTTCCAGAATGACATGACAAATATAAGAAACCGTGACGATGTGCTGACACTGTTGGTCCACCTCGGATATCTGGCTTACGATTCCACTGCAAAAGCCGTGTTCATTCCAAATGAGGAAGTACGGCAGGAGTTCCTTCTTGCTGTCAAAAACGGCAGGCATAAGGAAGTGGCCAGACTTATCAGAAATTCTGACCGTCTCCTGGAGCAGACTCTGAATATGGAAGAAACTGCAGTGGCTGAAGCGATCGAAGAAGCGCACAGTATGGGAACCTCTCCTCTCTATTACAACAACGAACAGGCGCTCCGAAGTATCATCCGCTTCGCGTATATCAGCTGTATAGATGAATTTTTAAGAATTGACGAGCTCCCTTCCGGAAAGGGGTATGCCGACATCGTATTCTTTCCAAAGAAAACTTCCTCCATGCCGCTGCTTCTGATCGAGCTGAAGTGGAATCAGACAGATACCGGGGCGATCCGACAGATCAAACAAAATGCATATCCTCAGGCACTCGCCGATTATGGAGGCGATATTCTCCTGGTCGGCATAAACTACGAGGAACGCACGAAAAAACATACCTGTAAGATAGAAAAATACCAAAAGAAAATCTGAAAAAATGAATCCTTATATTCTTATCACGGGCCTGTGCAAAAGACGGACCGGAATCCGCTGTATTGGTTCCGGCCCGCCTGTATTAAAATTCTATTTTCCTTTATCAGCCCTTCACGGCCCCGCTCGTGATTCCTGCTATGATGTTCTTCTGCATGATCAGGTAGAAAATCACAACCGGGATCAGCACGATCACCATCGTACACAGCATGACAGTCCAGTTGTTCGCGAACTGTCCGACGCCCTTGTACACTTCCATGATCAGCGTGAAGTTCTCAGACGAGCTGATGAACAGGTACGGCATCATGAAGTCGTTCCAGATCCACATGACATCGAAGATCACGATCGTGGTGGTCACCGGCTTCAAGAGCGGGAACACGATGTTCCAGTACATTTTCCAGAGCCCTGCGCCGTCGATCAGCGCCGCTTCCTCCAGTTCCTTCGGAATGCCTCCCAGGAATCCCTGGTACATGAACATTGCGAAGTTGCACCAGCTCGAGTACAGAACGATCATGCCCGGTACGGAGTTCTGCAGGTGGAAGAAGGACATCAGGTTAAACAATGGAATCAAGGTGGTCTGCGCCGGCACCATGAAACCGACCAGGAAGTAGAA
>CANQUH010000228.1 GCA_947626965.1 uncultured Lachnospiraceae bacterium
CGCAGAAGATCCGCGATAAACATCGTTTTGTCCACGTAATAAAAATCGTTTTCTCTGAGTTTCTCAAATCCATCAATTCCAATCGGAAGTCTCTTTTTCATAAATTCTCCGCCCCTTTCTTATACTGTTTCAATATTCTGATAATCATATTTTACCATTACAGGGACGGTTCTTTCAACGCTGCCCTCAGAGAAAGATGAGTTTCACCCCACGCTTCCGCCGACATCGGCTCCAAGTCCCTGGCAGGTATAGCACCAGGAAATCACATCTCCGTTCTCCACGTAGTAGGAAGAACATCCGTAATTCGGAGACCATCCGTTCACTTTGTAGATCCATCCCGACTCGTTTCCGCAGTCAAACTCATACAGGTTATTGATTCCTTCTATATAATAACTGTCGTAGGCCGGCGTGTAGGAATACTCCAGCTGAATCCCGGCCAGGCTGCACGCGTTCTGCAGCACGTCAAAGACCGTATCCCCTTCGGTAAATTCCAGGGTGGAAGCCGAAAGGATCACGCCGTTCGACGGCACATACGCGCTCTTTCCCTCGCGCAGGTCGCCCATGTTGTTGAGGATCGTGTCGCAGCGGATCTCGATCGTGCAGGTATTCGCCGCCGGTTCCTCCGGTACATTCCCGGAATCCCCGCCGATATCCACGACGCCGGGCGCCTCCGAGTAGCCGGAACCGCTGCCCGAATTACCGGAACCGCCATCCGAACTGCCGCCGAAATTACCCGCGCTTCCACTTGTACCGCTTCCCGACGAACTTCCGCCCGTTCCGGAGGAACCGCCCCCGACATTCCCGGCTGCCTCGTCCGCAAGAGAATTCTGCAGGTTGGCCTCGCGCTGCTGCTCGACCCTCGCCTGCTTCTGTTCCTCCTGCCGGTCCGCGATCACCTGCGCCATTGCAGCCTTCCGCTCTTCCTGCACCCCGCTGATCTGCTCCTTCGTGAAGCAGAGCGCCGCTCCGTCCGCGAGGGAGGCCGTCCGCTCCAGCAGGAACTCATCCAGCGACTGCAGGGAGAGATCGCGCACCGTCGTCCCGTCCGCCAGAATTCCGGCCGCCTCGCCGCTCTCCACGGTATTCTCATCCGCCTGCACTGTCCCCGCGTACACAAAGACATTCGCGCTCCCGACCCGGACATCCGCGGAAAATACCGCTTCCTCCGTCCGCGCCTGAGAATCCCCGAGCTGCAGCGCAACCGGCGTACCGCTGATATCCGCGAACACTTCCCCGGTCTTTAAGTCAAAGGAGACTCCTTCCTCCTCGTCCAGATGGAGCTTCACCTCGCAGTTCTGCCCGAGGCAGACCGTATCCCCGTCCATGTCCACCGTCACCGTCGCGCCGTTCAGCGTCTGCAGGATGTCGCCGTCGCGCAGCTTCGTCCCTTCCTCAAGGCGGTAGGCGATCCCCATCCGCTCGATGTTCACGCCGCCCGTCTTCTCCTTCGCCGTCACAGCGGCCGGGAGTCCGTCCGCCTCTTTTTCTGTGTCTGCAATGTCAGAATTTGCATATCCGGCATTTTCCTCCGTGCCCGCCTCCGTATCGGCGGCAGTCTCAGCGGAAACGTTCCCCTGCTCCGTCCCGCGGCCTCCGGCCGGATCTTCGCCGTCCTCCCCGGGCGCGGAAACCGCCGTTTTCTCTTCTTTGTCTCCGCCTTTTGGAAATTGCCAGCCCTTCACGCTCCCCACCATCATCAGCCCCGCGGCGATGATCAGCGCGACCGCCAGGACCATAAGCAAATTGTAGATTGATTTCTTCTTCATCCGCGCCTCCCTACTTCACCGTGACTTTGCAGGACGCTTTCTTCCCGCCTGCCGTCTTTACCGTGATCACCGCCGTTCCCTTCTTGACGGCGGTCACCTTTCCGTTCTTGTTCACCTTCGCGACCTTCTTGCTGGAACTGCTCCAGGTCACCTCCTCCGACGCGTTCTGCGGCGTCAGGACAGCCTTCAGCTTCAACGTCTTCCCCTTCTTCAGCGTGGCCTTCTTTTTGTTCAGCGTTATTTTTGTCGCCTTTCTCCCTTTGACCGTCACCTCGCAGGAAACCTTCTTCCCGTTCTCCAGAGCGGCCGTCACCGTGGCAGTCCCCTCATTTTTGGCCGTCAGCACGCCGTCCGTGTCCACCGTGGCCACCTTTTTATTCAGACTGCTCCAGATCACCTTCCCCTTCGAGCCGGCCGGCGTGAACGTCGCCGACAGCCGGTACGTATCCCCCGGCAGGAGGGAAACCTTCTTCGCGCTGAGCTTCAGATCCTTCGCGGCAGGCGTTTCCGTCTGAGGAAGATTTGTCCCCGTATCTCCCGGCTGCGATGGGTTTGTCTCCGAACTTTCCGCCTCCGTCGGCTTTGTCTCTGAACTTTCTGATTCCGTCGGTTTTGTCTCCGAACTTTCCGCCTCCGTTGGGTTTGTCTCTGAACTTTCCGGTTCCGTTGGGTTTGTCTCTGAACTTTCCGGTTCCGTTGGCCTCTCTGTCGGACCTTCTGTCGGTTTCTCCGTTGGCGCTTCCGTCGGCTTTTCCGTCGGTTTCTCCGTTGGCTTTTCCGTCGGCTTTTCCGTCGGTTTCTCCGTCGGCAGCGTCTCCTGCGGTTCTGTTGGCTTTTCTGTCGGTTTCTCCGTTGGCTTCTCCGTCGGCGCTTCCGTTGGTTTTTCCGTCGGCTTTTCTGTTGGCGCTTCCGTTGGTTTTTCCGTCGGCTTTTCTGTTGGCGCTTCCGTTGGCTTTTCTGTCGGTTTCTCTGTCGGCGCTTCCGTCGGCTTCTCTGTCGGTTTCTCCGTTGGTTTCTCCGTCGGCGCTTCCGTTGGCTTTTCTGTTGGTTTCTCCGTCGGCGCTTCCGTCGGCTTTTCTGTCGGTTTCTCCGTTGGCTTTTCCGTCGGTTTTTCTGTCGGCGGCTCCGTCTGCACCGGAGCGGACGGCGCAGTATCCGGCGCTGTCAGCCACATATTCCAGAATGCCTGCGCCTCCGGAAGACCTCCCATGTCATCCGCTTCCTCGCAGACATAATCATTCGCATAATGCCAGATTACCTCATCTCCGTCACTCAGCACGTATTTCTGCAAACCGACGCTCGGATGACTTCCGTTCACCGTGTACATCCAGCCGCTCCATTTGCCGTTTGTAAATTCTGAGAGCGTATACCCTCCGCATACGGCAGGCGCCGTAATCGATTTCACATAATCGCTCTCCGCTCCCGTGCTCGAAATTCCCGCTTCTGAGAGCGCTTTTGTAAACAGATCATATACGGTGCTCCCTGTTTCAAGCGTATAAGATTTTGTCGGAATCCAGGTAACATACTCCGCGCCGAGATAGCCGGTCGCGGGACTCAGCGCCCTTTTCAGCAGGGAAATGCTTCCACTTGCTTTCGTGGAACCAATCAGCCGGAAGCTGACCGTAATCCCGTCAGCCGCCTGCGTATGATCCGGAAGAACGGGAATAAGGAGCAGGAGCATGGCAGCAGCAACCGCCAGCGCCAGAAATTTCCTACGCAATCGTCTCAATCTGCTTTTCATATCTACCTCCTGAATAAGTCTTCTTTAACCGACAACAAGCCAAAGCCGGTTTTGAGCCGGTTTTGGCTGTTGTTTCATCCGGCCGCCCGCCGCAGGGCGGGCATGGCCGTTTCCCTTATTTTACTGTTTCCTGTTTCCGGATTTACTCCGCTGCTGCCTCCGTCTGAGGCGCTTCCTCCCCGGCTTCCGACGACGTCTCCGATTCCGCCGGAGGAGCTGCCGCTGCCGGTGTGTTCGGAATCACGAACAGCTGATCCAAGTCATTACCAAATACCAGCGTGCCGTTCGCGCCCACGGACATACCCTGGAGGGTGTAGGAACCACTCGAGGAACCAATCGTCCATGTTGCATCATCAGCTGGCGTACCATTCGTTACTTCCCAACAGTATCCTGCTCCAGTCACATTGTTGGTAGTGAAGTAAACATAGTCCGCACCGTTTATATCGTACCCATAGTAGACAAGCGGGGAAGAATCTACAGGCGCTTTCATATCAATAATCGTTGTATTGGTTAGCGCGGTACCTTCCGCCTTGCCGATCCAGAGGCCTCCCAATGTAGCATAGTTATAGTTATATCCTACATAAATCTGGCCATCTGGCAGGACTGCAGGTGTGGAAACACTCGCCGCGGAAGCTTCATTATACAATTTGATAGATCCCACATTGCCGCTTCCCGCTGCCGCGGTTCCGTCAAACAAAGAAGAAATCTCAATGCTCCACAGGTAGCAGCCCTGGCTTGTGAAGAATATATACCCTTTATTTGTCCCAGACCCGACGACAATGCTGGAGCGGACTGCTCCCGGAACACTATCACTATAATCTGCAAGAGTAATTGTCTCTCCGGTCCCTGAAAAATCATTAACCGGCTGCACGTACAGAACTCCGTCATTGCTTCCAAAAACAATATAGCTCTGACCGCCGTTTTCGATCTGGGCAACTCCGGCCCAGTAAAAATCGTTATCCTCTTCACTCGGTACAAAACGTACTGCCGAAGTACTGTCAAACGTCCCTTTTGTAATATCGTACTGATAATAGCACCTGTCTCCGTCGCTGACTCCAATGTAAAGCTTCCCGTCAAAGATCTTCAGCGGACTGTTCGGCTCGCCGTAACCCTGATATGTATCAGTATCATCATAGATCTGCGGGCCATCCGTAAGGTAAGTAACAGAAGGAAGCGTGGTGTTAATTCCATCAACTTTCACCAGATCCCATGTCGGGACTGTCACATCCGCCGATGTAAGATTCAACGTCGCGCCAGTAGTGTTTATAACCGCCAATTCCAGCTTATACGTACCTTTCGGCACCACTGTAGCAGGAACTCCATTAGAAGACAGATTATAGAAAATCATGTCTCCACCGTAATAAGAGTTATCACTCAGCGTGTAGGAACCCGACGTACCATCCACGCCAGTCAGGACAATCCTCCCCGAAATACCTTCTCCAGTCGGACTTGAAAGATTTGTCGCCACCTGAATACCGGACAGATTGCTTGGCAGATCAAATTTGTCCGTGACCACAACTGTCGTCGGATCATTCTGAGAAGGAATCTGTCCATCTGTGATGCTGTCTGACGAAAAGATCGAAGTATCTTCGTTGATTGCGGCATACAGCGTGCTGCCGTCGACAACTGGTGTTGCCAGCTGCTCCACATTGTCCGCCGGGAAAATCTGCACATCCCAGAACTTTGCTCCGGTATTGAGATTTGTCGCACGCATTCGGGCCCCGCCTTTTTCGTTTCCTACAGCGCCGCCATTGTAAAGCGTGTAGGCAATGTCCCCGGCAGTAACCGTCCCCGCGTCCACTCCAACAAACACATCTTCTCCCTCTGTCGGCAGTTCAATTGCCGCAGGCGATGTCAGAACTTTATCCGCTGCCGCCGCTTCCTGCGTCAGAGGCGCAGCCTGATTTCCGGCCAGTCCAAAGAATCCATTGTTACTTCCTCCCATCTGGAAGGTTGGCCAGTCGGCAAACACCGGGAGTGCGCTCGCGCACACCAGTGCAGCCGCCGTTAATGTGGTTACAAAAAATTTCATTTTCTGGTTTTTCATAGCAATTCCTCCTTCCGAAAAACCATATCCTGCAGATAAAATTACCTGGCAGGATCTCCCGCCCGCGAAGAATTTCCTTTCCTGTTTTTCCCATTCTCCGCAGCCGGGTATTACTGTGTTACTTATGTGAAGCCCCCCGGCCGTGGGCGCCCACAACCGGATGGCAAACACATCATTTAAAATATTATTTCTTCACCGTCACCTTGACAGTCGTTTTTACATTCCCGGCCTTTACCGTGATCGTCGCCGTACCTTTCTTCTTCGCTGTCAGCTTCCCGTTTTTGTTTACCTTCACGATCTTGCTGTTCGA
>CANQUH010000229.1 GCA_947626965.1 uncultured Lachnospiraceae bacterium
CCGGCCGGTTCGTCATATCCCTTACCCAGAAAACACTTTCCGCGATTGTTTCCGTCTCTCTGACAATATCCTGCGCCCCATCCGGCAGGCCTGTCAGCTCCATCTCCCATTTCTTCCGCGGAACTGCCGGGTAACGCTCCGGCACAAACGTACCGAGCAGCAGTCCTTCCACGGCGTCACCTGCAGCCGTCCATCCCATCTGGCCGACCAGTCCCGACAAATCTACAGAGAAAGAAGTCCCATTCCATTCTTTTACCGCCTTTGCAAAAAATTCCTTCACCTGCACCCGGTCAGAAAATGTTTTCCCCTCAGTACCGGCAAGTGGAGGAAAACTGCTCAAACTGCAAAATCGTATCATCTTATCCTCTCCTCATTGTGAAAGCCCGGTGTGAATCCATCGGGCTTTCCTATCTTACCCCGCTTTGCGCCGCGGGCATATGCATTGATCGTTATAGCAGACGGCTGAACGATTCTCATTTTACGCGTTTGTTCCTGGTACAGTGTTATACCAGGAAATATTTCGTATTTTAACATTGAATACCGGTCTTTGCAAGAACCAGTTCACAGGGAATGAAAGCTGTTTTTACGACTTCAGCACCACTTCAAGTACTGTGTCAACCGGATCCGGCAAAACGGGATCCGGCCCGAGATCGGCAAACACCGTGTCCGGATAATCGCTGTGCACCCAGCTTGTCGAGACGGGCACTTCCGCTCCGGTCGCCAGATAGCGGATCGACTTTATCTGCTCTTTTGAGATCCCCGGAAGAGGCATCGGCCCGATTGAATTCTCATACAGATGGAAAAACAGATGGTCCCCGTTTCTCGTGACGCGGCCGGACTCAGGCTTTTCAATCCCGGCCTTCGTGCAGCCGCAGATACTCCGCTCATTCTTTGCCATCCATGTCCCGATCTCCTCCAGAGCACGCAGCGACTGCTCTGGAATATTTCCCTGCGCGTCGGGACCGACATTGAGCAGCAGATTTCCTCCCTTGGAGACACATTCCACCAGCTTCCGGATCAGCATGGAAGCCGGTTTGAAATAATGGTCCGCGGCATGGTATCCCCAGTTCCCGTTCATCGTGACACATGCTTCCCAGTACAGTTCTTTCCCATTCGCATCGCGTATTCCCTCCGGAGGAATCATCTGCTCCGGCGTTATGAAATCTCCGTGATACGGAGTCGGGTTCCCGGAAGCCAGCGAACCGTACCCTTCCCCACTCACCTCCAGCCGGTTGTCGATGATCACGCCGGGCTGCAGGGAGCGCACCATATTGATCAGCTCTGTGGCTCTCCAGGCCTCTCCTCTCAGATTGTCGTAGGAAAAATCAAACCACAGGATATCCAGCTTTCCATAATTTGTGCAGATCTCCCTGACCTGATTGTGCATATAAGTCAGATAACGCTCGAAATCACGCCCTTCATTGGAATACTCCGGGCGGTTCCTCATGGGATGATTTCTGTCCCCATAATGTGGGAAATCCTCATGATACCAGTCCAGAAGAGAATAGTACAGCCCAACTTTCAGGCCCTCCGCCCGCGCGGCCTCCACAAACTCCGCGACGAAATCACGTCCGCACCTGCACGCGGTGGACTTGAAATCTGTGTATTTGCTGTCAAAAAGACAGAAACCGTCATGGTGCTTCGCTGTCAGCACCACGTACTTCATTCCTGCCCGCTTCGCCGTCTTCACCCATGCGGCAGGTCCCGCGCCCTGCGGATTAAACTCCTCAAAATATTTCATGTAATCTTCTCTGGAAATCTCTTCCTGGCTGCGGACCCATTCCCCGCGCGCGGGAATGGCATACAGTCCCCAGTGAATGAACATCCCAAACCGGGCCTGCACAAACCATTTCATACGCGCCTCATATTCTTCCCTGCTGAACTGATACATAATAAATTCTCCTTTCCGGCGGCCTGAATTTTTTCAGTTCCGCGCTTCTGTCACCCGTTCGCAATCCGCGGATAATGACATTTCACAAAGTGATCCTTCTCCAACTCGACAGCCTTCGGTCTTTCCTGACTGCATTTCTCGGTCGCGTACGGACAGCGGGTGTGGAACAGGCATCCCGACGGCGGATTGACCGGACTTGGGAGATCTCCCTTGAGCAGTATCCTCTTCTTCTCTCTCGTGGGATCCGGAATTGGAACGGCGGAGAGCAGTGTCTTCGTGTAAGGATGTGCCGGATCCCCGTACAGAAGCTTTTTCGGCGCTGTTTCCACGATCGTCCCCAGATACATGACGCCGATCGAGTCCGAGATCATCTCCACAACGCTCAGGTCGTGGGAGATAAACAGATACGTCAGCTTATAGTCCTGCTGCAGCTCCTGCATCAGATTCAGTACCTGCGCCTGAATGGATACGTCGAGCGCCGATACCGGCTCGTCCGCGATGATCAGCTTCGGATTCACAGTCATGGCGCGCGCGATTCCCACGCGCTGCAGCTGTCCGCCGGAAAACTCGTGCGGATAGCGCTCTCCGTGCGCCGCGTTCAGTCCCACGACTTCGAGAAGCTCCTGTACTTTTTTCAGTCTCTCCCGTGAGCTCATTTTCGTATGGATCAGCAGAGGTTCTCCGATGATATCCTGAATCTTCATCCGCGAATTGAGCGCTCCGTAGGGATCCTGGAAGATCATCTGAACGTCCTTGCGAACAGGGCGCATCTCTTTCTCGGACATCGCGGATATTTTCTGCCCGTCAAACCAGACCTCGCCGGTCTCAGGCACAAGGAGGTGATTGATCAGGCGGCCTGTCGTCGACTTGCCGCATCCCGACTCTCCTACCAGGGAAAAAGTCTCTCCCGGCCTGATATTAAAAGAAACGTCGTTGACCGCATGGACAAACTTTTTCTTCCCCAGACCGCTCTTGGCAACAAATGTCTTGGATACGTTTTTTACAGATACCAGATAGTCGTTCATGCCCGCACCTCCTGTTTCTTTTCATGGAATATATGACAGCGGCATCTCTGCACATCCGAACCGTCCACGTAAGTAAGCTCCGGTTCCTTCTCATGGCAGATTTCCTGCGCATATTTACATCTGGGAGCAAACTTGCAGCCTTTGGGCATCACAGACAGATCCGGAACGCTGCCCGGGATCGACGGAAGACTGGTGACATTGCTGCCCAGTTTGGGAACCGAAGCGATCAGTCCCTGCGTGTACGGGTGCACCGGACTGGCAAAAAGCTCTTTCACCGGGGCTTCCTCCACGATACGCCCCGCATACATGACGATGACGCGCGTGCACATCTCCGCCACAACGCCAAGATCATGCGTGATCAGCAGAATTCCCGTATTTCTCTTATCCCTGATCTCCAGCATCAGTTCCAGAATCTGCGCCTGGATCGTGACGTCCAGCGCCGTCGTCGGCTCGTCCGCGATCAGAAGCTCCGGCTCGCAGGACATTGCCATCGCGATCATGACACGCTGGCTCATGCCGCCGGAAAGCTGATGCGGAAAGCTGCGCAGCGTCGTCTCCGGATCGGGGATTCCCACCTGCTTCAGCACATTAAACGCCCTCTGTCGCGCCTCCTGTTTGCTGATTTTATTGTGCAGAAGAATCGCCTCGATGATCTGCTTCTCCACGCGCATGCAGGGATTCAGGGAACTCATCGGATTCTGAAAAATCATCGAGATATTATATCCCCGGATGCCGCGCATCTCCTTCTCCGAAATCTTCAGGAGATCCTTCCCTTCAAACAGGACTTCCCCGTGAGAAGTTCTTCCCGAAGTGTCGAGCAGAAGGCGCATGATGGAAAGAGACGTCACGGATTTCCCGCAGCCGGATTCGCCCACGAGACCGAGCACCTCCCCCTTGTCGATGAAGAAGGATACGTCATTGACGGCTGTCACCCAGCTTTTTTCTCTCTTAAATTCTGTGCGAAGTTCTTTTACGTCTAATAATCTCTCTGACATATTCCTTCCCTCCTACTTGATCTTTGGGTCCAGCGTGTCGCGAAGTCCGTCACCCAGCAGATTGAACGCAAGAACGGTGAGGAAGATCAGAACACCCGGGAACAGCACCAGATGCGGCGCCGTGTTTAAGTAGTTGCGGCTCTGGGAGAGCATGGCGCCCCAGTCAGGCTCCGTCACATTCGCCCCGTATCCGAGAAAGCTCAAAGAGGCTTCCGCGAGAATCGCGGTACCGATACGCATGGTGAAATTGACGATCATGGACTGGATGGTACCGGGAAAGATATGTACCCACAGAATCCTGCTGTTCTTGCAGCCCAGCGAGCGGGCCACCTCCACATGCAGCGCCTGTTTGGCCGTGATCGTGGCGCTCCGCATGATACGCGCAAAGGACGGCACAGTGAATACCGTGATCGCGATCATGACATTGATGACGCCGGGGCCGATGATTGCGACGACCGCAATCGCAAGCAGAATATCCGGGAACGCGAAGAGAACGTCGCAGCCTCTCATGACAATGGATTCCAGAATTCCGCCGTAGTAGCCGGCAAACAGTCCGAGAATGACTCCAAGAGCCGTGCCGACCAGCACCGAACTCAGGGCTACACCGAGCGACAGCCTCGTTCCGACCAGAAGACGGCTGAAAACATCGCGCCCGTACTCATCCGTCCCCCACAGATGGGCTTTCGTCGGTCCCTGCAGAAGCGATGTATAATCCGGAGCCGCCGCGTCATACGGAACGATGTACGGCCCGATAAACGCCACGAGCACCAGAAACAGAATGAAGATCAGAGAAACGACCGCCGCCTTGTTCTTCACAAACTTTTTCACAAATTCTTTGACCCTGCTTTTCGGCTTCGGCAGAACTTCATCCGCGCGAAACTCTTCCGTAAGGGCTTTTGCTTTTACTTCAGCCATACCGCACCTCCTTAATCATACCGAACTTTCGGGTTCAGGACTCCGTAGAGCAGATCCACGATCAGATTGATGACAATGTATTCCAGTGAGAAGAACAGAAGCAGCGCCTGCACTACCTTGTAATCACGGAAATTAATGGAATCGACCAGAAGCCTTCCAAGACCGGGGATGGCGAATACCGTCTCTACCATCACGGAACCGGAAAGCAGGCCGCCGATCTGAAGACCTGTCACGGTGACGACCTGAATCAGAGAGTTCTTGAACGCATGGCGCATAATGACCAGGATATTGCTCAGGCCCTTCGCTCTCGCAGTACGCACATAATCCTCGCGCAGAGATTCCAGCATAGAAGACCGCGTGAAGCGCGCCAGGATCGCCATGGTGCCCGCGCCCATCGTCAGCGAAGGCAGAATGTAGCTTCGGATGCTGTCAAGACCGGCCGTCGGCACAAGCCGCAGGCCCACAGCAAACCATTCGATCAGCATCAGGCCGAACCAGAAGCTTGGAACCGATATGCCGGATATCGCGATCAGCATCACCAGATAGTCGATCGGTTTCCCCCGTTTGACCGCGGCCACGATACCAATGCCGATACCGATAAACACCGCCCATATCATGGAGCTGATCGTCAGCATGATTGTAGGCTTGAGTCTCGCTTTGATCGTATCCGCCACGGTCGCTCCGTTCTTGATTGAGTTTCCCAGATCGCCGGTGGCAAGGCCCTTCATATATGCCACATACTGCTCCAGCAGCGGCTTGTCCAGACCAAGGTTCTGACGTACGATCTGCACCTCACCCTCCGTCGCGTCCTTGCCTGCCACAAGGCGGGCCGGGTCGCCGGGGATCAGATGAATAAACATAAATATCACAAACGAGATAACAAACATCAAAGGAATGGCGCTCAGGATTCTTTTTACGCAATAACGCCCCATTATCTTACCTCCTAGTATAATAATGGTGTAGTCAATAATGACTACGGGTTAATAGTTACAAAGTCTAAATGAATAACCGAA
>CANQUH010000230.1 GCA_947626965.1 uncultured Lachnospiraceae bacterium
AGTGAAAGAATTGCAGGAGTAACAAGTTGGAAATGTATTTGTAAGAAAGCGGCGGATCTGCTCAGGCAGATCCGCCGTGTCGTTTCAGAAAACAGAATTGCTGTGGAGGTTTGTGGAATAAAACCTCTGTGCTTCTTGGTTTCCTTTCCGGGTGGACTGACCTCAGATCCCGGTTCTTCCCATAGTTGATGTTCAGCGCCAGGGCGGTGTATTCCAGTGCGGGCGTCCCGGGAGCGGCCAGAGAAGAAAGAAGAGTAAAAGCCTGACGGCCATTTCCCCGGACATTCCGGCAGAATAACTTTAATTTCCTCCAGCCAGCTGAACGCGCAGTCTCCGGATTTCTTCCTTCAGCCGGAGGAGTTCCCGCTCAGCCGCATCGGCGCGGATTTCTGCTGTATCAGCGCGGGTTTCCGCCGCATCCGCGCGCTCCTTCTCCCGCAGCGTGTTGGTCTGTTCGTTCCGTTCTCCTTCAAGTTTCCCCTGGTCATATGCTTCCTGCTGGATATCAAGAATCGCTTTGCACACGTTCACTGTCTCTTCTCCTTTCTTATAATGCATCCTGGTGCCTGTGACGGCCTCGATCATGTCTGCCGCCCGCCGCTCCAGGTTCTCAAACCGTTCCCTGTCTAAATCCATAATCTCCGCCAGCTTCTTCCTGTCTTTTGAATACTTGATGAAGAACATCACCTCCCGCAGGCCGGTCCGGTACCGCATGATTTCCTCGTCGGTCATCATCCCCGGAGCCGCCAGGTTCATCCGGTAGTCGTTCATGTAGGGCAGAAGCTCCGGGTCCCGTCTGTCCAGCATCTCGAACAGGCTCCGCGGCCCTTCCCATTCCCCGGGCCCCAGCCAGATGGTCAGCGTCACCACAGGGATCAGGCGGTCCTCCTTCCAGAAGCCCCCGAGAAACTCCCCGGGGTCAAGCTTTTTCTTTTCCGCCGTTTCCCCGCCCCCTTTGCCATGGGAGTCTTCCTTTGCGGGGCCGGTTTTCCGGGTACCCTGCGGCTCTTTCAGAGCCTGCTCCGCTTTTGCTTTCTTCCGGGCCTCCTCCATCTTGTGGCGGTGCGACCTTGATGCCGCCTCCACCTGTTCCGCGTAGGCCAGCGCGTCGTACAGGCTGTTCCTGACGGGCATCGCGAGATGAGTCCTGAGCTGTGCCTCCGCGCAGAAGAGGACGTAATCCGTCTTTCCGTCCGTCTTTGCCGCGCAGAGCTTTTTCACGTCGCGGAACTTCTGGACGGGCACGATGGCGCCGTCGTCCCCGTAGGGGAGTGAGAGCTCCATGGAATCGCGCTCCTCGAGCTGTCCGGGCACGAGGACCTGCCTTCCTCCGTAAAGATACTGGTTGAACAGGTCGGCGAAGATGTGGTTGTCGCTGATAAAAGTTTTTGTTACGGTGTCTGCTTTCAAATGTTCATTCCTCCTTCATTTTAACAGTATTGCAGAATGATTGCAAGTACAGGGTGAAATAAATCGGATAATCAGCATGAAATGTAATATAAGATTTAACAGACAATAAAACAAAAGATAATAAAAGATAAATTATTATTTAATACTGACTATTAAGTGCATTATATCATATGTAATTGATTTTGTCCAGAGGAAAAAAGGAAATCAGGGCGCAGTGCCGGCTGCTCAGATTATGGAAATGAAAATATCCCGCAGGGTCCGGATCTTCTGGAAGATCTGAACTGCCGCGGGATATTCTGCTGTCTGTGTATTGCCAGTCAGGGTTTTTCACGCCTGTGAAACGGGGGAGATCTACTGCCGGATCACATCCGCGCTGCGTCCGACCAGCTCCGCGATGGTATCCATGGACGTCCCTCTTTCAAAAAGCTTGACGGTCATTTCCTTATCCTTCTGCTCGGCCACGCGTTCAGTTATCTGTTCGTCACGCGTTCAGTGACCTATTCAGTCACGCGTTCAGTCACCTGCTCTGTGCATCGCGAAGCGTTGTTACGTTCACGACCTGCAAGGGAGTGAACCAATGTCATTTAGTTTAGCCAGCCAGGATAAACCCAGCCAATGATCCGGCTCAAAATCTGAAATTGGCAGTAAAGTTTCTCTCAGGGATTGACAAATCCCCTGAAATCGGGCAAATCATTATCTTATCCTGGTTTCAAAGGAGGTATATCTATGTCATTCCCACAAAAAGTCAAGTCTGCTCTCTGGTCGATCGTGGACGCCATGGCCGGCAGTACGGCTTCATTTGTTAAGAATCCCGGAAAGGATTTCTCTCGTAACCGTAAGATCGGATTCATTCAAATGATCCGTTTCTGTCTCTGTATGGAAAGCGGATGCATCAGCCATGAACTGCTGAAATATTTTTATTTTAATCCTGATGAGGCCCCTTCCGCCTCTGCTTTCATCCAGCAGAGGGCAAAGCTTCTCCCCGAGGCTTTCCGGTATCTCCTTAAACAGTTCAATCTCCGCTTCCCACGCAGGGGCCTTATCGGGAAATATTCCCTTATCGCCGCCGATGGCAGTGAATTTAATATCGCCCGTAATCCCAAAGATCCTTCCTCTTTCCACCCGCCAAATGGAAAGTCAAAAAAAGGATTTAATTCCATCCATACGGTTTCTCTTTTTGACCTGCTTTCCAAAAGATACCTGGATGTCGTTGTCCAGCCCGGCAGAAAAAAGAATGAATTCGCTGCCTTCTGCCAGCTGCTCGACCGCTTCCCTTATGGCGGCTCTCCTGTCTTCATTGCTGACAGAGGTTTTGCCAGCTATAACGTGTTTGCACACGCACTTGAAAACGGCTTTTATTTTGTCATCCGGGAAAAGGATATCAATGCGAAACGGCTTCTCTCCTTTTCCTGCCTTCCTGACCGGATCGACCAGTGGGCAGATATCATTCTGTCCAGGTCGAGTGCCAGGAAAAAGATGCTGCATCCCCATCTGGCCCATCTGTACCGCTGCATATGCAAAGAGGTTCCTTTTGATTTTATCACACAGGACTGCCCGGAATATCCCATGCGGCTGCGGGTGGTCCGCTTTCAGATCTCCGAAGGGATTTTCGAGAACATCGTTACAAACCTTCCGGATGAAGACTTCTCCTTAGAGCAGATCAAAGAGATTTACCGCCTCCGCTGGGGGATTGAAACCTCTTTCCGTGACCTGAAGCATACGGTCGGAACCATAAATTTCCATTCCAAATCTCCGGAATTCATCGAATTTGAGATCCTCTGCCGGATGACCCTGTATAACTTCTGCACGATTATAACCATGGAAGTTCCCATTGAAAAGAAAACAGAAAAATGGGAGTACCAGGTCAATCTGTCCATGGCGATAAAAATATGTTTTGCGTTTCTTTCCGACCATGCTGCCCCTGGAAATGTAGAAGGCCTGATCGGCCAGTATATACTGCCGGTCAGGCCAGACAGAACCTATGCCCGCCAGCTGAGGTTCCAGTCACCTGTCAGTTTCGCTTACCGTTTCGTATAAAGCGGAACTGCCGTCGACAGTATACCATTCTTAAGACAGATTTGCAATCTGTCTGTTTGTTATACTCAAAAATCCTCATTTCCAGGGCATTGAGCTGCCATACAATGGATTTTTTGGCCGAATATCATGGAAACACAAAACCGGTGCCATTGTGCGTTGATCTTTTTTACTGTATACCTGCTTACAAATCTTCCAGGCTGCGGCTAAATTTATTTTTTGCTCCAGTGTATGGTTAATTAACAGCATGTATCTCCTTTACCAGACTCTTTAACTTAATGACATTGGGAGTGAACAGTAACTTTTGATTCAATAATCATTTCTCCTTGATTGCAGCAGTATTGACGTGTGATTACAAGTATGTTTATGGAAGAAAATCAGATAATCCGCGCGAAATGTAATATAAGATTTAGCAGATGATAAGATATAAGTGTGTTGTTTTTCTGTTTTCGGATTGTATTCTTTAGCAGGAACATTTTAAATTATTTATTGACAACATGTGACTATTATGATACAATGAACGGGAACAACAAAGGAAAACCGGAAACAGCAGGGGGAATGATGGAAATGGAGGGGGAAGCAGTGGAGAAACAGAGCGGCCTTGCCAGCGCCATTGATGTGGCGGCGGACAAGGCCAGGTACGATGAATGTGCGAAGAAGCTTTTGTCCTACAAGGCTGTGGCAGCGTGGATCCTGAAGTCCTGTGCGGGGGAGTTTGCCGCATACAGCCCGCGGTTCATCCAGGAGAGGTGCCTGCCCGGGGAGGCAGAACTGTCAGTGAGGGCAGTGCACCAGGACCACCCGGACAGGGAGAAGAAGCTGAGCGGGGACAGCCGTGTAGAGCTGTCCGGAGCGGAGGCGTCCGGGATAAAGGAGCAGACGGTATATTATGATATCCGTTTCAATGCGCGTGTTCCGTCGGAGGATCCGGAGGAGGAGCCGGTGCAGGTGATTATAAACCTGGAGGTGCAGGGGGACGACAGTCCGGGCTATCCGCTGGTGACAAGGGGATACTATTACTGTGCGAGGATGATCTCGGAACAGTACGGGACGGTATTTGCGGACGGGGAGTACCGGAAGATGAGGAAGGTGTACAGCATCTGGATCTGTCCGGATCCCGCGAAAAGGAGGAGGAACGGGATCCTGAGGTACCATACGCAGGAGGAAGTGAGGTGCGGGAGGTCGGACGCGAAGAAGAGGCAGTATGACCTGATGGAAGTGGTGATCGTGAACCTCGGGGAAGCGGGGGAAGAGAGCGGGGAGGAGATCCTGGATCTGCTGAATACGCTGTTTTCACGGGAGCTGGCGGCGGAGGAAAAGAAGAAGAGGCTTGAGGGAAAATTTGGAATGGCGATGACGGAGGAAATAAACAGGGAGGTGGAGAGAATGAGCAGTCTTGGACAGGCGATTGAAGACTATGCCCTGCAGCAGGGAATGCAGCAGGGAATGCAGCAGGGGGAAGAGAACCGGAATATATCGATAGCCCGGATGATGATCGAGGATGACGAGCCGATGGCAAAGATCATGCGCTATACCGGTTACGCGGCGGAGAGGGTCAGGGAGATCGCGAAGAAGATGGGAAGGACAGTGTCCCGCTGATCCCGGCATCATATGGGGAACGACAAAACGATTTTCGTTTTGCTCGTTCCCTGCGCCGAATTTGCGCCGCTTGGGCGGCATTTTTCCGCTTCAAATTCGTGCGCATCTCCACTCTGTTCCGGGTCTTCACTCCGTTCCGGTCGGTTCTAAACGAGTGCCACCGGCACTCAGAACCGGCGCTGGACGAATGTCCACTGGACATTCAGCGCCCCCGGAGGGTTTATAGCAAACGGCAAATATTTTTGTCGTTTGCTATAACATATAAAAAGGAAAGAGGCGGATCTGCTCAGGCAGGTCCGCCGCGCTGTTCCCTATAGGGCGTTTTTCTCATTTCCCCGAACATTCCGGCAGAATAATTTTAATTCCCTCCAGCCAGCTGAACGCGCAGTCTCCGGATTTCTTCCTTCAGCCGGAGGAGTTCCCGCTCAGCCGCATCCGCCCGGCTTTTTTCTGTATCGGCGCGGATTTCTGCTGTATCAGCGCGGTTTTTTTCTGCATCCGCGCGCTCCTTCTCCCGCAGCGTGTTGGTCTGTTCGTTCCGTTCTCCTTCAAGTTTGCCTTGATCATATGCTTCCTGCTGGATATCAAGAATCGCTTTGCATACGTTCACTGTCTCTTCTCCTTTCTCATAGTGCATCCTGGTGCCTGTGACAGCCTCGATCATGTCTGCCGCCCGCCGCTCCAGGTTCTCAAACCGTTCCCTGTCTGAATCCATAATCTCCGCCAGTTTCTTCCTGTCTTTCGAATACTTGATGAAGAACATCAC
>CANQUH010000231.1 GCA_947626965.1 uncultured Lachnospiraceae bacterium
AGTACAATGGAAGTGTTGACACTTTTACTTGTGATCTTCGCTGCGTTGTCTTACATAGACAGAAAGAAATAGCATCCCTCAGCCCATGTTGGATGCTATTTCTTTGAATAAGCAAAACAGAGGGCATCAGATTTTGTATCTGATTGCCTTTCCTGATCTGATTATACAACAGGGGGACTGAGAAATCAAGCCCCCACTTTAATGGTTTTTATATATCTCACACCTCTGGTTATTGTTCACACAGTAACTTTTTAGATAAATTCAGTTTTTATTCCCGTGAGCAATACTTGAAATCCTGTATTTTTTTCCGTATACTGTTTGAGAACAGGTAATCTTGTGTCATAGGAAATTCCGTCGGATTTCCTGCGGCACAGAAAGCGCTTCGCGCACAGATGTGCAGGGCTTTGAAAGGAGGGGTTTCCATGGGGTATTACCTGAATCCGGGCAACAGCGGATTTGAACGGATCATAAGGTCTGAATATATTGATAAGACAAATTTAATCAGCATCCTCAACCGGACAATCAATACTGCTGACAATCTCACCTGTGTCAGCCGCCCGCGGCGATTCGGCAAATCATTTGCTGCGCAGATGATCTGCGCGTATTATGGGAAAGGCTGCGACTCCCGCAAACTGTTTGAAAAGCTGAAAATCGCCGGAGATCCTTCTTTTGAGAAGCACCTGAACCGGTATGATGTGATCTATATCGACCTGACAGGCATAAAGCCATATACAGACAATTATCAAAACCTTGTTCCGTTCCTGAAAGACGCTTTGACAAAAGAGTTAAAAGAACAGTACCCCGATATAATTGTTTCTGATAATCTTGCAGCCACACTGGCCAATATGGCGGATAAAACCGGAACTAAAATAATCATAATCCTGGATGAATGGGATGCCCCTGTCCGGGAAAACCCTGCTGTTTCTCAGGAATACCTTGAGTTCCTCCGGTCACTTTTCAAAAATAGCGGCGCGACGTCAAAAATTTTTGCCGCGGCATACATGACAGGAATACTTCCGATAAAAAAAGACGGCTCGCAGTCCGCCATCTCTGATTTTAAAGAATACTCCATGCTGGATCCTCTGGATTTCGCGGAATATTTTGGATTCACAGAGGAAGAAGTACGTGAGCTCTGTATAAAATATAATCTGAGTTTTGCAAAAGCGAAGTACTGGTATGATGGATACACGGTTGGAGCGGCGCATTCCATTTATAACCCGTTCTCTGTGATAAGCGCCATAAAAGCTCACAAGTTCAAGTCATACTGGAAGAAGACTTCAGCAGCGGAAACTCTGATGACGTACATTGATATGGATCAGAACGGCCTTCAGGAAGACATTGCAGCGCTGATTGCCGGAGAAAATATTTCCGTAGACACGGATTCATTCCAAAATGATGTAAAAACATTTAAGTGCAAAGATGATGTGCTTACTCTGCTGGTTCATCTGGGGTATCTGTCTTATGAAGAAGTATATGACTCGTGTGAGACTGAAGACTTTGAGGAACTGGATCCTGCAGGGAGTGTCCATATTCCGAACGAAGAAGTTCGCGCAGAATTTAAGAAAATACTTCGACGAACAAAACACGTAAAGCTGGTTGAGCTCGTGGAAAAATCAGATCAGCTTCTGCAGGATACTATTTTTCCAGTGTAGATCAGTTCGCAAAATTAGAGGAACTGCCATCCGGACATGGAATTGCGGACATTGTATTTATACCGAAAAAAAGAACCTCCCTTCCTGCCATGATTATCGAACTGAAATGGAACAAGGGAGCAGAAGGGGCTCTGCGGCAGATCAGAGACAGAAATTACCATAAAGTTCTGCAGCAGTTTGAAGGAGAAATTCTTTTAGTCGGCATAAACTACAGCGAAGTCACAAAACTGCATACCTGTAAAATTGAGAGAATACAAAAAACATGTGACGATCTGCCGGTCGAGTAAAGTAAAAAAACGCCGGAGACTTAGAGTAAACTCTCTTTCATTCATGGCAGCATCCTATCCTCAACGTGGGCATGGAAGTTTACTCTGTATAATACTGAGCCTGAGCAGTCCAGAGCTCATGATATTTGCCGGTCTCGTCCTCAAGCAGTTCGTCGTGCGAACCTCTCTGGACGATGCGGCCTTCATGGAACACAATAATTTCATCACAGAATTTGCAGGAGGACAGGCGATGGGAAATATAAATCGCGGTCTTATCGCCTGCGATCTCATCGAATTTGCTGTAAATCTCCGCTTCCGCGACCGGATCAAGAGCCGCGGTCGGTTCGTCGAGGATGACAAACGGAGCGTTCTTGTAAAGCGCGCGGGCAATCGCGATCTTCTGCGCCTCGCCGCCGGAGATCTCCACGCCGTTTTCCGTAAAGTCCTTGTACAATTGAGTATTCAGCCCGTCGGGCATGGTCTCCAGACGGCTGCCAAAGCCCGCGTCAAGCAAGGCGCTGCGGACTTTCGCCTCATCGTAAGAGGCGCTGCCCGCCACATTGCTGCCCAAGGGCTGGGAGATCAGCTGGAAGTCCTGGAACACGATGGAGAAGATGTCCATATAATCACGATAGTTATACTTGCGGATATCGATCCCGTTCAGAAGAATCTGACCTTCCTGCGGATCGTACAGACGGCACAGCAGCTTGATAAAGGTGGTCTTGCCGCTGCCGTTCTCGCCCACAATCGCCAGACGCCGGCCGACCTGAAATTTCATGCTGACATCCTTCAGCGCCCAGGTTTCGGCCCCCGGATATTTGAAAGAGACATTCTTAAACTCCACCTCATACTGCCGGTCGGAACGTTTTTCCGTAGTCAGGCTTCCCTGGTACATCGCGTTCGGAATATCCAGAAACTGAAAGGTCGTATCCAGGTACCCGGTATTCGTTTTGAGGATTCCAAACAGACCGGTCAGCTCAAAGATACTTCCCGTCATCGCGGTCGCGGCCCCCACATACTGGGTAACGCTGCCCACGTCAAAAGCGCCGGCCCACGCCTTCAGGCAGGTGAATACATAGACGGAGCCGGTGATCACGACCGTGATTCCCGTTCCAAGACCGCTGAACATACCAAGCGGCCCACGCGCCAGCTTCGCCAGGACGCCGTCCGCGCCAAAAGCCCTGTTTTTGTCCCAGTAGGCGCTGACCAGATTCTGCTGATTGTACATCCGGATGTCGGTCCCGCGGCCTTTCTGCAGACCGATAAACCCGAAGAAGCTGAACAGGCGGTTGCCAAAGGTAGCATCCTCTGCGGCGCTGCTCCAGTAAGAGATCGCCTTCACATTGCAGACGCCGGCAAGCAGACTGACAAGCACCATAATCGCTGCCAGCACCAGGATGAACACGGGGCTGTTCAGAACAGTGAGCCGGCCCGCGGTTTTTGGAACAGGCGTCGTAAATAGACTTACCGTTAGGGCAATCCCGCTCAAAATACCGATCATGCTCTTTAAACCGGCTTCATACACCTCTGGAACGCGCATAAGTCCCCATCCTGACCAGTTTTCGTTCTGCCTGATCTGCGACCGGAGATCATGATTCTCCTGTTTGTCCATATCGGCGTAATCCATTGAGAACATTTTCCGCGCAAAGAGGATCTCCTTGCGCCCGTACAGGTCGTCGGTCAGCGTTTCCTTCCGCTGGTACAGGAACGCCCTTAACACCGCGAAGAATCCTGTACACAGCACGCCGGCAGCGACCCACCGCCACAGGACCTCCTCCCGGCGCAAAAGCGCCAGTTCTTTCAGAATCTGCGCCGAGAAAAATACCGTGACATAGGGCAGCAACGCATCGGCCACAGAGTGGAGCGTCATGACCACAAAGAACCGGGGGCTTACCTCGCGCAGCAGCTTCGCCCCTCGGAGATGTACGGAAAGGGCATGACCTATCGTATTTTTCTTTTCCATTGTCAAAACTCCTTTCCTTCCTGATAATAGCGGCTCTGAATCTCAAAAAGCTTCGCGTATTCGCCGCCCATGGCCAGCAGACTCTCGTGAGTGCCCTCCTCCGCAATCCGGCCGTCCGATACAAAGATGATCCGGTCACAGAACCTGGTGGACGCAAGGCGATGGGAAATGAACACGGAGGTTCTTCCCGCCGTCATGCTGTTATATTTCAGATAGATGTCATTTTCCGCAATGGGGTCGAGGGCCGCGGTAGGCTCGTCCAGCATGAGAATGGGAGCGTCTTTATACAGAGCCCGCGCCAGCATCAGGCGCTGAGTCTGTCCGCCGGAGAACAGCACGCCGTCCAGATAAACTTCCCGGCCCACGTGAGTGTCAAGACCCTGAGGCAGAGCGGCGATTGTTTTTGTAAGCCCTGCTTTTTCCACGCAGTCCCGGATTCTGTCATAATCGATCTGCTGATTCGTCTGGGCAATGTTTTCGGCGACCGTCACATCCAGGATCGAAAATTCCTGAAATACCGCGCCAAAAAGTCCATAGTATTCCCGGCGGTTAAAGTCCCGGATATCCCTGCCGTTGAGAAGCACCTGCCCTTTCGTGGGATCAAACAGGCCGCAGATGAGCCTGACCAGCGTAGTCTTTCCGGCACCGTTCAGACCGACGACCGCCAGCTTTTCGCCCGGATGGACGGTCAGATTCAGATCATGGATCGTGTCCTCCCTGGCGCCGGGATAGCGAAACGATACATTTTCCAGTTTCAGTTCGTACGCTATAGCGCGTCGTTTTATTTCAGTGGTATTGGGCAGCGATGCATTCTCCCGCCTCAATTCATATGCCATGGCACACTGTTTTGTTTCTGCAGTATTTGACAATGATACATACTCATCTGCAGCGGGAACCGCCTCCCCCTCCTCAAATTTGAAAGGCTCCGGATACTCCAGAAATTCCCGGACACAGGAAATATCCAGGCTCTGCTTATGCAGTTTGACGGCCTGCTGCAGGATTCCCATAACCCAGTCGGTAAAGCCTGTGACCGCCGTAAAATACAGAAGAAATTCCGGCACGCCCAGACCGTCCTCAAGCGCCATATGGATCAGATAAATATAGGCAATCCCATTGCGGGCCGCCGTCAGCACAGCCTCCGTAATATCTGCCAGAAGGCGCATGCGTTCCACTTTCAGCCGAAAGTCCAGGTAGACGTCGTGGACATTCTCCTGCAGCTCATTCATCCAGTCCTGCAGACCGAAAATGCGGATATCCTTTGCCAGTTCAACCGACTCCGCTTTTCCCCGGATATACCGTTTCTTCGCGTAATAGATATCCTCCGCTTCCCGGTGGGTGAACATCCAGTTGTTGGTATACCGTGACACCAGAAAGCCGATGACGCAGGCAGCGATGACCGCTGCCAGCATCATCCAGTCCAGATGAGACAGAATCGTCAGATAGATCAGGAAACCGCCGGTATTCTGGAGCAGCAGCGTGAGCGTCTGCCAGATCAGCTCCGTCGCCTCCCTGTTGCTTTCACAGGCCAGATGCGCTTTTTCCCGGAGCTTAATGAAATCCGCGTCCAGCGTGTTTGGATAGGAGGTCGTATTGCACTTAAAGCCGATCATGCCGATAATCTCCGTACGCACATCCACCCGCGGAAACAGCGTATTTTCTTTAATGTAATCTTTAAGGCCCAAAATCAGAAACAGAAAAACAGTAAAGAACAAGATGGTTCCCAACAGCAAACCCAAGGGAGCATGGCTTTCCACGCAGCGCAGAATCTCCGGAGCGATATAGAGCTGCGCCAGGCTGTACAATATCTCCAGTACCGCAGTCAGCACGCAGAACAGCAGAACCCGTTTCCTCGTTTTCCAGGCAAGCTTCACCATCCAGGCGACATTCTGAGCGATACTGTATTTCGGTTTTGTTTTTTCTTTCAT
>CANQUH010000232.1 GCA_947626965.1 uncultured Lachnospiraceae bacterium
AAGGAAGGAAAAAAGCAAGCCCCACCCCTCAAGATTGAGGGGCAGGGGGAGTTGAAGTGTCGAAGACACTTTTTTATCTTTTGCCATGATGCGTCTTGCCGGGGGCGACGCAATTACGTTTATGTATGACAATGCCGGCGTCAGCGTATCGCAGGAGATTATCGACGCGGCGAGAGCGGAGTATGGGCTGGATCAGCCATTTCTGGTGCAGTACGCGAAATGGTTCGCGGGAATGGCAACCGGAGATATGGGGGAAAGCTATGCCTCGCACAGAGATGTGTACGAGACGTTTGTCGAGAAACTTCCGGCAACGATTCTCCTGACGCTTTCGTCCATTTTGCTGACGGTGATTTTATCGATCCCGCTCGGGATTCTGTCGGCCGTCAACCATAACAGGTGGGTGGATTATGTGATCCGTTTTCTGAGTTTTATCGGAAATTCGATGCCGAACTTTTTTGTGGCGCTTGTGCTGATCTATTTTCTGGCCGTCAGGATGGGCTGGTTTCCGGTCATCACAAATAACAATACCGCGCAGAGCCTGGTTCTGCCAACTCTGACGCTTGCGATTTCCATGGCGTCCAAGTATACCCGGCAGGTGAGAGCGACGGTTCTGGAAGAGCTGAACAAGGATTATGTGGCCGGTGCGCGTGCGCGCGGCGTGCGGGGCTCTGTGATCATCTGGAAGAGCGTCATGAAATCTTCGATGCTGACGATCATCACGCTTCTGGCCTTGTCGATCGGCAGTCTGCTCGGCGGCACGACGATCGTGGAGACGATCTTTATGTGGGACGGGGTCGGAAAGATGGCGGTGGACGCCATAACAATGCGGGATTATCCGATCATACAGGCTTATGTGGCGTGGATGGCGGTGATCTACGTGGTGGTCAATCTGATCACGGATATTATTTATCATTATCTCGATCCCAGAGTCAGACTTGGAGGTGACGGAGCATGAGCGCGGCAGCTGTGACAAAGGATGCGAACGGAGTTTCCGTCCGGGAGCAGAAAATCAGGAAAAATCATATAAAAACAAAACTTGCGGTATTTGTGGTTCTGGCCGCGGCGCTGCTTCTGGTTTCGATATTTGCCGGATATCTCTGTCCGTATGATCCGTATGCGCAGGATCTGACGGCGGCGATGAAAGGGCCGTCTTCTGCGCATCTGCTTGGAACAGACCGCTATGGCAGGGATATGCTTTCCCGCGTTATTGCGGGAAGCACCACCAGTATTTTTTCGACGCTGCTGCTCGTGGCGGTTATCACGGTGACTGGTACAGCGGTCGGTATTATCTGCGGCTGGAACGGCGGCAGGATTGATATGATACTGATGCGTATTTCCGATCTGTTTCTCGCGTTCCCGGGACTGGTATTCGCGCTTGCGGTGGCCGGCGTGCTGGGCGGCGGAGTCCAGAACGCGATCATAGCGCTTGCGGTGATCAGCTGGCCCAAATTTGCGCGTCTGGCAAGAGGACTGACGCTCGCGCAGAAAGATTCTCCGTACCTGATGGCGGCAAGGCTGGCGGCGAGCAGCACGCCGAAGCTTCTGGTCAAACATATCCTGCCGAATATCGCCGGGCCGGTGCTGGTCACGTCAGTCCTTGATATCGGTACGATGATGATGGAGCTTGCCGGTCTTTCCTTCCTCGGCCTTGGCGTCAAACCGCCGATGGCTGAGTGGGGCAGTATGATCAATGAGGGACGCAGCATGCTGCAGGTGGCGCCGTGGATGGTGCTCGCGCCCGGCGCGGCGATTTTCGTCACGGTCATGATTTTCAATCTGCTGGGTGATACGCTGCGGGATTACATGGATCCAAAGCAGAGGAACTGATGTTGCAGTTCATGCATTCACTGTTCCGCGAAACGGCTGCTGTGTTCGTGACCCGCAGGGAAGTGAACAGGAACGAACTGATTGTAAAATATCTGGACAGCGGGAACAGGCGTCCGCGTTTGCTTTTTGCTGTCGGCAGAACATGGGTTTTGGAGGTCTGCGGACCTAATCCGGATATGGTCTGCGCCATGTTTCAGATATTTTATGATAGAGCCGGCGCGGGAAGAGTATCAGGCATTCTTCCTGCGCGGCAAATTTAAAAGGAGAGGAAAGGAATATGATGAAGAAAAAAGTAATTGCGGCGCTTCTTGCCTGTGCGATGACAGCCGGTCTGATGGGCAGCATGGCGCACGCGGAAGAGGAAAAGACATTTGTTTACGGCACGGTAGGATATGGGGAAGCTCATGGCGACGCGGGATTGAATCCGCATGATAATTATTCGGGATGGAGCGCTCTGCGCTACGGCGTTGGAGAGACTCTGTTCAAGTATGATGATAATATGGAAGTACAGCCCTGGCTGGCGACCGAGTATGAATTTACTGACGACAACACGGTCGTGATCACGCTTCGCGACGGCGTTCAGTTTTCAAGCGGCCGCGTGATGGATGCGCAGGCAGTAAAAGAGTGCCTGGAGCATCTTGTGGAAGTACATGACCGCGCCCCTTATGATCTTCTGATCGACAGCATCGAAGCGGATGGCCTGACTCTGACGATCCATACTACAGAGCCATGTCCGGCAATCATTAATTATCTTGGAGATCCCTACGGTGCGATCATTGATATGGAGTATGGGATTCAGGGAGAGGGCGGCAGCGCGAACGTGGCCGGAACCGGTCCCTATATTGCGACGGCGGTAAGTCCCACAGAGATCACGCTGGTCAAAAATGAAAATTACTGGGGCGGAGAAGTAAAGGTTGATAATGTGATTGTCAAGGCTTTTGATGACGCGGGATCTCTGAGTGCGTCTCTGCAGTCCGGCGATATTCAGGGTACTTACGGATTACAGTATGACAATTATGTGCTGTTTGAGAATGACCCGGGATACACGATCAGCTCTATTCCGACCAGCCGCTGTTTTTTTGGGCAGTTCAACATGGATTCCGAGATCGTACAGGATATCAATGTGCGAAAAGCCATTGAGATGGGAATTGACAAGGATAATTTCTGTACGGTGCTTGCGTATGGCCGCTGTGTACCGGCGACAGGCGCGTTCCCGAGCAGCTTTTCCTATGGAAATGAGGCAGTGACCGCTCCATCTTACGATCCGGAAGGTGCAAAGGCTCTCCTTGAGGAGTCCGGCTGGACTGACACGGACGGGGATGGCTATGTAGATAAAGATGGGAAAAAGCTGTCGATCAACTGGCTGACTTACCCGAACCGTCTGGAACAGCCGCTGCTGGCTACATATGCGCAGGATACGCTCAAGACGATCGGTATTGACGTACAGATTAACAACACGGCAGACCACAGAACATTTGCCGGGGACGGCGACTTTGATCTGTATGTAAGCTCTACAATGACGGCTCCGACCGGCGATCCGGAATATTTCTTCACAAGTACGGTTGTCGGTTCCAAAAATTATGGAAACTATCAGAACGAGGAACTCAGCGCAAAGGTAGAAGAACTCCATACCACTTTTGATAAGGAAAAGAGGGGAGAGCTTGCGGTGGAGCTGCAGCAGATGATCCTCGATGACTGTTCCTTCTTCTTTGTAGCGCATCTGAACATGGGAATCGTGACAAAAGCCAACGTGACCGGTATGGCAGCGCATCCGTGCGACTACTATGAGATCACGGCAGATCTGGATATAGAATAGCAAGAGTGATTGGGAAGTGCCGGATGCCTGTCTGGCACTGACTTTGAAAAATACTGAAAAGTCATGTTATCTGGGAGGCGGAAAGCGGAAGCGCTTTCTGCCTTGGAATTCAGGAGGGAATTATGGCGGAACCACTGCTGCGGACAGAGCACATCACAATCTGTTACAATGGGAGACCGGTCGTGAAGGACGTCAGTTTTGAACTTCATGCCGGGGAAATCCTCGGGGTCGTCGGGGAATCCGGGAGCGGAAAGAGTACGATCATCAAAGCGGTCATGGGGCTTCTCGGAAAGGGAGGTATGGTGACCAGAGGAGATATCTGGTACAAGGGACAGAACGTCGTCGACATGCCGGAGAAAGAGCTGAGAAAACTTCTCGGGCCGGAGATCGGCATGGTCTTTCAGGACTGTAAGGCCGCGCTGTGCCCGATCCGCACGGTGGGAGACCAGATCTACGAGAGCATGTCGGAACATGAGAAAGTGTCCAGAAAAGAGATTTATGAGCGGGCTTCGGAGGTCATGGGAAAGATAAAGCTCGACGACCCGAAGCGCGTGCTGGACAGTTATCCGTTTGAGCTGTCCGGCGGCATGAATCAGCGAGTCGGAATCTGTACCGCCATGATGCAGCGCCCGTCTCTGCTGCTTGCGGATGAGCCTACCAGCGCGCTGGACGTGACGGTGCAGAAACAGGTGGTGGAGGAGATGAAACTGATGCGCGACGACTATAACACGGCGATGATCGTGGTTACCCATAATATCGGCGTGGTGAATGTCATGGCGGATAAGGTTCTTGTACTCCAGCATGGGGAAGTGATGGATTACGGGCCGACAGACCGTGTGATCAATCATTCAGAGAACGCATATACCAGAAAGCTCATGGACTCTGTTTTGCATCTGAAGCGGAACGGATCCGCGGCGTAAGGAGGGAAAGCCGTGGCGGAAATAATTTTACAGGCGGAACATCTCAGGAAAGTGTTCACTTCCGGGAAAAAGTCGTTCACTGCGGTGAGCGATGTGAGCTTTTCCCTGGAACGCGGACAGTGTCTCGGCATCGTCGGTGAGTCAGGAAGCGGGAAAAGCACAATCGCGAAAATGATCACGCATTTGATTGATATCACGGAAGGCAGGGTCGTCCTGAACGGAAAAGATATCACACAGGTAAAAGGAAAAGAATTGAGAGACACTTACAAAGAAATCCAGATGGTGTTCCAGATGCCGATGGAGTCGTTCAATCCAAGATATACGCTGGGGGATGGAATTGGGGAGAGCCTTGTGAACAGCGGCATGAAAAAGACCGATGTAAAGAAAAAGGTAGAGGAACTTCTGGTACTGTGCGGACTGGAGCCGGAATTTGCCGGCCGCTATCCGCATGAGGTGAGCGGCGGACAGTGCCAGAGAGCCGCAATCGCGCGGGCTCTTGCGATCGAACCTTCGATCCTGATCTGTGATGAGGCGACCAGCGCGCTGGACGTGACAGTGCAGAAGCAGGTGCTGGAACTGCTGATCCGGCTGAAGAAGGAGAAAAATCTCTCCTTCCTGCTGATCTGCCATGACCTGGCGCTGGTGCAGGCGTTCTGCGAGGATGTGATCGTCCTGTACAGAGGAGAGGTCATGGAACACGGTGCGCCGGATGAGATCATCAATCATCCGAAGACGGAATATACCAGGAAGCTGATTGACTCGGTGCTGTAGGTATGGCGCGGTAGCAGGCAGAGTCCGCACAGCCGGCTTTAATCCTGCTGAAGAGATCTGGTGGAACGAAACTTCTGCCTGCACAGTTTGGCTTTGACTTTGAAAGTATAAAGAGAAGAATGGAGAGCAGGTAAATATGCCGCAGTTTTTGGAAGATATAGAAAAATACTGGACCGGCCGCGCAGCCGGATACTCCGAGGTGAATCAGGAAGAACTGAAAAGCGGTCAGCGCGAAAAATGGCTGCGGGAAATCAGGCGATCCGGAACACAGAAAAGGGCGGAGGACACGGCAGTTCTTGACATCGGAACCGGTCCGGGATTTTTCGCGATCATTCTTGCGGAGACGGGTTATCAGGTAACCGCTGTCGACTATACGGAAGAGATGCTGAACGAGGCCCGGAAAAATGCAGGCAGCTGGCGG
>CANQUH010000233.1 GCA_947626965.1 uncultured Lachnospiraceae bacterium
TCCTCCTCCAGCTTCCTGCCGATGTTCACCGGCGTGTCGTCCGCGAGGATACGTCCCTGCTCCATCACGACCACCCGGTCAGCCGCCGGGAAAACTTCCTCCAGCCTGTGCTCCGACAGGATGACCGTCGTCCCCAGCTCCAGGTTGATCTTGCGGACCGTGTTCAGGAAATCCGCCGCCGCGATCGGGTCCAGCTGGCTCGTCGGCTCGTCCAGGATCAGCGCCTCCGGCTGCATCGCCATGATCGAAGCCAGGTTCAGGAGCTGTTTCTGCCCGCCGGACAGGTCGGACACTTTCTTGTGGAACCATGTCTGTATCCCAAAATAATTCGCCATCTCCGCCACGCGCATCCGCATGGTCCGCTGGTCGCAGCCAAGGCTCTCCAGCCCGAACGCCAGCTCATGCCATACCTTGTCCGTGACGATCTGGCTGTCCGGGTTCTGCATGACATAGCCGATCTTCGCGCTCTGCTCCCGCATGTCCGATTCCGAGAGCTCCTTCCCGCCAAAAAGCACCTTCCCGCTTTTCTCCCCGTGCGGGGCCAGCACGCTCTTTAAATGCCGCATCAGCGTCGTCTTGCCGCTCCCGCTCTTTCCGCAGAGCGTGATATACTGCCCTCTCTCAATCGCGAGGTTCACCCCGCGCAGGGCCTGTTTCTCCGCCCCCGGATAAGTAAATGTCAGATCCTTGATCTCAAAATGCGCCACGTTAAACCCTCCCAAATATTAATGACCGGCGCCGCCGCCAGGAAGATCCCGTAAAAGACCAGCCCGCAGACGCAGGCCGTCCCAGCTTTCGGAATCTCGATGGACGGCAGGTACTGCACGCGCATACCCCCGGCCGCCGCACAGACGGCCACCGCCGCGATACAGAATACCAGCAGCGCCGTGAGCGCCGTGTCCGCCTTTGTCTTTTTGTAAACCGCAAACCTTGTGCGTTCCCCGCAGCCGTACCCGCGGCTGTTCATGGAATCCGCCGTGACCGCCGCGCCCTCAAGCGACCAGGAGGTGAGCACCGAGAGGATCGTCATCCCGTGCTCCAGCCGCTCCCGTTTCGCTCCGTTGTCCGGCGACATGCCGATGCACCGCCGCGCGTTTGCGGTCATCTGCGCCTTCCGCTTCAGGTTCGGCAGGAAGCGCAGCACCATGCACAGCACCAGCGAGACTGCCGGCGCGAACGAGCCGAACAGGTACAGGAACTTGTCGCTCGTCATCAGCTCATTGTAGCAGGCGAACCACAGGCAGACCGTAAAGAACATGACGCCGGCGGACAGGCCGAAGCACAGCGCCTCCAGCGTGAACGTCCTTGAACCAAAATAAGTAAACAGCACGGTATCCCCCATCGGGTTGAAGGCCCCGTTCATGACCGCGAACACGACAACCACTCCTGCCATGCCGCCCAGAAACCGGACGCCGCTCCTGCCCTTCACCGTGAGGAAGAACAGGACCGACATCCCGCCCGAAAGGAGGAGGAACGCCGGGTGGCCGAAAAACATCGCCATCCCGATCGCTCCGATACAGTATAAGAAAATCACCCGCGGGTGAAACTGTCCGAATCCATGATCCATATGTTTCTCCCCTCTACTCTCCCCCTGGAAAATTCAGATACCCCTTCTTCCCAAGGAACGACAGCACCAGAATGTTCGTCCCGACCACCAGCATGATGATCCACAGGACAACCACCGGCCCGCCAAAGCCCGCGGCCGCAACCGCCGCTTCGGTTTCTGATTCCGACTCCGGGGCAGTTTCCGGAACCGTCTCCGCCTCGGTCACGGCTTCCGTCTCTGCCTCACTTTCCGTCTCATCTTCCAGCACAAGAGAAGATTCTGCCAGCGCCTCGGCAATGCCGAAATGGGTAAAGCCTTTTGCTTTCAGCAGAAACGCACCATCTTCACTGACAAAATCCGGATACCAGATCAAACCATCTCCGCTGACCAGTATGACCAGGAACTGCTCTTCGTCCACCAGGCTGTCATACAGACCTGTTCCGTCAGTCCCCACACTTTGTCCCTGCCCGCTTCCATCTTCCAGGAACGCGCCATCCGCCGGAACCACAAGAGCGACTTCCCGCTCCGGCTGATATTCTTCCCCAGTCAGAAGATCCGTAAATCCGATCCGGTACAGTGTCCGGAGCATCCCGCTCCCGATACTGCCCTGCAGCTCCCGGTAGAACACATCCGTCTCCGCGACCGGAGAAACCTCCAGTTTTATGTACCACTCCACGCCTTCCGCGCGGATCTTCGTATCCGAATCCTGATGGTTCTGCTCACCGGCCTGCTCCGTCATCTCTTCCAGCACGTCGTAATTCAGAACGTATGCCTGCTGTTCCTCGGAAAGCTCCAGGTACTCTCTGTAAATCTGAACCAGTGTTTCGATCTCAGACTCGTCAGGTCCTCCGTCTTCTCCACGATCTTCAAAGCCGCTGTTACTAGAAAGCTCCCGTATCCTTTCGATCAGGGACGCCGCTTTTTCGTCCACGACATACCGCTTCCCATCCAATTCAACCTCCGCCATGCCTTCCGCAACTTTCTTTCCCGCAGAAGATCCGCCGGAGGAAGAACCGCCTCCGGAAGACGAACTTCCTTTTGATGAAGAACCACTGCCTGTATTTCCGAGAGAATGGGTGCTGCCGCCCGGACGAGATGTGCTGCCGCTGCCGGAACCATTGTTTCCACTTCCGCCCGAGCTGCCGGTTCCGTCCCCGCTGTCTCCTCCGGTTTCATCCGGCTTGCTGTTCCCGTCAGAACCGTCGTCCCCGGTACCGTTCGGCTTATCACTCTCGTCAGAACCGTTATTTCCGGTTCCTCCCGGTTTGTTGTTCCCATCAGAACCATTATTTCCGCTCCCGCCTGGTTTGTTATTCCCGCCGGAATCGTTATTTCCGGTCCCTCCCGGTTTGTTATTCCCATTGGAACCGCTGTTTCCAGTCCCTCCCGGCTTGTTATTCCCGTCAGAACCGTCATCCCCGTTTTCAACGCTTCCATCCCCTCCGGAGGTGACTTCCGATGCCGGTTCTGTCTCCGGCTCCGGGTCCAGCACAAAATCCTCCGGCTTCGGAACCGCTTTCAGGGACGCCACATCCGTCATGTCATACAGACGGTTCTGCCCGTTCAGATACCTGCTGTACGCCGCCAGCGCGTAATATGCCTGCTCACAGGACATTCCGTTCACTCCCGACCCGGGCGTGTGACTGAAACCGCCAGAACCGTCCTCATACGACAGCAGCGCGTCCAACACCGATCTGCCGTTCTTCTGGAACCTTGCATCCTTTTCCGGGTCGATCCCAAGCCCGGCCAGCGCAGTAAGCACCTGCGCGCAGGATTCGCTGTTCGGTTCATTGTAACTGACGTAGCCGCCGGAAGCATCCTGCAGGGAAGAAAGCGTCTCCAGCGCCTGATCGACCACCTGGCGCACCGTCACATTTTCCCCATAAACCGACCAGGTTCCGCCGTCCACGTAATACGGAGTCAGCGCCATGAGCGCCATCGCCGTCATGTCCGGGTCCGCGGAAAAACCGGAGATCGACCAGCCTCCATCGCCGAGCTGCCCTTCCAGGATAGCCCCGATCAGGTTCTGCCTCGTCGCCTGCATTTTCCCATCTGAAGCCTGGCGAACATCATAATCGTGTGAATCCAGTGCGATCAGCGCCCAGATCGGCCCGTTGATCCCCTGCCAGGCGACATTTTCAAGGTCTGACAGCGGCGCAACCAGATCATAGCCCGCCACATTGCCCGCGTCATAACCGGCCGCGGTCAGTCCCAGAATCACCCTCGAATACTCCGTATACTTCACATCTGAGAGCACGCCTCCGACCCGTGTGACTTCCTCACTGACATTTTTCGCGTACTTCGTGTAATATGCATCTCCCGCCGGATAGCCTGCCCGCGCAAGACCAAGTACAGCCCAGTCCCCTCCGATTGAGTTGATAATCGGATCAGTGACCGCACTGCGCAGATAGCTGCCTGCTCTGCCGTAAATCTCAGAGAATTTCCCACTCAGATCAGGAGAAGCATACGCAGACGCCTCTGCTGCGGCAGCCTGGGCCTCCCGGACGGCAAGCAGCGCCAGTTCCTCTGCCGCCGGGTCGTCCGGGCCGGCCAGCAGAGAAAGTTCCTCTGCCGTCAGGCTTCCCATATCCTCAACGTCAAACACTTCTGCCAGATGCTCCGTCCCACCCTCGGATCCTTCCGCCTCCGGTTCACGCTTTACATCTTCCTCCCCTGTCTGTCCTTCGGAAGTCTCCGGTTCCGCTTCTTCTTCCAGAGTATCTGTTTCCGGCTCATTCCCAGAATCGTCCGCCGCTATCCAGTCGTCTTCTTCCAAAAATATCGGCTCTTCTTCCGCATCCTGGCCGTCAGACAGCATTTCATACTCCTCAAAAGCCTCTTCCGTTACCAGCTCAAGGCCTGTCTCCGCTCCCGGTTCTTCCCGCGGAATCTCTTCCGCCGCCCCTGTCAGGACTGTGCCGGACAGCAGGCAGGCCGTAAGGACCCAGACCGTTATCCGACAGCGGACATTTTTCTTGTTCCTTTTCATCTCCATGGCCCGCCTTTCTGTTCATTTCTAAATTTTCCTGCCACAGCCAGTGAAAGCTCATCCCACGCTCGCGCCGACATCGGCTCCAAGTCCCTGGCAGGTATAACACCAGGAAATCACATCCCCATTCTCTACATAGTAGGAAGAACACCCATAATTTGGAGACCATCCGTTCACTTTGTAGATCCATCCCGATTCATTTCCACAGTCAAACTCATACAGGTTATTGATTCCTTCTATATAATAACTGTCATAGGCCGGCGTGTAGGAATATTCCAGCTGAATCCCGGCCAGGCTGCATGCGTTCTGCAGCACGTCAAAGACCGTATCCCCTTCGGTAAATTCCAGGGTGGAGGCCGAGAGGATCACGCCGTTCGACGGCACATACGCGCTCTTTCCTTCACGCAGGTCGTCCATGTTGTTGAGGATCGTGTCGCAGCGGATCTCAATTGTGCAGGTATTTGCCGCCGGTTCCTCCGGCACACTCCCGGAATCCCCGCCGATATCCACGACGCCGGGCGCTTCCGAATAACCGGAATCCCCGGAGCCGCCCGCACCGTTTCCTGACGAGCCGCTGCCCGCGCCGCCGGAGGAACTGCCTCCTGTGCCGCCAGAACTGTATCCGCCAGAGGAACCGCCCCCGGCATTTTCATCCGCATCGTCCGCAAGAGCGTTCTGCAGGTTGGCCTCGCGCTGCTGCTCAACCCTCGCCTGCCTCTGTTCCTCCTGCCGGTCCGCGATCACCTGCGCCATCGCGGCCTTCCGCTCCTCCTGCACTTCACTGATCTGCTCCTTCGTGAAGCAGAGCGCCGCGTCGTCCGCGAGGGAAGCCGTCCGCTCCAGCAGGAACTCATCCATCGACTGCAGAGAGATGCCGCGCACCGTCGTCCCGTCCGCCAGGATTCCGGCCGCCTCGCCGCTCTCCACAATCTCCTCGTCCGCCTGCACCGTCCCCGCGTACACAAAGACATTCGCGCTCCCGACCCGGACATCCGCGGAAAATACCGCTTCCTCTGTCCGCGCCTGAGAATCCCCGAGCTGCAGCGCAACCGGCGTACCGCTGATATCCGCGAACACTTCCCCGGTCTTTAAGTCAAAGGAGACTCCTTCCTCCTCGTCCAGATGGAGCTTCACCTCGCAGTTCTGCCCGAGGCAGACCGTATCCCCGTCCATGTCCACCGTCACCGTCGCGCCGTTCAGCGTCTGCAGGAT
>CANQUH010000234.1 GCA_947626965.1 uncultured Lachnospiraceae bacterium
TCGCAGACGATCGTGATGATTACCCATAATCCGGAGATTGCTCAGCTGGCAGGCCGCATTATCCGGATTGAGGACGGAAAGATATGCGCATAAAAAACAGCGGCAGGAAGGAGATTATGGAAAATCCATGATGAAGATCAGAAATAAAAAAATTCTCAGGATGCTGGCCGGTAAAGCGTATCGCAAAAATCTGCGGCAGAATCTGATGATGATTTTTTCAATAGCCATGACTGCATTTTTGATTACAGTGGTGTTCAGCCTTGGTATCAGTTATTATAAGACGGTGACCGAGCGGAATCTGGCTTCAGAGGGAATTAAGTATGATGTTTCTTTGCCTGAGCCAACGGATGAACAGATTCAGAAAGTGCGGAAAGCGGACGGAGTGAAGTGCGCCGGACTGGCAGTAAAATGTGCGGTTACAGATTCAGATGACGGAAAGGACAGGATACGGTTCTGGTGGGCGGATGAAATCTGCTGGGAAAAACAATGTCGGCCTGCGTTTGTCATGTGGGAGGGGACTTACCCGGAAAAAGAAAATGAAATTATGCTTTCGACGCAGGCATTGTCAGACCTTGGGATCAAACAGCCGGAGACAGGGATGGAGATCCCTCTGATCTGGAGTTCTCTTTCAGAGGATTCCGACCTGAATGACTACGAAACTGTTTTTTACCTGGCAGGATGGTTTGAAGAATACGGCAGTCACAACAACGGGTATATTTCAAAGGAATTTTACGAGAGAACAGGAGTGAAACAGACAGACATCACGAATGGGGTTTTGTATATCTCTTTGGAGAATCCGCTGTACAGCAGTGCGTACATCAGAAAACTGGGGAATCAGATCGGTCTCATCGGGAATCAGGTGATATACAGCGATACTTTGCTGTTGGTAAAGTTTGTCAGGCTGGCAGCGGGCATTCTGTTTCTGACGGTCATGACACTGGTCAGCGGGGCTTTGTTCGTTTATAATATCTTTTATATTTCTGTTGCCAGGGAGATAAAGCATTATGGGCAGTATAAGACGATTGGAATGACTGTAAGTCAGATGAAAAAGTATCTGTTATGGCAGATTTTCTGGAATGTACTGCCTGGGATTCTGGCAGGTCTTTCGCTGGGATGTTTGGTGGCACTGCGGATAGTTCCTCATATGCTGGGTGCGTTGTCAGGTGAGGCGGGAATGCGGCAGGCAGTGGTGTTTCATCCAATATTGCTGCTCCTGGCGTCTGTATTTACCCTGCTGGCAGTCTGGAGCGGGTGCCGGCAGCTGCTGGAAAAGACAGCCAGGCTGACGCCGATTGAAGCTGTCCGGTTCAATGAGTCTGTTCGGCCAGGGAAACAGAAACGAAGCACAAAAAAAATCGGGATGTTTCAGATGGCCCGCTGGAATATCTTCCGCAGCAGGAAGCGTTTCATAGTATCAGCCGCGTCGCTTTGTATGGTTATCATCGTATTTCTGGTTGTGAGTGTTATTTTGCAGCAAAGCAGCGCGAAAGCGATTTTGAACAAACAGTATCAATATGACGCACGGATTCTGAATTCCAGATTGCGGGATGACCAGGAGCACGCGGGGATCACGGAAGAACTGACAGAACAGGTATCCAGACTGGATGGGGTAAAAACGGTGCGGAAGGTGTATTCACAGGAAGTACAGTATGACTATGCGGATACTTACGAAATAATGAAAGACTACATGGAAGCGGTTTATGACCTGCCGGTCATGTCAGAGGGTCAGCTGGAAGAAAATCTCAAGGTCTGGAAAAACAGATCGCCCGGTGATGAAACGTATCCGGGGCAGGGACAGGGACGCCTGGTGGGAATCGACGAAGCAGAATTTGACGCCCTGAATAAGCAGGGGAGCAGAAATCTGGATAAAGAGGCTTTTTTCCGGGGAGAAGGGGCGATTGCCTTTGGATTTTTATCCATATCAGCGGAGTCTCTGGTTGGGAAAGAGTTAAGCTTTCAGGTTTACGGGCAGCCGCAGGAGAGTTCAGTGACAGTAAAGTGGTCAGGAGATGGAATGGAGACGCCGGTTTACTTTACGAATGATGTGATGCCGGATATTGTAGTGTGCGAAGAATTGTTCCGGGAGCTTGTAAACGTGCCAATTCTGGAGCTTTTGGATGTTGATTATGAGGAAGCGTTTGACACAACAGCAGATCAGGCAGTATCGGAAGTACTGGAGAATCATGACGATCTGAAACTTTCAGCGAAAATGGAAGATTATGAGATGCTGTATGAGAATGAACTTCGCCTGCGTGTGATTGGCGGCAGTCTTTGCGCGGTTCTTGTGGTACTGACTTTCCTGAATTATGGAAATATGATGGCAGTCAGCATTCAGAGCCGCCGGCGGGAGCTGGCTGCGATGCAGAGTATCGGTATGACGCGCCGCCAGCAGAAAATTATGATGGCTGCGGAGGGATTTCATTACGCATTGATTGCAGGCGGAATTTCTCTGGCGGTGGGACTTCCGCTCTCTTATCTGATATCCGCCGCTGTCAACACTTATCACACACCGTATCAGCTCTCAATATTGCCAAATTTGCTGTTCTTTGCGGTGTTGTTTGCTTTTTGCAGCCTGATACCGGTTGTACTGTATCGTTTCCTGCAGAGAGGAAAGCTGATAGAATTATTAAAAGAATAAATGAAGGGCTGGCCGCATTATGCGGCGGCCTGATTGATCAGACAGAGGAGATTAGGATGAAGCGCATACTTTTTATTGAGGATGATCCAATTTTAAACCGCGGTATTTGTGTGGGATTAGAGCGGGAAGGATATGAGATGAAAGCCGGCTTTTCCATTGCGGATGCAAAAAATATGCTTGCGAAGGAAACGTTTGACCTGCTGCTGCTGGATGCCGGTCTGCCGGATGGGGATGGATTCAGGCTTTGCAGGGAGCTTAAGGATGATGCTTTGCCAATTATTCTTTTGACAGCCAGGGGAATGGAATGCGACATGGTTGGCGGACTGGATGCCGGGGCGGATGATTATATTGTGAAACCGGTGAGCCTGCGGGTGCTGACGGCAAGAATTCAGGCATTGCTGCGGCGAACGAGCAGAAGAGAAAATGTTTATTGCAGGGGACCATTTGAGTTTGAATTTGAGAAGGCAAGCTTTCGAAAACATGGAGTATCGCTGCAGCTGAGTGCCAGGGAACAGAAGCTTCTGGCCTATCTTGTCGCTCATGCGAATCATGTGCTTTCACGGGACAAAATCCTGGATTATCTGTGGATGGACGATCCGAATTCCGTAGAAGAGAATGCGGTGGCTGTCGTGATACGGCGATTGAGGGAAAAGCTGGAAGATGATCCGGCACGGCCTGTGTATATCAGAAATGTGTATGGCGCGGGGTACATGTGGTCAGAGCGTTGTTGCGTTTACGGATCCGCAGGGAAGCAAACAGTAACATCGGAGGAAAAGGGATAGGCAGGAAAATTCCGGGAGGTGTGGAGGATGGGGCACACAACATTCGCGTTCGCCGCGGTGATACTGGCGCTGCTTACAGCAGCGGCGGCTGTTGGGAGTACGATGCTGTACAGACACCATGTGGAAGCAATGCTTGACCGTATCAGGCAGAGACTGCTCCAGGCGGCGAAAGGCGACTACACAGCGGTTTTCTATGATGAGAGTATGGAAATGGCAATCGGAGAGGCGGTAAATGATCTTCTTGACTGTCTGCGTCACCAGAAGCAAAAGCAGCAGCATGAGATGCGTGTTATGCAGCAGTTCCTTGCAAATGTTTCACACCAGATAAAAACTCCATTGTCCAATATCATGGTTTATTCGGAACTTGTCAGCGGAAGTCCTGATGTTTCCAGGGAAGACAGAGAATACCTGGAGTTAATCTGCCGGCAGTCTGAGAAACTGGATTTTTTGGTAAGCATGCTGATAAAGGCTTCACAGATGGAACTGGAAATGATCCAGGTTCATCCGGCTGCGGGTGCATTGGATGATATGATTTTAAGATGCAGCGAAGAAAAAATTCAGGAAGCGAGACAAAAGGAAATTGAAATGCAGATAGAACCAAGTGGGGTTGTCTGCCCGTTTGATCCCAGATGGATGCAGGAAGCAATTGGAAATCTGATTGATAATGCGGTTAAATACTCGCCATGCAAAGGACAGATTGAGATATTTGTCACCGGATATGGTTTGTTCTGGTGTATTCATGTCAGGGACCAAGGATGTGGTATTCGTGAGTCAGAGCAGGGATTGATTTTTCAGCGGTTTTACCGTTCTGAACGTGCGTACAGCGAACCGGGGCTTGGCATTGGCCTTTATCTTGCGCGGGAGATTGTACGCCTGCATGGCGGGTATATGGAAGTGCGGTCAAAAGAAGGGGAGGGAGCGGAGTTTTGTGTTTATTTGCCGCGGGGTTAATACAGGTGTTCAGCAAAGAACAGATCTACGATATTATCTGGAAAGAGCCGTATGCAGGAAATTACAGTGTTGTCATGAGTCATATCAGTCACATCCGGGAAAAGATTGAAGAAGATCCCGGCCATCCGGTCTATATTCAGACGGTGCGGAGAGTGGGGTATCGGTTCAATCAAAATATCACCGCAGCAAATTGAATAATTGCCGATGTATAGCGGCGGGACAAAGCAGTAACTACATATCCGGACAAGTGACCTGAATTCATCGTGAGAGATTGAAAAAATATATGAAAATGTGTATAATTGACAATGAAAAGGCAGTTTCATGGGCAGCGGCGGCGTTTTTGACTAGAAAAGAGAGAAAGGAGAAAATACATGTGTACCAGAAATGAATTGGAGATTATTGTTCACAGGATTGCGGATGTTTATCGTATAGTATACGGAGATAATCTTATGAAAATTATTTTATATGGCTCCTATGCAAGAGGAGATTTTAATGCTGGCTCTGATATTGATATGGTTGCAATTGTAGACGGTGAACGTAAACTGCTGCAGGAGCAGTTAAAGAAAGTTTGGGATGTTTCTTCTGATTTAGAGCTGAAATATGAAATCATTGTTTCACCTGCTGTTATTCCATATAAAGAATATATACAGTTTCAGGAAGATATTCCTTACTATAGAAATATCAAACAGGAAGGAGTTGAAATCGTTGCATGAAAATCGCCTGGAACTTATGAAGTACCGTTTGGAATCAGCACAGGAAAGACTGGATTCGGCTAAAATTCTTCTGGAATGTGGAAATTATAAAGATTCGATAGGAAGATCCTATTATGCAATGTTTACAGGTGTCAGAGCTATTCTTGCATTGGAAGGAATTGATTATTCAAAGCACTCGTCGGTAATAGCGCATTTTCAAAAAGAATATATTAAAACGAACCGTTTGGATAAAAAATATTCAAAATATATCAGTCAGGCATTTCAGATCAGAAATAATACAGATTATGCAGATTTCTTTGTTGTTTCCAGAGAGGAAGCCGCTGAGCAGTATGATAAAGCCGTTGGGTTCCTGGATGCAGTAAAAAACTATCTGCATGACACGCAGAAAAAAGAGTGTTTCTAAAAGAATTCTATGATGTGGTGATCGTACCTGTAGCGAATGATACAGTAGGTCTTTTAATTCGGCAGTTTAGTCATGGAATGATAGACACAGAATATCTTAAGAAAGATTCTCCGGAGCTGACTCCGGCTATGGAGAAGGCCTTCCAGGTGGAGGCAAGGAACAGGAACAGATACAGACGGGAAATTTCATAAAGAAGAATCAGAAAAGGGACTGTCGGAAAATGTCTGG
>CANQUH010000235.1 GCA_947626965.1 uncultured Lachnospiraceae bacterium
ATTATTGCATTCCAAAATCAAACAGTTCATCAAACGTTATTGTGATGTTTGGAAACATGATGATCTGCAGCTCATCTTTGTTACTTTCCGTTACCGTTTTATATAAGTACGAATATAAACTGCCATCAGGTTTTCCATCAAACAAGTATATTTCCACTTGTCTTTTTCTCCAATCAACAAGCCAATATTCTGATACGCCAGTTTTGCAATATATCTGCATTTTCTCATGTCTGTCGTAATCCTCGGTTGCATTTGATAAAACCTCCATCACAAATCGCGGGATTCCTGTGAATGAAACATTTTTCCGATCCCGCAGATTACATATGATAGACACGTCCGGAACCACAATATCATTATTATTTTCCAGCCATTGATATTGGACACTGTCTCCGAATACCCGGCACAAACTGTCTTTGATCTGGCTTCCTACTTTGATAACAAAGTTATTAATGACCATTGAATGCTCCAGGAACGTATTGCTCATATCCTCTATCGGTAATGTGTTCATGTGCCACCTCCTGTTATAAGTCATGTATCGTCAATCCGTCAAATGTCTTTCATCAAGATGTCAAGCCCCCACCCCGGTGCATCCACCGCTTCCTCACTAACGTTAAGAAGTCCTGCCGGGACAGAAGCGGCAAGCTGGGGGCATTTCCTCTGGAAGATTCTCCAGGCAGATTTTTCTTACACGCCAGAACCGGTAATAATAATTCGCCTTTGTAATTCCGTTCCGGGAGCATCATTGCATAACACTCATCAGTTCTTCATAATATCTATATCGGATTCTTCTGTCTGATCACCACGGGCATAGGAACCATAAAGAATAATCTTATTCAATTTATCTCCATAAAGTTTACTGGAGGCATGACTCACTTCTCTCAGTAGTGCCTGCAATTCAGATCTCGTACACATCGTTATCCTTATTCTCCTTTCGAGAAATGGTACAGTCCCGTGATAAAGAGGTATATTAAACTTAACCAATATACTGATCAATCTCCTCCACTATTTCAGACTCAGACATGTTATCAAAAATATCCGGGCACTCCATTATATAATTCAGGATTGCATACTTCCGGTCCAATTCCACAAATTCCTTTATCGTCAGGTTATGTTTCTGCATATAATTATTCGATACTAAATACATTAAAAAAATACTCTTATTTAATCTTTTTTCAGGCATCTGTCCGCCTCCCCGTCCAAAACCATTTCTTTTTCAGGTTAATCCTCAAGATATCCCAACTTTTACAAAAAACGGATTCTCTCCTGCCTCTTTATAGGATTTTACAGCATTATACTTACATTTTCCAACAGTATATCACAATTCTGCGGTTTTGTAAAAAAATATCTGATATTCTATAAGTATCTCTATAGCATGATCCTGTACAAAGGCTGTACAGATCTCGGATCTTCAACAGTTGATAAAAGAAAAATCGCTGCAGGCCGCATAAAGTCGGGTCTTCGACAGTTGAAGACCCGGTCCATCAAAAAACTCAGCGGCGTCCTGAAGCAGGCTGTCTTTAACGATTATGATTACCGGCTGCTGGAAGCAAATTTTCTTCACAAATGCTGACCATGATCTCTTCCGCAGCAGATCAATTTCAGCTACAAGGTATCATTTCTGTCATAAATGGAAATGTTTTTTTAATTTTGATTGAAAACCCCATTATTGCTCTGTATAATAAAATTATAACAATAAAGCCTTGCAGTATGGAAAAATGCAGAGTAAGAACAAAGGAGGCTTCCAGTGACTGATAAAAGCATAACGCTGTCCGATACAGACATCCAATGGCATCCCGCTTTCTGTGCCGCCGCGGAACTGGAACTGTACGCCAACCGGACGGATCTGGACTTTCAGCGGGAATACAACTTAAGCAAAAAACCCCTTCAGATCGACCTGCTGGTCATCCGAAAGCGGGACAACGTACGTGTGAAAAACGAGATCGGACATATTTTCAGACGGTATAACATCATAGAATACAAATCACCGGGGGACGCTCTGTCGGTCGATGATTTTTTCAAGACGGTCGGTTATGCCTGCATTTATAAAGGACTCGGGGAAAGAACAGACCAAATCCCCGTAGACCAGCTGACAGTATCTCTCTTCCGGGAGGAACACCCAAGGGAGATGTTCTCCAACCTGGAAAAATACGGATTTCCGGTTAAAAAGAAATATCCGGGTGTATATTATATAGAAAGGCTGTTCATCCCCGCGCAGGTGGTTGTGACAAAAGAACTGGAAAGCCGGAAGCACCTGAGTCTGAAAGTGCTGTCCAGGAACGCCGGAGAAGAAGATATCCGGGAATTTATCGAGAAAGCCCCGGACGGCGGCCATCGACGGGCATACTTGCATGCACCGGCGAATGGACATCGGACGGGCAAGACGGTATGAGCAATACAGCAGCATGAGCAAAACGAATGATGCGAATTGCGAATGCCGACGGCGATGACGGGAGTGCCGAAAGCACAGAGTCATCGGCTTTCATTTTTACAGGTCAAGGAGAGCTCGCGAATGTGGACGCCATCCTGCAGGTGAGCGTACAGGCAAACCATGAGCGGTATGAAGAAATGAAAAGGAGGTTTCCTGCCATGCATGAAGCGCTGAAAATGTTAATGTGGGACGAAATTGAGGAAGGCAGACAGAAAGGAATACAGGAGGGCAGACAGGAGCAGGCCAGAGAAACTGCTTATGAACTCCAGGACATGGGTATGACGGCCGACAAAATTGCCCGGGCGGTCAAGGTCAGCCTGGAGACAGTACAGAAATGGTTTGCCGAACGGGCTACTCTGGCAAAATCAACAGCCCCGCTATAAAAAGCGGGGCTGCCGGTTTCCTTGATTTTACTTATCCAGACTCTTCATCGTCGGAAAGAGTAAAACATCTCTTATTGCTGGTGAATCAGTCAGCAGCATAACCATCCGGTCGATTCCGAATCCAATTCCTCCTGTCGGCGGCATTCCGAGTTCAAGTGCGTACATGAAGTCCTCATCGGTCGTGTTGGCTTCTTCATCGCCCTGAGCGAGCAGCTCTTCCTGCGCTTTGAAACGCTCGCGCTGATCGATCGGGTCGTTCAGCTCGGAGTAGGCGTTCGCCATCTCCCATCCGTTCATGAAAAACTCAAAGCGCTCCACATAGTCCGGGTTTCCTGGCTTCTTCTTGGTCAGCGGGGAAATTTCCACCGGATGATCCATGACGAAGGTTGGCTGGACAAGGTGCTCTTCCACAAACTCCTCGAAGAAAAGATTCAGGATATCGCCTTTCTTGTGCCGCGGCTGGTACTCGATGTGATGTTCTTTCGCGGCGGCCTGCGCCTCCTCCAGCGTGTGGATTTCATTGAAATCGACGCCGGAATATTTCTTTACAGCTTCCACCATCGTGATGCGCTCGAACGGCTTGCCGAGATCCATCGTGATGCCGTTGTATGTGATGACAGTCGTACCGAGGACTTCCTGCGCGACGTGGCGGTAGAGATTCTCGGTGAGATCCATCATGCCGTGGTAATCCGTATATGCCTGGTAGAGCTCCATCAGTGTGAACTCCGGATTATGTCTTGTATCAAGGCCTTCGTTGCGGAACACACGGCCGATTTCGTACACGCGCTCCATGCCGCCTACGATCAGACGCTTCAGATAGAGCTCCAGAGAGATACGAAGCTTCACATCCTCATTCAGCGCGTTGTAATGGGTTGAGAACGGTCTTGCGGCCGCACCGCCTGCGTTCGCCACGAGCATCGGCGTCTCCACCTCAAGGAAGCCCTGCCCATCAAGATAGCGGCGGATTGCGCTGATGATACGGGAGCGCTTCACAAAGGTGTCGCGCACTTCCTGATTCATGATCAGATCAATGTAGCGCTGGCGGTATCTGGTATCGGTATTCGTCAGCCCGTGATATTTCTCGGGAAGAATCTGAAGGCTCTTCGAGAGGAGGTCAATCTTCTCCGCGTGAACAGATATCTCTCCTGTCTTTGTCTGGAATACATAACCTTCAATGCCCACAATATCTCCGATATCGAGTTTCTTGAATGCCTTGTACTCTTCCTCTCCAAGACTGTCGCGCGCGACATAGGACTGAATAACCCCTTCCAGATCCTGGACATGGCAGAAGGAAGCTTTGCCCATCACTCGTTTGGACATGATACGGCCGGCCACGCGCACGGTCTTTCCCTCAAACTTCTCCCAGTTATTTTTGATTTCCATGCTGTGATTCGTCACGTCATACTTCATGACTTCGAACGGATTTTTTCCGTTTGCCTGAAGCTCCGCCAGCTTCTCGCGGCGCACCTTCAAAAGCTGCTTCGTATCAGTTACCTGTTCCTTCTTCTGCTCTGCCACTTTCTCCACTCTCCTCCTCTTGCTAAATCCCGTTAAATGATGCTGGGGGCAAAAGGAATTTTGCCCCATGATGCCACGGATTTCTCCGCACTTCGTGGTCTTCGCTCCGCTGTGGTCGGCGCTGAACGTGCGCCACTGGCGCACAGCGCCCCGAAATCCTGAAACACCTCAAATCCGCACATTTTTCCATGAAAAATGGCTCCTTTTCGGTGTTTTTGGGGTCTCAGTGTCATGCTTTTCCATGTGAACATGGAACGCATGACCTTTCGACCCTGGCATCATCAAATTGATCTCTCTATCTCAAGTACTTTATATCGAATAACGCCTGCCTGTGTCTCCACATCAACCTCATCCCCGACCTTGCGGTTCATCAGGGCATGTCCGACCGGAGACTCGTTGGAAATCTTGCCTTTCAGGCTGTTCGCTTCGGAAGATCCGACAATCTGGAATTCGATTTCTTCCTCAAACTCCTCGTCGTAAACCTTTACCGTACATCCGACATTGATCTTGTCGACATCCACTTCGTCCTCAACGACAACCTCCGCGTTCTTGAGAATCTTCTCAATCTCCTCAATACGGGCCTCGATGTCTCTCTGCTCGTCTTTTGCCGCATCGTATTCCGCATTCTCGGAAAGGTCTCCCTGCTCTCTGGCTTCCTTGATCTTGCCGGCTACCTCTTTTCTGCGGTAAACCTTCAGATCATGCAGTTCCTCCTCAAGCTTTTTCAGCCCGGCATACGTCAATAAGCTCTTTTTTGTTTCCATTTTACTATCACCCTTCTTTGATACTCAGACGCCCCATACCCTCAATCCGACTGCCGCGGAGCGTTGTTTGTTTCTTATGAACGGCAGTCATGCTATTATAGTCAAAAACCCTGTATTTGTCAAGAATTTTCAGACTTTCAGAATACTCTCGCTTTTTGAGTAAACTTTCATGCCCGCGCTGCGGGCACCACCATGAATATAAGTCCACGGATTGCTTCGTGCTTTCGCACTCCCGCAGGATAAAAAGTAAACTTTTTATCCTTGCCGCGACATTCGCCAGATGATCAGTCTCTGCTTTGAGACTGAACTTATGCAGTGAATCTCCGGAATTCTTCGTCGGTACACTTTACATAATGCGTTCCGGATACCAGATGTTCGGTCCCTGCGCTGTAGTCGATTCCGGAAGTACGGTAATCATAGCTCTCTGCGATGCGGTTCTTCTCCACGACCGGATTCGGCGACGGAATGGCGGAGAGCAGACTTCTCGTGTAAGGGTGAACCGGATTCTCAAAGATTTCATCTGTCGTGCCGGTCTCGAGGAGATGTCCGAGATGAAGCACGCCGATGCGGTCGGAGATATACTTGACCATCGAGAGATC
>CANQUH010000236.1 GCA_947626965.1 uncultured Lachnospiraceae bacterium
TATAATCATTCCTAAAAGTTATGCAACTATATTCTACATAAGTATTTGCTATTAGTCAAGCAGCCGTGTAAAATAATTCATGTAAAGAGTCTATCGTTACAGTTCACACATTCACTGTCCCGCGAGGTGATTTCTGTGCATTCTGCACAGAAATCCCGAGAATTGCGGCGCGAAATGCTGTGAAAGCAGCATTTCTGTGCATCGCGAAGCGCTGTTACGTTCACGACCCGCAGGGGAGTGAACAGGAACAGTCTATCTGGTCACGGAGTGAACAGGAACATGTTCATACCCAATACAGGCAGCAAGAGGAAATCAGCATGGAAGATAAACTTGAAGTAATACAAAAATTAAAAGAAGCTGGCATGACAGATGAAATGCTTGCATTCTATCAATACTGTTGTGATACAAACGATAAACGCGGTCAGGAAAGGCTGTTGCGCCGATTTTGCAGAACCAAAAAACAGGCACTTACAGAAGATCGGCAAAAACTATTCTGTCTGGATTACCTGATGGCAAGAATCGAAAATATGTGAGAAAAAACTGAGAAAGGGATGAACAAGGTAAAATGGGCAGTCGCATTCTATACGGCAAAAACATCATTAAAAAATTCGGAGACAGCGAGGTGCTGCACGGTATCGATGTGGAGATAAATGAGGGCGATTTTACCGTTGTGATGGGTTCATCTGGCTCCGGCAAATCGACGCTGCTCTATCTGCTCAGCGGAATGGACAAACCGAGCGGCGGAGAGATATTTTACCGGGATACGCAGATAAGCAAGGCAGCCGAAAAAGAGCTGACCTATCTGCGTGCTGCACAGTTCGGCTTTGTTTTTCAGCGCACACACCTCATCGGAAATCTCACCGTATCAGAAAACATCAAAATGGCGGGTCTGATCGGCGGACTTCCCGAAAAGGAATGTAAATCCAGAACGGCGGAGCTTATCCGGAAGATGAATCTCGAAAAGGTACAGGATCATCTCCCTTCGGAGGTGTCAGGCGGCGAGGCCCAGCGGACCGCGGTAGCGAGAGCGGTCATCAATCGTCCTGCCGTGATCTTTGCCGACGAGCCGACCGGGGCCTTAAACCGTGCCAATTCCACAGAGGTTCTGAATCTGCTCTCCATGCTGAACGAAAACGGGCAGACGGTTTTGCTCGTGACGCATGACAGAGAGTCCGCGCTGCGCGGGAACCGCGTCCTCTATCTGGATGACGGAAGGATAACCGGAGAGCTTTCACTGGCGAATTATGCCGGAAAGGACGCCAGGCGAGAAGAAAAACTCGCCAACTGGCTGGAAGAGCTTGGATGGTAATGTGAAAAATAACTTTTTTCATCACTGTTTATGCCGTCAACTGAGAGGCGGCGGAATGGAGATTAAAATGGGAAAATACAAACTGCTGCTCCGTTCAGCTATAAAAAAGCAAAAATCCACCCTGCTCGGCATTTTCCTGCTCGTTTTTATACTTTCCCTCTGTCTCTTTTCGGCGCTGACCGTTCTTTTAAGCGGAACAAAGTCAGTACGGGAAGAAATGGAGCGTCTTGGATTCGGGAATTTCACCGTTTGGGTGAGCGGGCAGCCTGAAAATCTGTCGGAAGCTGTTTCAGCGCTTCGGGATGTGGACTACGTTACCGTACAGCCGCTGACTTTTGCCGGATATGCCATAAAAGGCAGCCATTCCGATAATGAAGGGCAGCTTCTGACGCCGGACGGAACCGTTCCCTATCACTTTATAGATGAGGACGGCGAACGCCTTGAAAGTGTGGAAATAAAGCCCGGAGAAGTATACATCTCCCCGGCGATGAGGTCGAGCTACGATGTGTCGGTGGGCGACACGGTAACGTTTGAACTGTCCCGCAAGGACGGAATCCGTGAACTGACCGTGGCGGGATATTTTGAGGATGCTTTCATGGGAAGCTCCATGATTGATATGAAAAGTTTTCTCATAAGCGCCGACGACTGGAATGAAATGCGGTCTGTCGTGGATACTGCCGCCGAAGTTGATGTCCTTGGACGGAGCGGTGCCATGCTCCATATCTTCCAGAGCGAAGACAGCGCTCTTTCGGCACAGGAATTTCAAAAGGAGCTGAGCGAATCTTCCGATATCGCTCTTTACACGGAATTTTCCTATCGGCGGGAGTCCATACAGAACTACATGATTCTTTTGCAGAATATCCTTACCGGATTTCTGATCGCCTTTTCTGTTGTGCTGCTTATCATCTGTCTCGTCGTGATCGGACATAACCTGTCGGTTGTTGTAGAGCAGGAAAACAGGAAATGGCGATTCTGAAATCCATGGGGATGCCGGGCCGTGGGATTCGCGGAACCTATCTGTTTCTGTACGGAGGCATTGTTTTTCTCGGACTTTTCGGGGGACTGCTTCCAGCGTGGCTTGCGGCAAATGCGCTTGCCAGGGCGATGGTGACCTCTACGGGGATGCTGATTCGCCTGTATTTTCCCGCATCACTGATCCTGCCGCTCCTTATAATCCTGCTGGGAGTATTCGCAGTTTACATCACGCTTCGTACCGGAAAAATTCTGCGAATCGCTCCTGTGCAGACGATGCGCGAGACAGGCGGCGAGCGAAAGGTGAGATCGGTTCTCCGGGGGCGTTTCCTCGCGTTTGATATTGCGGTGCGGGAAATCCGCTCCGGCAGACGGCGCTATGCTGCGGTCTGTCTGATTTCCGTATTCCTGGCTCTGTTTTTGTCGGTGATCGGGAAAATGGGAACATGGCTCGGCCCGAACGGCGAAGGGCTGATGAACACGTTCAGCGTTGCAGACCATGATTTAGGAGTTCAGCTGTTTAACGACACGGTTCCCATGGACGAAATCGAGCGGATCATCAACTGGTATTCGCCTGTGCGGGAAACCTACGAGCTTGCGATGCAGAACGTCACGGTAAATGGGCAGCAGTACACGGCAAACGTGCTGGACGATACCAGGTGGTTTCATGTCCTCTCCGGCGATGTCTGTGACGAAAACAGTATTCTGATTACCGATACGGTGGCGAATGAGCTTTCCCTGTCGGCGGGCGATCCGGTACAGATTGCATCGGGCGGAAGGATGGAAACCTATACCGTTTCGGGGACTTATCAGTGCGCCAACGGCATGGGAACCAATATCGGCATGAGCCTTGAAGGATACGCGAAAATCGGAGATGTGAGCGGATATATCTGGTGCCATCACTACATCCTCGAAAACGGCGGTGTGAGGGATTATGCCATGAAGTATCTGCAGGAGCATTACCGGGGCGTCGATGCCCATACCAACAGCTGGTCGGGTCTTGACGGCATTGTTTCCACGATGCACCTGTTGATTGCTTTGATTTATCTGATCGCCGCTATTTTCATCCTGATCGCCGTATGGCTTGCGGCCAATAAACTCATGCAGGCGGAGACCGAAAAAATGGCGGTCTACAAAAGTATGGGATTATCCCAACTGCGGCTTCGGATCTCCTTTGCACTCCGGTTTTTCCTTGTCGTTTTGCTGGGAACGGCAGCAGGCGTCATCATATCGGAGGTATTTGCTGATTCTGTGATCGCGAAAATCGTACAGAGCTTCGGCATCGGAGAGTTTCACAGCGGTTTCAGTATATTGGGAACGCTCGTTCCTCTGGTTGTTCTCCCGCTTTTGTTCTTTGGATTTGCGCTGGCGTTTTCATCGAAGCTGAAACGGGTAAGCATCATAAATCTGATTTCAAAATATGAAGAATAAAAGGAACTATAGTTACGAATAAAGGAGAGATGAACATGAAGAAGACAAGAGTTTTACTGATGGCGTTGCTTATGGTTTTTGCGGCGGTCCTTTCCGGGTGCGGTTCAAAAACAGAAGATCCCGGACCGCCGCCTGAAGATGTGATCAGTCCTGGCAGTACATCGGGCGGCAGCGTATCGGATGGCAGCGCATCGAGCGACAGCAGCGAGGCAGCGGAAGGCGACTCCGCAGACGTATCCGATGCGGAAATATCTGACACGGAAATGCTGGAAGGCGCCGTTCAGGTCAGTATCGGACAGAGCGGCGGAAAGACTTACACGGTGGATATGTACAACAATGCCGCTGTAAATACCATGCTTGGATATTTGTCGGGCAGTCCCATGTTGTTCCCAGCCTACGACTATGATGAAGAGCAGGGCTTTGTGACGCACTCCATAAGAGGAACCTACACGCAGGATGATGATATTTCAGTAACTGATATCAAAGCCGGTGAAATTTACCTGCTGTCAGGCGGACAGCTTCGGCTGTATTTTAAGGATGTTGACGGAGCAGATATTACTGCAACGCCTGTGGGATATTTTACCGAAACGGATGATCTCACCGAGACGGTTAAAGCGGACTATGAAGCAAACCGTGACGATATATGGGGAGTTGAGGTTTATTTCTCAATCACAAAAATGATCGATTAAGTTTGCCATATAGAAAAGGAAAAAGTTATGAACAGAACAGCAGATGAGGAGGAATTATTTGCGAAAAAGCCAATCGGAAGGGCAGTGCTTTCAATGATTCTTCCCACTATTATTAGCCAGATCATCATTGTCATTTATAATCTGGCAGACACATTGTATGTAGGACTGACTGAAAATGCAAACGCGGTTGCGGCAATATCCCTGTGCCTTCCGGTTTATACCCTTCTCTCGGCTCTCAGCAATCTGTTTGGGATTGGAGGAGCAGCCGCAGCCGCCCGTGCTTTAGGCATGAAAAATGAACAGAGGGCAGGCAGGGTATTGAGGATTTCCCTTATCGGAGCATTTGTAATCGCGGTCTGTTATGCGATTTTCATGACAGTCTGCAGAAAACCGCTGCTGCTTTTGATTGGCGGCGATGCGGGAACAATCGATTACGCTGAAAATTATGTACTTTGGACAATCATTGTCGGTGGAATTCCAACTGTAGTATCCCCCGTATGCGGGCACTTGATCCGCTCAATGGGATATCCTAAACAGGCGAGTATGGGAATGATTCTGGGTGCGCTGCTGAACATTGGTTTTGATCCGCTTTTCATGTTTGTCCTGCTTCCTCCCGGAAATGAGGTTACAGGGGCAGCTATTGCGACAGCTCTTTCCAATAGTATCGCGCTTGTCTATTATGTGATTTCATTCCGCATAAATAAAGTATTGGGTGACAGACCGAAATCGGAGAGCGGAACCGGGAAAATACTTGTTGAAATAGTAAGAGGCGGGCTGCCAAGCTTTTGCATGATCGCACTGGCAATGCTTTCCAACTGCTTCTTGAACGCCATGGTCTCATCTTTGGGCAGCGAAGCGGTAGCAGGGCTTGGCATTGTCAGGAAGATTGACCAGCTGGCCTATGCGGTCAATCAGGGAATCACGCAGGGAATCCTGCCGCTTGCGGCATACTGTTATGCTTCCGGCAGAAGGCGGAGAATGTGGTCTGCAGTTGGGATCTGCACGGCGGTTTCGGAAGCGGTTTCTGTCACAAGTATGATCGTTTCCCTTTTGTTTGCGCGGCAGCTGGTTTCCATTTTCATACGGGAGCCTGTCACCGTAGGCTTTGGTTCAGAATTCTTACGGGTATTATGCATGGCGATTCCGATTTATTCTTTGACATTTCTTATCATTGCGGTGTTTCAGGCCATGGGGTGCGGAGAACAGCCATTTGTCCTGTCCATCCTGCACAAAGGAAGTCTGGATATTCTTTTGCTGTTTTTGCTTAGAAAATTAGTGGGTACGGAAAAC
>CANQUH010000237.1 GCA_947626965.1 uncultured Lachnospiraceae bacterium
ATTTCTTTTTCTGCACGATATTCAGTTGTCAAGTTTCGGTTGGAATCTCATTCATTGAGATTCCGAGAAGTTATTTTACTGAAACAGTCCGCCCAGATTGAACACGCCCAGCGCAGCCAGCAGTACATTGATGGCAACATTCGCGACGGACAGTAAAAACAGAGTCTTAAACATAGAGTTCATTTCCTCGTTCGACGCTTCCTTGGCAGCGGAATAAGAGGACATGATGATAGCGCCGCCAGTGGACAGCGGGCTGATGGCAGCCGCGAAGGATGTCGCTGTGATCGCTGAGATCAGCTCCACATAGTTGACGCCTGCGAACTGCTGTGATACCTGAGCCGCAACCGGGTACAATGCAGGCATAACCACACCTGTCGTCGAGCTGACCCAGGAAAGGATACCGGAGGTAGCCGCCAGAATCGGAACTGCGGTCTTCTCGCCCATGAAGCTCTGCAGGAATTCGGAAACCATCGTGATGCCGCCAAGCTTATCAATAACACCAACCAGAGAGCCTACGCCGCAGATAAAGATCAGGGTTCCCCACGGAATGCCCTTGATGGCTGCCTTCTCATCGGCCGCTCCCAGAAGAATCAGAATAGAAGCCATGATAAAAGCGAAAAGTCCTGTGTCAAACTTGAAACCGATACAGCAGATGACCATGATCACAATGGCAGCTACCGTAAGCTTCTGGTTGCGGTTGAATTTCGGAATTTCCGACAGTTTCAGCGGATTGTCCGCCTTAACCTTGTAGCTCTTGTAAGCGATGTAGATTACCAGCGTGAAGACAAAGCCGGAAAGCAGGGTTGACAGGAACAGGTGCGTCGCAAAGCCGCTGTAGCCCAGAGGCTCGGAAAGTTCTTTTGCCAGAATACCCGTCAGGGACAGCGGGGAAGCACAGCCGGCGTTGGCGCCGAGTTTCGCGAAAAGCGCAGTGACCATCGGGTTGATCTTCATCTCAAAAGCCAGATACATCGCGAAGGTCGTCATCAGGATACCTGCCGCAATATGGCCGGGACCGATAGCCGAGATAAACGCTGACAGCACAAACATCAGGATAGGAATGAGCACCGTCCTCTTTCCAACCAGAGCCACGATCTTCTTGGAAAAAAGATCAAGCGTACCGTTCTGGGAAGCCATTCCGAAGAGGAATGTCACGCCTACCAGAGTAACGAACATGGAGCTTGAGAAACCGCCGGTGACATCTTTGGCCTTCAGGCCGCCGACCATCGCCAGAACAAACGCAACACCCAGGGATAAGAATCCGAGGTTTACCTTTTTAATAAAACCGATTGCCACAACGATCGCCAGAACAATCAGGGAGATCACGGGCATATAGGGAGATAAAAATTCTGTCATAAAATAATCCTCCTTAGTGTGAAAGCTCTGTCTCTACGCATAACCAGAAGGCAAGCTGATTTGCCAAACTGGTCATGCATGAGAGACGCTGATATTTTACATTCTCACAGTGGCGGTTCCTTCCATAAGGAGATTCGCCGTACGGAAACCAAACGTATCATCGATCGCGGGAACGGAGCCATCCTCGCGGTAATCCACGCCGCACTCCAGTATTCCGCCCGGATGTCCGATCCGGATGAACTGCGTGTCCGCATCCTTTGAAAGAACCTGATTTACAATGCTTCCGGGCACCACAGCCGCGGCAGCCGTGCACATCGCGCCGGTCATCGCGTAGCTGGGATGCGCTTTCTGCATGGACATCATGCGGGAAAGCAGATCGATCTCTTCCTTCTTAATCTCCTTGCCGTCTGCCGTCACGTAATCTCCTGCTTCGCTGACAAATGTCATCTTAGGGATGCCAGGCGTATCCCATGCAGAGCGGGTATAGTCCTCAATCAGTCCAAGTTTCACGGCCGCAAGTCCTCTGACCGCCTCCAGAAGATCAAGTTTCTCCTGATTTGCGTTCAGCTCATCCGGAAGCTCGCGTCCAGTAAGTCCCAGATCCGCCGCCTTGACGAATACCAGTGGATTCGCCGCATCCACAATCGATACCTGAACAGGTCCAAATCCTGGTACATCCAGCGTATCCACCGCGTTTCCTGTGGGAAGCAGGCCGTTTCCAAGTGTGCCGGCCGGCTCCACAAATTTCAGTTTCACAGGTGATGCCGTGCCAGGTACTCCTGCAATATAGAAATCTCCTGAGTAGGCTACTTCTCCGCCGGGTGTCTGCACATCCGCGATGATCACCTTGCCGGTGTTTGTATTGAAGATACGCACCGGAGTCATTCCGTCTTTTGCCTCCACCAGTCCTTTTTCAATCGCAAAAGGACCCACGCCGGAAGAAATGTTGCCGCAGTTGCCCTTGTAGCTCACCAGCGGCTTGTCAACAGAAACCTGTGCGAAGGTGTAATCCACATCCGCGTCGTCCCTCTCGGAACGTTTTACGATAGCTACCTTGCTGGTGACAGACTGAGATCCGCCCAGTCCGTCGATCTGTTTCTTATCCGGGCTGCCCATAAGACGCAGAAGCAGAGGTTCCCAGGCATCATGATCCTGAGGGAGGTCGGTCTCCAGCAGATATACGCCCTTGCTGGTGCCGCCCCGCATGATTGTTACAGGCAGACGACATGTTTTATTATTCATAGTGTATACCTCCTTACTATAAAAGTTCAACGCTCCAGCGTTGAACGCGCGAAAATGCGGCTGCGAAAGCGGCATTTTCCAATCGCATTTTCTGCGCATCCGCCGGAGGCTCAGAGTAAACTCCCTTTCATTCATGGTGAAGCCGGTACATCCGACATGGGAGTTTACTATGAAAGCCCAGTCTCCATATAGGAGCAGACGGCAAGCTTGCTTGCCAGGCTGGTCCTGTATGAGAGACGACCGGGCATAAAAATTTCCTTTACAAGACTTACTGGAGCGCGTCGGCCTTCTCCAGAATGTTGGTCATATTAGTTCTCCAGTTATCGATATATTCCTTCGCCTCATCGCCGGTATAGCCCAGCGGATTGATGTAGAAATAGCTGAGCATGGTTCTGTAGCTGGAATCCAGATAAGCCGCGGAGAACGCACTCGCCAGTATCTTCACCACCTGCGCGTCGGTTCCTTCCTTCACGAACACTCCATAGAAGGGACCCCAGGGCAGATATTCCTCGAACTCCGGATACTCGGCGGTGATCAGCGGAACATCGCTCATCAGCTCAACCGGCTCAGTTGCCAGCATACAGAGCCATTTGTAATCGCCGGATTTATATTCCTGATAACCCATCTGTACCTTAGAGATGGTGAAATCACACTCGCCTGCAAGAACTGCTTCCTTCGCGGAAGCGTCACTGCTGTACTCCACCTGCGTGAACTCAGCTCCGGTGATCCCGGTGATCATCGCTGCAACTTCCCAGGGAAGACCTCCCGTACCGGTGGTTGCCAGCGTCACTTCCTCGCCGTTCTTCGCCGCATCCACGATCTCGGTCAGAGAGTTGTAGGGGGAATCCTTGCCTACTACAACGCCTGTCGTCTCATCGCCGATCAAAAGCACGCATTCAAAATTATCATAAGTCAGCTCTGAGATGCCCAGTGTGTCGTACAGCGCGGGGTTTTCGGCGCCCATCAGCAGGTTTGTTCCGTCAGCTTCCTGATCATATACATACTGCGTCGCGACGGAGCCGGTTTCTCCTGATTTGTTTGTGATGATAATGTTGGTGCCCAGGATATCCTGCGCCAGGACAGCCAGAGGGCGCATCAGGGAATCGGTGCCGCCGCCCGCATCCCACTGAATGATTCCGTTCACTTCTCTGGGCGGATAGCCGATCACACTTCCGATCGACCCTCCTGCGGCAGCGGAATCATCCTCAGAGGCCAGGCTGCAGATGGAACCCATCAGAAGTGAGCCGGCAAGTGCGGCGGCAAAAACTCCCGCCAGCAGCTTTTTCATCTTCATATTGTTACCTCCTCTTAATGAGCATTTTTAAGCTTCCGATTATAATTGATAAGCGAACCGCAGCGGATAATCTCTTTCTCTTCATCCGTGAGAGCGGCGATGGACAGTGTCAGTTTCTTTACTTCTTTTCCCATCACATAGGCAGGAATATTGCTCATGTCGCCATCCAGAGCAGCACGTACATTGGGAACGAAGATGTAGTCGTCATCCTCAAAGTCAGGCGCTTCGTCGATGACAAAGGGAACCATGCCCCAGTTGATCAGGTTAGAACGATAGCGTTTGGTCGCGTACTCTTTTACGATATTCGCGCCGCCCAGCAGCACTCTCTGACAGGAAGCGGCCTGCTCACGTGCGGAACCGTCGCCCGGCTTCACCGCGTAAATTGTGCTGGAGAGATCTACTGTCTCATCGGTAACATTCTCACATCCCGGAATCGCGCGGACTCTGGCAAGAACTTCCGCCACTTCGTCCGGGCAGTTTCCTGCTTTTCTTGCTTCCTCATTTGCCTTGACTGCTTTTGCCTTTCCTACATACTCCGGTACACGGCGGCTCAAGGTGAATTCAGCCAGTCCCAGCGGATTGGAGCGGAAGGAACCTGTCTCGCCGGACGGAATCAGCTCATCCGTGGTGGTCACAGGATCGGTGATGTAAGCGCACACGCGAAGCAGCATATGCTCGTTGAGCGGCGGAAGCTCCGGCCAGTCTTTGATATTCGGTCCGCAGACAAGCGGCTCCTCGATGTCGCCCTTGCCAAATCCCTGATAAACTCTGTGCTCATAGGCAGTCGGATCATAATTGTACTCAGGACATGTAAATTCATAACCAAGCTCATCCGCGGCGGTGATGCGTCCTCCGTTTGCGGCAGTAGCGGCCACGGAACGGGCATCCATCAGAGCTACGCTGGCAATCTGGCCATTTCCTGGCTTGGAGCCCTCGCGGTTCGGGAAGTTGCGCGTCGTGTGACGTACGGAGAGACTGCCGTGCGCCGGCGTATCTCCTGCTCCAAAGCACGGACCGCAGAAAGCAGTGCGGATTGTAGCTCCGGCAGAGATCAGTTTCTCAATGGCTCCCTTGCGCACCAGGTCAAGCATAACAGCCTGGCTGCTCGGATAAACGCCGAGAGCGAACTCGCCTGTTCCGGTGCTCTTTCCATCCAGCAGATAAGCGGCCTCCATAATGTTGGAGTATGTACCGCCGGCACAGCCCGCGATCGTACCCTGATCGGCATACAGAGCGCCGTCATGTACCTTCTCCCAGAGATTCAGATGAAGCTCCGGACGCTTGATCAGTTTCTTTGCGTCTTCTTCCACAGCGTGAAGAATGTCGTCCATATTCTCATTCAGCTCACGGATCTCGAAACCGTTGGACGGATGGAACGGCAGAGCGATCATGCTGTGTACCGTGGAGAGATCGATATATACGCAACCGTCATAATATGCAACATCAGCCGGATCCAGCTGTTTGAAATCATCTGCTCTGCCATGGCGGGCAAGGAAATCTTTCGTGTCTTCATCGGTTCTCCAGATTGAGGAGAGGCAGGTTGTCTCTGTCGTCATGACATCGATGCCGTTGCGGTAATCGGTACTCATGGAAGAAACGCCCGGTCCCACAAACTCCATGACTTTATTTTTCACATAACCATTCTTGAACACGGCGGTAACAATGGCGATCGCGATATCCTGCGGTCCTACGCCAGGATTTGGCTTTCCATCCAGATATACGGCGATTACCTCAGGATAAGCGGTATCCCAGGTCTGCTCCAGAATCTGCTTGACCAGCTCGCCGCC
>CANQUH010000238.1 GCA_947626965.1 uncultured Lachnospiraceae bacterium
TGTGCGGTGCGAAGCAGAAGAAGCAGATTTTCCTTCCGCGTCTCCCACCACGTCCCCCAGAAGGAAAAATCCGACCACCGGGAAGGAATCATATCGGAAGGAATCCTGATATTTGCCCACAAAAATACAAAAATGCCGACGATAAGGATCAGCTGCAGACACCGGAGAAATGTCCGGGACAGTGATAGTGAAAAACTGTTCTTTTCACTGCAGGACCCTTCCTGCACATCTGTATTCGATATCATCTGCAGCAGCCGTATCCCCAGGCAAAGCGGCAGAAGAAGCAGAAGATCATGACTCAGATATGCCAGAAACGTAAAATCAAGAACCTCCCCCGTAAGACTCCGGCGCATCATAAATTCCTGCACACAGGACGCCGCGCCGGACAATTCAGGAACACGGCAGGATATCGCGGTGAGCACAGCTCCATCCTCCTTATGGGCCCGGCAGAGCATGAGATTCCGGAAACTTTCGAATGTCCCGCAAACCGTATATTTTCTGTCCCTGCACCAAACAACCTGTCCCGCCGCCTCTTCTGAACCGAGCAGATCAGCCGCCGTCTTTTTGTCAAGAAAACAGCCATCCTCTTCCCAGGAAAGAATCTCCGTTCCCGGAATGACCAGTCCGGCTTTCTCCCCCGTATAAAGCAGGGACACCGACGCGCTCTGCCCGTTTTCCCTGCTTTCCACGACTGCTTTTCCCGCCTCTCCCCAACAATTCAGTTCCAGCGGTTCTTCCGCAGACAACTCCTGCTGACAAAGTTCCTGCGCACTGGCCGCATCCAGTTCCTGGCCGTCAAGCCGGACCGTGACAACATCCGCCCTCTCATTTACCAGCACACTGTCTCTTACAGCTGACCAGTATAAAAACGCAGTCAGCAGCATGCCGGTCAGAATCCGAAACCATCTTAAACCTGTTTTCCATTTCATTCTATGTTTCCTCTGCTTTCCCGGCATAAAATCCTGCCTGAAAATATTTTTGTTTTCTTTCTCTGGCTTCAGCTCACCACCCGCACACGGCTCCCTTCACTGACCGGCCGGTCCGATGATACAATAACATTCTGCGAAGAATTGATGCTCCCCTGCGCCAGCGCCGCATACCGATCATTCCGGTCCTCCACCGTAACCATCACTTTGAACGCCTGCATCTCTGTTCCGAGCACAGAGTTGATTTCCTGTACCGCAAGCACGTACGTCTGATTTTTCTCATCCAGATACAGGGCGGCAAGCGGAATGCAGAGAGGATAAGCAGCGGATTTCTTCGTCAGAGACAGCTCCGCAGTCGTCCCCGGCTGCAGCCTGCCTTCCGGAATCTGGACCGTCACCAGACGCACCGACTCATCCTCCGCTTTTGCGGCAATCGATTCCACGGGAAGCTCTTCCAGCGTCGTCTTTCCATCCCCGCTCTTTACTGTCACCAGATCCCCCCGCCCGATATATTTTTCCTGATCCTGAGGGATCTCCGCTGTCAGCCGGCATCCTTTTGTCAGATCCGCAAGCATGACTGCCGTCCCGTTCGGCGTCTGCTCCCCGGTCGTGACATGGACACCTGTGACGATTCCGTCAACCGGAGCCTTGATTTTTCCTTTTACCTTTTTCAGTTTTTTCAGCCTGGAAAGCTCCCGTTTCTTCTGCACAAGATCCAGCTCGTAAATATCGCCCGTGCTGTTCTCCGCCTCCGGAAGACCTGCCGTCTCCACCTGTCGTTTCCCTGTAACCGATGCTTCATTCGCGGCTATGACGGCATCCTCATACGCCATCTGTGCCGCCTTGACCGCGTCGATCAGCTGCTGCTCCTGCTCCGCGCTCTGGCTGCCGTGCGCCGCAAGCATTTTCTGACGGCAGTCCTCCAGTGCCGCTTCCGCCTTCTGTTTCTCCGCCAGCGCGTCAGCAACCGCCTGCTCTGCGGCTTCCAGATCAGCGGCGTACTGACTGCGCACTTCCTGCTCAATCCGGTCCAGTTCCTGCTGAGTCGGAGGCGGCGCAGTATTATTCTCTGCCGGACTGTTTTCTGTTCCGTCACTTTCCAAACCAGGCCCCGGCAGACCGCCCCCCGATTCTGTGTCTGGATTCCATTGATTATTGTCCAATCCTATTTCTTCTATTATAATATCGTCAATCTGGATATCTGAACTTTCTGCATTCATCTCTGCCGTTTTTTCCTGAGCAGGCAGCGCAGCAGATTCCGAAATATTTACTTCGAAATCCGCTGTCAGAATTGTATCCAGATCCGGATCTTTGGAACCCTCTCCCATCCCGGCGCTCCCCGTTTTTATCTGCGTATTCGGCACTGTCTCTGCCAGACTGTCCGAAAGTACCTGGTCTGCTTCCCCTTCCGGCTCTTCCGCGGATGCACCTTCCTGTTCTCCCTGCCGCAGTGCATTTTCCGCCAGCTTTCCTGATGCGCTGCCCTGACCGGCCTGCCGCAGCGCGTCATCCACCGCCTTCTCGATCCTCCACTGCAGCGTATGCAGATCCTGCTGTGCCTGAATGTAGGCGGCAGAACACTCCTCACAGACCTGCTCCAGTTCCTGCTCCGCGAGCGTATCCTCCACGCTGCCTCCTTCTTTTTCTCGGTATTCCTTCAGCTCCTTTTTTGCCTTCTCCAGGTTTTCCTGCGCGTGGGAAAGCGATACAGACGCCCGAGACGCAGACAGAGAATAATTTTCCGCCGCCTGTGCCTGCTCGTTCGCCCGCCTTTTTTCACTGACAGATTCCTGACTGGATACGTCCTGCAGCTGAAGTTCCAGTTTCCGGATTTCCTGTCTCTGCGCCAGGATATTTTCTTTCAGAGAATCCAGATCCAGCTCAAACAGCAGTTCCCCTTCTTCCACCTGCTGCCCTTCATTCACATAAACAGCCGCAACACGCTGCCCGGCTTCCGTGATGACCGCCCGCTCCTGGTTCTGCTCAACCCTTCCGGTTCCGCGGACCTCGTGAGCAATCATCATATTCTGCGGTCTTCCCAGGGTCACATTCGCGATTCCGGCTGAATCCGCCGCCCTCGACAGCACCGTAAATAATATCATCAAAACCAGAAACATCCCTGTCATCCCGGCCAGCTTACTCCGTCTCATAATTTGTAATCCCCCCTTTAAGACTTACTCCTTCACGGCCGCTGCCGCAATTCCCTGCTCCAGATAATCCTGTCCTCCGAGAAACACCAGCAGCGCCGGGATCAGCATCATGACCGCCGCCGTAAATCCCGTACCTGCCTCATCCAGCCCGATCTCCGGCAGAAACAGCGATAAAGGCCACAGCGCCCTCGTCTTCAGATAGGTCATCGGCTGCTCAATCAGATTCCAGTATTCCAAAAACCCCAGGATCATCGCAGACACGATCCCCGCGGAGCCAAGCGGTATTCCGATCCGCAGAAAAATCTGCAGATTATCCGCCCCGTCAATCCTCGCCGCCTCAAGAACAGCCTCCGGTATCCCGTGAAAAAAGCGATACATGATAAAAACCGGAAACGTCGAAAACACCGCCGGAAGAATAATCCCCGCGTGCGTATCCAGCAGGGACAAGCGGTCCAGCACAATATACTGCGGCAGCATCAGTACCTGAAACGGCATCAGCATCAGCACCAGATATAAAGTATACAGAAGTTTTCTTCCCGGAAAGGAAAACCTCGCAAGTCCCCAGGCTGCCGGCACGCCGACCAGCAGCTGTCCTGCCAGAATTCCCAGCGTCAGTTTGACCGAATTCCAAAACATCACAAAAAACTGCGGGGAATCGATCAGCAGCTCCACCAGCGGCGCGAGTGTCGGGATCCGGGGAATCAGAGACCACCGTGCCATCCCGTCCGTCCCGGCCAGCACCGGCCCCAGATACTGCTTCAGCTCATAGCCCGACATGAAAACACCGGAGAGCGCAAACAGAACCGGAAAAACGGTCACCGCGGCCGGAATACACAGCAGACATGTGATAACAAAATTCCGAATCTTTCTTTTCATATACGTCCTGCCTTCCCTTTTCTTCTTCCTGCGCTACGTCTTTCTTCTCTTCATCATCCGCGGAAGGAAATTGGAAAATGTTCGATTGCGCCTGTTACAAATCCGGCTGGCATATTTCCCAACAGCTCCTTCCGGACATCCTGTCCGTTTTCTGCCTTCGGACAGGATAAAAATCCGAAACCAGGCACAACCATCAATCCGTCTCCCACAGCCTCTGCAGCAGCATAATCAGCACGAACACAATCCCCGCCGTCACTACAGCCGCCGCCGCGATCTTGTCAAACGACAGATCCCGGAACCAGTTGCTGTACAGATGCTGCAGCAGATACATACTCTGATGCGGATAATCTCCCGCCACAAGCCATGCCTCCCGGAACACCTTAAAAGAATTTAAGAACGAGAGTACTGTGATCGTGTACAGCGACGACTTCAGATTCGGCAGCGTGATTGAGAGAAAGCACCGCCACTCCCCCGCGCCGTCCACCCGCGCCGCCTCGTAGATCTCCACCGGAATTCCCGCAAGACCGGCCAGCCACAGGATCATGTCATAACCGAGATTCTTCCAGAGATAACTGACGACCAGCACGCCGAACGCGTACCCTGTGCTCATCCAGCTAATCTGCTCCATCCCCATTCTTTCCAGCAGGACATTGATCAGCCCATGCTGGTGAAACAGCACCTTCCAGACCAGAACCACTGATGCCGCGGGCACTGCCATCGGCATCAGATAAATACTCTTCAGCAGATTTTTCCCAAAGAGCAGATTCTGCAGCAGTACTGCGAGCGCCAGCGAGACTGTGACCAGCAGCGGCAGGCAAGCGAGCGTAAAGCGCAGCGTGTTGGAAACCGCAAGCCGAAAAGCCGTGTTCGCAAACACTGTCTGGTAATTCGCAAGTCCGACCCACGCCCCTGTGATTGCCGCCGTAAATGAGCGCCGAACGACATCCGCAAATGGGATGAGCGTAAAAATCGTAACTCCCGCAAGGCTGGGCAGGACAAAAAGAAGTCCCGTCCAGCCGTGAATTTTTCTAGTCTTTTTCTTCCTCATATATTTTATCCCTCTGCCAGATACAGGTTCATCGTCTGCATGACGGCGCTGACCGCCTCCTCGGGACTGCACTCCCCATTCAGACATTTTCCGCTCTGCGAGAGCACCGCATCCATGAGCACGGTATCCGTGTCCGCGGCTGTATCGAGATTCTCCACAGCCTTTTCCAGCTGATCCATCTCTTCCTGCGTCATCCAGTACTCATCCACTATGATCCGTTCTCCCGTCTCCGGGTCTTCTGTGCCCGTAGAGAGATCTCCCAGCGCCCCGGGCTCCTTTTCATGGAGCATTGCCGAAAACGCATTCCGGCTGACCGGAAAGCCTCCTCCCAGAGACTGCGTCTGCGCCTCATCGGTGAACAGAAATTCTACAAAGGAACGTGCGCTTTCCGGATCCGCTGCCATGCTGCTGACGCCGAGAATCCCGTATGGCACAAACACATTGGACCGCTGTCCCGAAAGCGGCGCAAACGTGATGTTTCCCGTCATCCTGTTCACGCTGGAAATCCAGTTTACCTCATGGATACTGTACGCTTCCCCGAAGGACAGCTTAAA
>CANQUH010000239.1 GCA_947626965.1 uncultured Lachnospiraceae bacterium
AGCCGGGCTGATTGAAATTGCCCATGCCTATTACGGCTTCTTCGCCGACCGTAAGGCCGCTGAGGAGCCAATGATCAAGATGGCGAAGGCAATGGGAATAGAAAATTCCACTTCCGGACAGGATTTTATCAATGCTCTGGATAACCTGATCGTCTCTGTCGGCTGTGCTGACTTAAAAATGAGTGCGGAGGGCATTACCGAGGAGGAATTGAAATTCTATCCTGCAAAAGTACATGAGGTTCTCGGAGGCGATATTACCGCAGTGCCGCTTTTTATCGGCAACATTTTTCAGCAGGTATACAGCCTTGTATACCATGATCAAGTTAAACCTGGGCATCGGCACACTGATGACAGTGGCCTCCGCCCTGTTTCTGAAGCCCGCCATGCGGCTTTTGCTGACGCCGGCAGATGTATTTGAGCAGTCGTATCTGTACATCGTCATTATAGAGGCCGTGCTGGTGCTGAAAAAACAAAAAGGCTGGGGCTGCAGTACCGGTATCAGAATGGGGAGGTACAGGTAGACCATAACCGTTTTCTCGGATACACGAAGGATCAGGAAAGGCATCTTGTTAATATCAACGCCAAAACTGCCGCTATAATTCGTGCAAAAACCGTACTCCACCAGACCATGATCTGACCTCCAAATAGCGGAGGCAAAATCAGCATAAACACTAACATTAGAATCGGTTCAATGAATGTCAGTATATAGGATAGTACACTTTTTTCTGTTGCATAAAAGCACGCTGTAGATATTCGTGTAATTGACACAAATGGCAAAGAAACCAAAAAGATCGGCACAATTTTTGCTATTTCATTGTTTACAGCTGCTGATGCGCCAAACAATATTCCTATTTTTGTTCTGCCTGCATACATAATGATTCCGCCAATTATTGCAAGAATCACTGCTATAGTATATGCCATTTTCTGAATATCTTTCAGGCTTTTTGTATCCTTTTCCCCATAATAGCAGCTCATTAACGGCTGACTGCCATCTCCAACTCCCTGTAATATAAGATAAATAATCCATATGATATATGAAATGCAGGCATATGTGGCTATCGCTTTTTCCCCTTCATAAAATGCAGAAAAACGATTTATGAATACCAGTGAAATATTCGGTGTCAGGGCAAGTCCAAATGGTGCAAGCCCTACTTTGAAAATAGAACCACATATTTGTTTCATATATTTCAAGGATAACTTTACATAAAACTTTTTCCAACACAATTCATATATGATTGCGATTGCAGCAGTCACGCCCTGGCCTGTAATTGTTGCAGCTGCAGCTCCTTTCATTCCCATTCCATAAATCCAGACTAATACAAAATCAAGAACGATGTTTGTAACAAACCCACCCATCATGGCAAACATTGACCAGAAAGAACCGCCATAATTGCGCATAATTGGAATCAATCCGGTACCAAGGATCTGTAAAATGGCGCCAATCGAGATGATTTTTATATAATCCGCTGCATTGGCTAATATATCTCCTTCTGCACCTAATAATTTCAGCATATCTGATGCAAAAACATATATAGCAATCGTAGAGATTATGCTAATCAGGATTAAAAGCCACCAACTTACGGCAACATATTCTTTTGCCAATTTTTCCTTTTTTTCTGCCATGTGAATGGAATAATATACCGCGCCGCCCATACCAATTCCTGTTCCAAGTGCCTGAAGAACAGCAACGACTGGATAGGCAATGTTAATTGCAGAAAGTCCGGCATCACCGATTGTATTCCCAACAAAATAGCCATCAACAATTGCGTATATTCCTGCCAGTGTAAAAGCAATGACAGACGGAATGACATATTTGAAAAAATCTGCTTTATGATTCATTTTCGTCAAGATCTCCTTCTCCAAAAAGTCTGACAAAAAGTTCCATATTATCGTTCATATTTTTAATATTATCCAGGCCCATCTTTTCAATAACATAGATTTCTTTTTTCTGTAGTTTTCCTATAATATCATCAGCCAATGTTTTCCCTGTTTCTGTGAGACGAACGAGTTTATTGCGTTTATCTTCCGGCATGGAAACCATTTCCACATAGCCTTTTCTTTGAAAATCTTTCAGTATCGTATTTACCGTCTGTTTTGGAATACACCAGTTCTTGCTGATCATTTTCTGTGTACACGTTCCATCACCTTCATAAAAAGCATATAACACGTACACTCCATTGGAAGATAAGCCATGTTCTTTTGACCATTCTTCATACAACGCAGAGCCATTTTTCCACAAAGCATAGTACCGCTGCAGTTCTTTCCATGCGTTTATATTATTGTTCATTTTTACCTCCTCAAATTAGTACGGGTTCGGACTTTTTTATTATAGTCCGAACCCGTACTAATTGTCAAGATATAAATTCTCAATCCAACAATATCCTATAGATTATTCTCCTGTGATGATTCTTCCCTCTGATCGTGGATCAGGAAAGTTTCCAGGCCGGCCCGGATAAACTGATCGATGGTCTGCTGAATCCGGCTCCAGTCTGTACATTTGTTTTTCAGCATGATCCGGTTGATCGCAAGACAGCCGTTCATCTGAAACCAGAAAACCGCCTCCGCCTGCTCAAAGGTCAGGAGGCTTTTCTGCATCAGGTGCGTGATGAAGCTTTCCCTGCCCGTATCAGAGAATTTCTCCAGCATCCGGGCGGAAACAACATCATCGGAAAAGAGTACCTGATACCGGGGAGAGGACTGTATTTTTTCGCAGAACGGATAGGTGCAGTTCTGTTTATTCGGGCATAGGACATGATCCAGAACACTTGAAGCATCGGAAAGAAAATCTTCAAAGATATCGTTCAGTACATCGTCGATATCGTAGTAATGAAGATAGAAAGTGCCGCGGTTCATTTCCGCCTTTTTACAGATTTCTGTCACTGTAATTTTGTTATAAGGCTTTGTTTTCAGCTCTTCGAGAAAAATATCTTTGATCGTCTGGCGGGTATATCTGCTGCGCCGGTCGTCTTTTCGTTTTTCTTCCATGTTTCTATCCATTCCTTTCGTTGTATTTTCTCAACAATTTTCCGTTTCTGTTCAGGAACGTGTCAAAGTCTGATAATTGACGATTGAACTTTCCAATGAGTTTATTATAATGGGATTGAACTAAGAAATCAACAGCATGTTCAGAAAAAAACAGACTGTATCAGGAGGGAATAAAAAATGGGAAATATTGAATTTGCGAACTGCCAGGACATAAGAAACCAGAAACAGATCGTGGAGATCGAGTGTCCAAACTGCCATGAACCGGGAGGAATTGAGGTTTTTCTCAAAGATGGGATAACAGTGGAAGATAGTGAGTGCGAATCCTGCGGCTATGTGCTGCCGGAAGGGACTGTTCTGTCAGAAGAATAGGGAAAACGACATGGAGTAAAAAAATAAATCAAAGGAGAAATCAGAATGGGCCATATTATAGCGGTCGCCGGAAAAGGCGGCGTAGGAAAAACGACACTGTGCGGACTGTTGATTCAGTATTTATGTGAAAGCGGAAAAAAGCCGGTGCTGGCGGTAGACGCGGACGCAAATTCGAATCTGAATGAGGTGCTTGGCGTGGACGTGGAGGTTACCCTGGGCGAGCTGCGCGAGGAGATCGAGCGTGCAGGCGTGGATAACCGCTATCAGATCCCGTCAGGGATGACCAAACAGGCATATCTGGAAATGCGGCTGGCGGATGCGGTTGCGGAGCAGGACGATTACGACCTGATGGTAATGGGACGGACGCAGGGGCAGGGCTGCTACTGCTTTGTCAATGGACTGGTCCAGACACAGATCCAGAAGCTGCAGAGCCAGTATCCTTATGTGGTGGTAGACAACGAGGCCGGCATGGAGCATATCAGCCGAGGCCTGATCCCGACCATGGAGACGGCTATACTGGTGAGCGACTGCTCCAGGCGGGGCGTACAGGCGGCAGGCAGGATCGCGGTTTTGATGAAGGAACTGAATTTCAAACCGAAAAAAGTGGGCCTGATCGTGAACCGTGCGCCGGAAGGAGAACTGGATGAAGGGACGATGGCGGAGATCAATAAACAGGGATTAAATCTTCTGGGTGTGGTGCCTCATGATCCGAATGTGTACCGGTATGACTGCGACGGAAAGCCGATCATCCAGCTGCCCAAAGACTCTCCGGTACGCAGTGCGCTATGCGATATTGCGCAGAAACTGGGATTATAGAGAAATAACAGCAGAAAGCTATAAAGTCAAATATCGCGCAGCGCGGACATGAGAGTTCAGATTGTGTTCGCCCTAGCGGGACATTTGATCCTCTCGGTATTTGACAAATATCCATGCAGGCATTGGCTGCCTGATCCATTGCCTGCGGGAATAAAAATGAGAGAAAGGCGGAGACAAAAATGAAGATAACGATATGCGGAAAAGGCGGATGTGGAAAAAGTACGGTGACAACGCTTTTGGGAAAGGAACTTGCCCAAAAAGGGCAGAAGGTGCTGGTCATTGATTCAGATGAGTCAAACTATGGGCTGCACCGTCAGCTGGGAGTGGAACTTCCAAGGGACTTCACGGAGTATTTTGGCGGGAAAGATAAAGCTTTCAAGACGATAATGACGAGCGGCATTCTGGAACAGATAAAACTTTCTGCCTTTGCGAAGAAATTCTTCTCGGAAACCTGGACGCTGGACGATATCCCGGAGGAATACGTTGAAAAGAAGGACGGCATTATGCTGATGTCCGGCGGCAAAATAAGAAAGGCAAATGAAGGCTGTGCCTGCACGATGAACAGTATTATCGAGCAGTTTATCACCCATCTGCAGTTGGGAGAGGATGAGACTGCGCTTCTGGATATGGAGGCGGGCGTGGAGCATTTCGGAAGAGGAACGGACAACGGTGTGGACAAGGTCGTCATGATAGTTGATCCGTCCTATGAATCTCTGCGGCTCTCTAAAAAGATCAAGGATCTGGCAGAAAGTATCGGAAAGCCGGTCTATTATGTGCTGAATAAAGTGACAGAGGAAAACAGGGACCTTATGCTGGAAGAGATTGCGGACCGGGATGCAGTGGCGGCCTGTATTCCATTATCGCAGAAGATATCGAAAGCGGGTCTGCGTGGGCAGGAGCTTACGGAGAGAGCGCCGGAAGTGGAAGAACTGGCCGAAAAACTGTTAAGGTAAAGGAGAAGTGTTTTGAAAGAGCAGTATAACAAAAATAATCTGGTGGAACAGCCCTATGGACATTATCTGCATCAGTACCAGAACAGGAATCCTGAGATGATAAGCAGTGAGCTGGGATTTTCTCCAGAGGATGTGGCATATGTGGTGGATGTTATATTAGACTATATGAAAGAGTACGAAAAAGTAATGTTTAAAAATTAAGTTGAAAAAGGAGAATTTCTCTGTCTTCAGGATAAGGGAACGGGTATGCGGGTTTCTGTCTGGTCACTGAGAAATAAAGATTATAAGGATCATAGAAGGATGGAGATGAGAAGATGAAGATTGCAATAACTGGAAAAGGTGGTGTTGGAAAGACCACGATTGCGGCGATGCTTGCAAGACT
>CANQUH010000240.1 GCA_947626965.1 uncultured Lachnospiraceae bacterium
GACAGCTATGCCGCCACGCTCGTTCCGGATATGATCGAGATCGGCATCGACGTATGGCAGGGCGCAACCTGGGCCAACGATATTCCTTCGATCATCAAGAAATATGGCGGAGACATCACGATCATGGGCGGCATCGACAACAAGTTCATGGACTTCGAAGGCTGGACCGATGAGGATACCAGAAAGGCATCCACAATGGTTATGGAAGCCTGCGGCATGAACTACTTCATCCCGTGCATCGCACAGGGCGGCCCCGGAAGCGTATTCCCGGGAGCATACCTCTCCATGTGCAACAATATCGACAAATACAACGAGGAAAAACTCGGAATGCCGATGTTCGACGGATTCCGTCTGCCGTTCCAGATTATGTTCTAAGCGGCTCGGAACACAAGACGGGCAGAGTTCCCGCATCCGTTTCCAGGTTCATTGCACCGCTGCCTGTTTTTCGGGCAGCGGTGTTTTCATGCTTTCTGGGATTACAGAGGTAAAATTTCTATTCTGCAATGATGTTTCTTTGATTCTTTGTCATAGCTGATGCCAACCAGCAGAATCCTCTGCGGCTTTATCCTCTGACTCAAAGAAGCATTCGTAAAACGAAGCGCGTAATTCTTTTCCTTAATCTGTTCGATCGCTTTCTCCGGAGAAGATCCCACTTTCAGTTCCAGAATAATACCGTCGCGCGCAGACGGCTCCTCCGGATAAAAAATAAAATCTACGAACCCTTTTCCAGCCTTCTCTTCCCGTTCTATCCGGTAAATATCCCGTGCGGACAGGTAGACCAGATTCACCAGCGCGCTAAGCTCTGTCTCATGATTGTATGTCAGAATCGGAGATTCCATATCATGCGCCAGCTCCAGAATCTGCTCCATCGTATCTGTATCCCTTCCCAATGTAGCTCGGAGCATCCTGTCTGATTCTGCTGCAAGACGATAAACATATCCCAGAGACGGCTCCTTTTTCATCATATCCGCAAACTGATCCATCAGTTCTTTATTAGGTATCGATACTGTTCCATTTTCATAACTCAGAAAACCATATACCACCATGGCGGAGAAAATCTCATCCCGGGTCTTCAGACTCTGTGACACTGCCGCATATTCCTGAATCCTGACCGGTATGCCGGCTCCCGATGCCATCAGCGCCAGGTCATCCCTGACAGAGTCTATGTTATTCCGGACATAATAAAAGATTTCATCATACGGACCCGAACTGGTCCAGTAGTTATCCAGCATGTTATTGCAAAGAGCCATCACTACCGAACGCGGATTGTACAGGCGTACTCCAGACGGCGTCGCATATCCGTCATACCACCATCTCAGATCTTCCCGCTTAATGCTGAGCAGCCCGGAATCATTTCCCCGGTTTTTTCCCGCTGCCTCAGACCTGTTCTGCCGCTCCATACAGACATCGCTTTCTTCGCCTCGCCCCCACGCAGGCGAAAGCTGCTCTCTGCGATAGCGATCATAAAGCATGTCCACTTCCGCGTCAGAAAATCCAAAATATCCGCTGAATTTTCTGCTTCTCGCCATCGTGTATTCCGCAAACATATTCAATTCAGAACCGCTCGCATATTTGGAAATTGGAAGTATTCCAGTCATATAGGCAAGTCCGACATATGGACGGTCCTTCAGCAGACTCCTCAGAAAACCAAGGTAGGCTTTTTTATCCGCCTCTGTCACAAAATCCTGATGAAAAATAAAATCCCACTCATCAAACACAAATATAATCCTGATCTCCGGATATTCCATATACAGCATCATAAACGCATCCCAAAGGGCATCCTGAACATCGAAATCCACCTCCGGAAATTCCTTCTGCAGATCTTTTATTAAACGTTCTTCAATCCTGCTGATATACTGCGCATAAGAACAGCAGTTTCTCGGCATATCCTGAAAGGAAATATAAACAACATCATATTTGTTCCTGTATGTCTCATACTCTTTATCCCGGGCGATTATAAGTCTGTCAAAAATCTGTTTTGAATCACAGGCCTTTGTAAAAAACGAAGCAATCATATTCGCCATAATGGTTTTCCCGAATCTTCTCGGCCTTGTCACACAGATATGCCTGTTTCCGGCCCGCACAAGCGGAAACAGTTCTCTCAGCATTGCCGATTTATCCACAAAATAAGTCTGTCTGACTTCATCCTGATAAAGTGTATAGGCCGTTCGGCTGTTCAGATAAAATCCCATGACTGTCCCCCTCTTCCGTGAACTTTTATCATGAAACAAATTTTTGCAGGATCATTTTTCACAACTTTCTTCCGATTGACTCCTATTTATTTTCAGCCGTTTCCCATCAACTCAAACAGCGACTGCTGCTCATACTCCTGCCGCCGCTTCAAAAGGGGAGGCGTCCGCCGCAGAGCAGTCTCCAGAAACTCATCCCGGTAAATCCAGTCCGCAAGCTCCTTCTCCTCGAGAATCAGCGGCATTCTGTCATGCACCGGGCTGACTGAACCATTCGCCGGCACCGTGATTATGACAAAGCGGTCAGCCCCCTGAAACTGATCATAAAAACCTGCCATGAAGATCACCGGCGAGTCCTCCCGAGAAAACATGGCTTTGTTTCTGTCCCGGTCCCACTCATAAAAGTAGTGCGCCGGTACAACGCATCGTCTCCTTTGGATACTGTCGCGAAACATTTTCCGCTCAAACACCGTCTCCGCTCTGGCATTGATCACCAGACCGGCACCTCTGTACTGAGGAAAACCCCACTGCATTCGCTCCGATGCAATGCCCGGCCCTCTGCCGGTCAGAACGACCGCGCTCTGGGAAGGATGAATATCACCTTCCCATATCTGAAGTTTTTCCAGTTCATTTTCCTGTCCCACGCCGCTTTTTCCCACTTTTGTGGCATTTCTGCAGAACTTCTCCGGTCCGTTTTCCGCTTCCCGTACAATTCTCCGGATTTCCCGTGCCACCGTGTTATTTACATAGTATCTTCCACACATACATTAAAGTCCTCTCCTGATGCTGCGGATTTTTCCGCACTTCGTGGTCTTCTCTCCGCTGCGGGTCTTCACTTCGTTTCGGTCGGTTCTAAGCGAGTGCCTCTGGCACTCAGAACCGGCGCTAAACGTGCGCCACTGGCGCACAGCATCTCGAAATTCTGAAACACCTCAAATCTACCCATTCAATTAATCCGCTTTTTTCTGTACCCCTGCACCTCCTGATTAATCTTCGTATAATCCCGCTCGAACAATTCTCCGCTGATTTGTTCTGCAAGCAGCTCTGCCGGAACACACTCAGAAATCCGGCTGATTACAAATTGTTTGCTCCTGTCTCGATAACCAGGCAAACCATTTGTTTCCAGAATATTTGTCAGCTCCGAACGCCAGAGCAGGCTCAACTTCTTCTTCCAGTCAAGCTTCGGATTAGTCCTTACCGTGCGCAGTACATAAAAATCAACCTCACTGCCGGTTTCCTCGACCGTGATGATTCCCCACCATTTGGGCACTCTCTCCTCGATATGCCATGCATGGCTTGATCCGACTACTACATAATTATAATCAAAATACTGATCATAATCCTTCACCTGCCGCGCAAGCCGCGCATATGTATCTGCATCGCTCTTGATCTCGAGACCGACGACTGCCCCCGGAATCACCATTACAAGATCCGCGCGCGATTGTCCCATCTGTTTCTCCTCAAGGATCCGTATCTTCCCGTAACATTCCTCCAGAAAATCAAAAAGAGGCTCACGGATATCTCTGTCGTACAGCATATAATTATCCTCTGTTAATAAATATTTTATACTACTGCTTCTACCAAAACCTTATCGCCAAGATTTACCCGGTTCATTCCGACACGCTTATTTTTATTAAAGCAGAAACTGAGCATGTATCCCTTGCGCAAATAATAAAAATCCAGATATTCCCTGAGTTGATTCTCACCTCTGGTGTGATACTCTCTGCCATGCCATATTTTCATCTCGATTACAAATTGTTCTCCTCTGTAATCAACAATTACGTCGGTGCGCTTCATAGAACGAGTGCGCGACTCAATATAATAATTACCGACCCCATTAATAATTGGCCTTAGATAAAGCAGAAAATATCTGCGTCCGTCTTCTTCAAGAAAAGCCTCTGACCGGTCCCCATATAAATCATTGAAATACAGGACAAATTTTTCCAATACCAGTTCCATATCCAGATGTCCATCCCGGATAAACAAATTTTTATCCTGCAGAGCCTTCTTGTAAATCGCATCATTTTTTATCTCGTCCGATGTCAAAAAATAATTATAAAGTCTGACCTCAAATATCCTGTTCGCAACAATCACTGTTCCGCCTTTGTTTTTGATAAAGCCAAACATGGCAGCCATATCTGTAGCTTCATCATCTGAATTATAGCTGATGCTTCGCCCTGTAAACAGAAGCAGATGCAGCAGTTTCAGCAGGGCCGGATAGTCAGACAGCTTTTGAATCAAAGAATCAAACAATGTGTTTTTTTCTGAAAGCAATATCTTAACCGCATCCAGCAGACCACTTTTTGTCCACACATCACTTCTATCAGAATATTCCCTGCTTCCTGCCAGACGCTCATCCATAATCTGACAAAGTCGGGACACCAGGAACGGATAACCCGAAGTGTACTCATAAAGCAGCGATGCCATCTGCTCCGTACCCATCCCCGTCTGATAATCAGACTCATATTCTGAAAGCATTCCCGCAATGTCTTCCGGTAAGAAACCCATGTCTACAGTAAAATCGGCCGCAATATCAAAGGGAGTATACTCCCTTTGATACCACGGGCATTCGTCAAATGAACGCAAGCGTTCATTTTCCTCATTACCTGCGTGAGTATTCCACGGACTGTTCAGCCGAGGATCCCCCCGTATCTTCAGTTTCAAATGCTTTATATCGTACACTCCCGCAAGAATCACTGACCAAAACGCAGCCCTCTTTCTGCGGTGTATATAATATCCCCGCATCTGAGAAAGGAAGTCAAGAAATACCTGATTATTTGTGGCACTATCCACCTCATCAATGATCAGCACAACTGGTTTTTCAGAGCTGGCACACCATTTGCTCAGATTTTGAAACAATATTGCAAGTTTTCCGCCTTCACCAGCATTCTCAGAAAACATTTTTAATTGTTCACAAACGCTTTGAGGTATACAATCTTCCGGAACAAATTGCAGAATTTCCCTGGAAAATGCCGACACAAACGCACGCTCATTCTCAAAGTCGCTGTAACTCAACAGCTGAAAGTCAAGAGAAATCACACTGTAGTACTGCACCAGATACTGCGCCAGCGCATTCAGAATCGTGGTCTTTCCATACTGCCGTGCTCTGTTTATAGAAAAATATTTTCCGCGGTCAACCAGATCCTTTATATCTCTTAAACGATTCTCCAGATTTACCATATAATGTCCTTCCGGATTACAGGAACCTTCCACATTAAAATATTTTTTCATACATGACCTCATTCATTTACTTATTTCTTTTCGTTCACACGACTGCGTGGGGAGTGA
>CANQUH010000241.1 GCA_947626965.1 uncultured Lachnospiraceae bacterium
GACCGGTCCCACGGACTGCCTCTTAATCAGCTCGGCGCGCAGCAAAAGAGAGCTGATCGCCGTGTGATTGAGCAGGCTGCTTAAAGCGTAGTAGCCGCATCGTCCGAGCGCGCTGCGGTCCTGCCGGATCGTGGTGAGCGGCGGCGTTGTGTAGGCGGAGAAGGGAGCGTCGTCAAATCCGATGACGCTGATATCTTCGGGGACGCGGTATCCCAGCTCGAGACAGTGATTCAGCGCGGCGTGTGCGAGCGCGTCATGGCAGCACAGAATGGCTGTGACTTTTTTCTCGAGCAGGACGGGAAGATACTTCTGCGTACATTCCGAGATGTGGTAGGAATATCCGGTCAGTTCCTCTTCGGCAGAAAGCCCGTGATATTCCATGGAATGAAAATACGCGTAATAACGTGCACGCATGATGTAGGATTCCATAGCGCCTCCGAGGTAGCCGATGCGTGTATGCCCAAGCTCCTTCAGATAGGAAATGGCCAGATTTACGCCTTCTTCGTTGTTGATTCCGATGTAGGAGACGGAAGGATTTTCCATAATATAATTGTCGTAAAGTACAGTGGGAGTCCGCGAAGTTTTCAGTTCTTCCATCCAGGGATCCATCAGCGCAAATCCGAGGATAAAAGCGCCCCTGTATTCATTCTGCATCATGAACATATCATAGGAAATTTTAAGCTGTTCTTCTTTGGTCATCTCCACAATGTCCACTTCCCAGCCAGCAGGCAGCGCGAGCTTTTTAAATCCCATAATAATTTCATATCCGAAATCGGACTCACTGCTGCAGGCCATGTTTTCCACGATGATACACAGTTTCTGCGCCCGGTCCCTGCGGACGCGGTTCTTTTCATAGCCCATCTCAACGGCGGTTTCCACCACTTTTTTTCGTAAAGTTTCGCTAATGTCGCTGGAATTGTTCAGCGCTTTTGATACAGTGCTTTTTGAAACGCCAAGTTTCGCTGCAATATCAATAATTGTCGGCATAAAATCCTCCTGTTTTTCTGTTTTCAGCGGTTGGGGGGAGAACACAGAGACGATGCTTCTGGAAGCCATTATACATGGTTTCGCGTGAAATTGCAAATGATTCTCAGGAAAACGGCATAAATATGTGAAAAATGCTGCAATTCACTCCCAGAAGATGTGAACTGTGACAGGAAATACTGAAAGTTTAGAAAAGTTTCGTAATATTGAAAATATTAATTGTACAGAACGACCGGAAAAAGAAGAAAAAGGCCCGAAAAAACCTGAAAAACGTCGAAAAACGGGTTGACAAATCGTTAAAATTGGAGTAAATATAAAAGTATCGAAACTAAGCGAAACTTTTAAAGGAGGAAAAAAGAGTACAATGAGAAAGTATGTTACAGTTCTCATGGCTGGTGCCCTTGCAGCGACAATGCTTGGAGGCTGCGGCAGTGCCGGCCAGTCGGCAAGCGGGGGGGAGCACATGCGCCTCATGGTCTGGGCTCCGTCCGAGGATCAGTCGAAAGACAGCGGCGAGTGGCTGCAGACATGCTGCGAGGCTTTTGCCGAGGCCCATCCGGAGTACGACATTTCATTTGTCTACGGCGTGGCGGATGAGGCGACGGCTGCTTCCCAGGTGGCGCAGGACCCGTCGGCGAGCGCGGATGTCTTCATGTACGCGAACGACAACATCACTGTGCTGACAGACGCGAAGGCAGTCGCGAAATTCGGAGGAATCTATGAGCAGCAGATCATGGATACGAACTCTGAGACAGTTACAGATTCTCTCCGGCAGGACGGCTTCCTCTACGGAGTGCCGTTCACAACAAATACCTGGTACATGTTCTATGACAAGAAGGTATTTTCTGACGAGGATATCAAGAGCCTTGACAAGATGCTGGAAAAAGGCGTGGTTTCCTTCCCGTTCACGAATTCCTGGTATCTTCCGGCGTTCTACATCGCCAACGGCTGTACGCTGTTTGAGGATGGAACCGTGGAGGAGGCAGGCGTCGACTTTGCGGGAGACAAGGCAGTGGAAGTCACTGATTATCTGATCGACCTGCTGGATAACCCGAATTTTGTGGTGGATGCGGACGGCTCCGGAATGGCCGGCATGCGCGACGGCAGCATCAACGCGATGTTCACCGGTTCCTGGGATGCCGCGAGTATCCGGGAAATTCTCGGAGACGACATGGGTGTGGCGGCGCTTCCGACATACACGCTGAACGGCGAAGAGAAGCAGATGATGGCTTACGCAGGTTCCAAGGCGATCGGTGTGAACGCGACTTCCGACCACATGGTCGCCTCGATTCAGCTTGCAATTTATCTTGGATCCGCGGAAGCGCAGAAGCTGCATTACGATCTGAGAAATGTGGTTCCGTGCAACACGGAGCTTCTCGCGGATGAGACGATCAGTTCCGATATGCTGGTGGTGGCGCAGAATGATACGTTCGACCGCACGTCGATTCTCCAGCCGTTCGTGAGCAAGATGAGCAACTGCTGGACGCCGGTGGAAAACATGGGCAAGGGAATCCGCAACAAGACCGTCACGCATGAAAACGCGGCGGAGCAGACACAGGCAATGAACGACGCGATGAACAGCGACGGCATATCATGACAGAGGCGAGGTGAGAACTATGGGATTATTTAAGAAAAAAGTGAATGATTTTCCGACTCCCTACACCGTTTCGGCGGCAATCAAAGAGGGAGGATTCGAGACAAAGCTTTCCATGATAATCATGGGCCTGGGCAATATCATGCATAAGCAGGCGGCTAAAGGAATCATCTTCCTTGCGACGGAAGTGCTCTATCTGCTGTTTATGGTAAAGAGCGGATTCCACTGCCTTGCGATGCTTCCCTCGCTCGGAAGTATTGAGCAGGAAGAAGTCTGGAATGAGGCGCTTCAGATTTATGAGTACACACAGGGCGACAATTCCGTTCTGATCCTTCTGTACGGCGTTGCGACGATCCTTCTGACGGTTCTGATGTTCTGGATCTGGAGAGGAACGACAAAGAGCGCGTACAAGGCGGAATGTCTGGACAAGGCCGGCAAACATGTAAATACGTTCAAGGAGGATCTGAAATCCCTGCTGCATGAGAACGTACACAGACTGCTGATGACGCCGGCTCTGACCTTCATCTTCGGGCTGACTGTGCTGCCGCTGATTTTCATGATCTGCATGGCGTTTACAAACTACAGTAAGATCGGCAACCATCTGGTGCTGTTTGACTGGGTTGGACTTGACAACTTCAAGGCGCTGTTTGATTCCTCCAGTATTCTGGGAAGCACGTTCTGGTCGGTGCTTGTATGGACACTGGTGTGGGCTTTCTTCGCAACTTTCACAAACTATATTTTCGGTATGATCCTCGCGATTGTCATCAACCGGAAGGACACGAAATGCAAGAGCTTCTGGCGTTTCTGCTTCGTGCTCTCCTGCGCGGTTCCGTCCTTCGTCTCACTGCTGATCATGAGAACGATGCTTCAGCCGAACGGCGCGGTCAATGTGCTGCTGCGCAATCTCGGATGGATCGGCGCGGACAGCGCGCTCCCGTTCTTCACGGATCCGCTCTGGGCAAAGGTGACGGTCATCGTGATCAATATCTGGGTAGGCGTGCCCTACACGCTGCTGCAGCTGACCGGCGTGCTCCAGAATATTCCGGGCGACCTGTATGAGGCGGCGAGAGTGGACGGCGCGAACGCGGTTCAGATCTTCTTCAAGATCACGCTTCCGTACATGCTGTTCGTGACGACGCCGTATCTGATCGCCACGTTCACAGGCAACGTAAACAACTTCAATATCATCTATCTGCTCTCGGGCGGTGATCCGGTTACGGATCTTGCGTCCACGGCAGGAAGCACGGACCTCCTTGTCACCTGGCTGTACAAGCTGACGATCGACAAGCAGTACTACAACGTCGGCGCGGTTATCGGCATCCTGACGTTCATAATCCTGGCGGTCGGCGCACTGCTTACATACCGCAACAGTAAATCTTACAAGGACGAGGAGGGATTCTAAAATGGCAGCACCAAAACAGCGTTCTGTAAAACGCACAAAAATGATAAACAACACGATCGTGCATGTCGTGCTTGCGATCCTGGCGGTCATCTGGGTATTTCCGATCGCGTGGGTCGTGCTGACCAGCTTCCGCGCGGAGAAAGGCTCCTATGTATCGACCTTCCTTCCGCAGGGGTATACACTTGCCAATTATGTTAAACTGTTCACCGACACGACGATTCTGAATTTCCCGAAGATGTTTGGGAACACGCTGTTCATAGCGATCTGTTCGTGCATCCTGTCCACGTTCTACGTGCTGGCCGTTTCGTACTGCCTCTCCAGGCTGCGCTTCAAGTTCAGAAAGCCGTACATGAACATGGCGATGGTTCTCGGACTTTTCCCCGGCTTCATGTCGATGGTGGCCGTGTATTTCATCCTGAAAGCTCTGGGACTTTCTGAGGGGGGGTTGATCCGTCTGGCACTGATCCTCTGTTATTCCGGCGGCGCAGGCCTCGGATTCCAGATTGCGAAAGGCTTTTTCGATACAATTCCTCTGGCGATCGACGAGGCGGCTCTGATCGATGGCTGCACACGCTGGCAGATCTTCCAGAAGATCACGCTGCCGCTGAGCAAGCCGATCATCGTCTATACAGTTTTGACCGCATTTATCGGACCGTGGGTGGATTTCATCTTCGCGAAGGTAATCTGCCGCGCGAACGCGGATTACTATACGGTGGCAATCGGCCTGTGGCGTATGCTTGAGAAGGAATACATTGATAACTGGTACACCTGCTTCGCGGCGGGAGCCGTGCTGATCTCCATTCCGATCGCCATTCTGTTCATGTTCCTGCAGAGATATTATGTGGACGGCATGTCGTCAGGCGCAGTAAAGGGCTGAGACGGATGGGAACAAGGGGAAATTTTTCAGAATCGGAAAATGTTCCCTGATTTTGCGGACAGCAGGCGGCCATGCTCTGTTTGTCTGGCGCTGTGCGGATGCCGGAAACAGACAGGCAAAGCGGAAGACCTGTATCCGGCTGTCTGGTAGCAAGGTTGTTGAATTTTGAGCGAAAAGGATACACAGCATCAGCTGAGGTATCCTTTTTGCGGTCTTATGTGCAGGCCCAGGCATGGCAGCTGCTGACGCAGCACCTGGACCGCGCGGATGGACAGGAAGAGAAAAGTGTCTCCTGTTCGATTGTACGAATGTGCCACGGCAGTGAAAGAGACGATAAAGCCAACGCATGAGACGTCTGGGTGTGCTTGCGGCAGTAAAAGAGACGGAAAAGTAAGCTGCGGGGATCCTGCGGAAAGCGGGAGATGAGATGTGTACGAAAAAGTGTGGGGAAAGGAAATGATATGAACAGGAAAAAACTGCAGAATTTTTATGAAAGTGATGTATTCAGGAATACTTGTATTTACAGAGGAGGAGATCTCGGCGCGGTCCATACTCCGGATTTTACGCGGTTTAAGCTGTGGAGTCCGCTGGC
>CANQUH010000242.1 GCA_947626965.1 uncultured Lachnospiraceae bacterium
TTTTCCCTAAACAGAATTCCAGATTCACAGCTATATAAAATCCGGCGGGCCTTTTTCATGCACAGTAACGATTTTTCCCTAATGTGCCCAAATACTGGTTATGAAATCTGCCGGATAAAAACTCACGTGATATCATTTTAATATAATATCCGAAAAAAATCAATCTTAATTGTGAAAAATACACAAAAATCCGTTCATAATTTATTCATTTATCATTCAGAAAATTTTTATTCCGTGAACATCTTTTCTTCACTTTTTTCTAATATACTCCCATTATCGAAATTGACAGACAGGCAACAGCTTTGAATAGACTTTTTCATAATATTGCCAGACCCTGCAGGGTCTGGCATCCTCCCTCCTTTCAATGTAACAAGGGGGTTTTTTTATCCCGCAGGACGCAGTGTTCTGCGGGATAGAAAGCCTCCGGCAGGAGGCACAGAAGAAAAATCGGAAATTTTCCGTTTCACGCCGCAAGACCTCCGGAAGCATTACGCCTCCGGAGGTCTTACTTTTAAAAAGAAGAATGTGAAAAATGTGAATGAGCTATGTAATTTATTATACCTCAAAGATCAGGTCGCCGTAGGACGGCATCGGCCACATATCCTTATCTACGATCATCTCAAGCTTGTCGACCGGAGCCCTCAGTTCATTCATTGCCGCCATGACAACATCGTGGAAATAAACTGCCTGCCCGCGTCCTTCTTCCATCGCGCCTGCCTGAGCCGTCACATCGATCAGCTTATCAAGAGCCGCTTTTGTCTCGGCAAGAAGCGCGCTCGTCTCTTTCAGCATGCCTGCCTGGACCGCCGCCTCAGCGCCTGCTGCCGTAACGGCGTTGATTGTATCGGCAAGGCTCTTCGTAAACTTGATAACCGCCGGGATAATCTGCTTGCTTGCGATGTCGATCATGGCCTTCGCCTCGATATTGATCGCCTTCGCATACGCCTCGTATTTAATCTCAACACGCGAATTCAGCTCGGACTCGGTGAATACGCCGAATTTGCCAAACAGCTTGATTGCCTTCGGTGTGATCAGGGCCGGGATCGCGTCGACCATCGACTTAATATTCGGAAGGCCCCTGCGTGCGGCTTCCTCCACCCACTCTTCCGAGTAACCGTTGCCGTTGAAGACGATCCTCTGATGCTCGTTCGCATACTGTTTGATCAGATCATGAACCGCCATCTCAAAATCTTCCGCATTTTCAAGAACGTCGCATGCCTCGGAGAATGCCTCCGCAACGATCGTGTTGAGTACGATGTTCGGGGATGCGATGGAATCACGGGAACCGACCATACGGAACTCAAATTTGTTTCCGGTGAACGCAAACGGTGATGTTCTGTTGCGGTCTGTCGCGTCTTTCTCAAGGTTCGGAAGCGTCTTAACGCCCGTCTCAAGCACGCCGCCGGCGATTGAATGCGTTGCCGCGCCTGTGCTGATGAGCTGCGCCATCACGTCCTGAAGCTGCTCGCCAAGGAAAATGGATACGATTGCAGGCGGAGCCTCGTTCGCTCCAAGTCTGTGATCATTGCCCGGGTCAGCCGCTGATTCACGAAGAAGATCTGCGTGAGTATCAACTGCTTTCAGGATACAGGTCAGCACCAGAAGGAACTGGACATTCTCGTGCGGCGTCTTGCCCGGATCAAGCAGGTTGATTCCGTCGTCCGTCGTGATTGACCAGTTGTTGTGCTTGCCGGATCCGTTTACGCCCGCGAACGGTTTTTCATGAAGCAGGCACTTCATACCGTGCTGGCACGCCACGCGCTTTAAAGTCTGCATAACGATCTGGTTGTGGTCGACCGCCACGTTCGCCTCCGCATAGATCGGGGCAAGCTCATGCTGCGCGGGAGCAACCTCGTTGTGCTGCGTCTTTGCCGTAACGCCAAGCTTCCAAAGTTCTATATTTACATCCTTCATGAACGCCGCGATTCTCTGGCGGATCGTTCCAAAGTAATGATCGTCGAGCTCCTGCCCTTTCGGAGGCATTGCTCCGAACAGCGTACGTCCTGTGAAGATCAGGTCTTTCCTCTGAAGGAACTTTTTCTCGTCCACCAGGAAATACTCCTGCTCCGGACCTACGGACGGAACGACCTTTTTGGATGTCGTATTTCCAAACAGTCTCAGCAGCCTGAGTGCCTGGGTGTTGATCGCTTCCATGGAACGAAGAAGCGGCGTCTTCTGGTCAAGAGCTTCTCCTGTATAGGAACAGAATGCCGTCGGGATGCAGAGGATCGCGCCTGCCGCGTCCTTGCGGACAAATACCGGAGAAGTGCAGTCCCATGCCGTATATCCTCTCGCCTCAAAGGTCGCACGCAGACCGCCTGACGGGAACGACGACGCATCCGGCTCTCCCTTGATCAGCTCTTTGCCCGAAAACTCCATCAGAACTGTGCCGTCCGGATTCGGCGCTGTGATAAACGCATCATGCTTCTCAGCGGTCACGCCTGTCAGCGGCTGGAACCAGTGGGTATAATGGGTAGCGCCTTTCTCGATGGCCCAGTCTTTCATCGCCGCCGCGATCACATCCGCCGTCGCAAGGTCAAGCTCCGTACCTTCCTCGATCGTCTTTCTCAGCTGTTTGTACACTTTCTTTGGAAGACGTTCCTTCATTACCTTGTCAGTGAAGACGTCCTCACCGAAAATATCTGCTACGTTAAAATACTCGCTCATACTGTCTCCTCTTTTCCTGCTTTCCTTCAATTCTTACAAAAGGTTTCAGACCGGCTGACCGGACACTTTCAAAAGTTTTCCTTCCCTCTGAAAGCGCTGCCGCCCTTTACGGCTGCTCCCCGGTCAGAGCCTGGTCCTCTGATTCCGGTTCCGGACTGCCAGCTGCAAGTCCGTCTCAGGCTGCGGACAATCCGGGGAATCCCAACTGGTATCTTTTCTCAAAACCGGCTTCGCAAGTCAGGTTCCCAGGCAGTTCTCTTTTTAAAAAGAACCGCAGATGTCAAACCATACCGGCTGTGAAAAACGAGCCGAAACACACTGTGCGGGTTTCGTTCGTTTTCGCGGGCGTGTTCCGCCGGTGCATGCACGCATGACCGACTTCGCTTTGCCTTCGCGGAAAAAAGAAAGGGCATTCCTACACTGTATGTCGGAACGCCCTTGCTCACCTGCTTTTACGATACTCCAATCGTCCCCAAAAATCAAGTGCAATTTTTCCTTCAGACGCATTTTCAATAAATTTTACAAAAAATTCCGCGATAAAACTCTCCGCTTATTCAATTCGCCCATGTAAAAACGGGGAAGAATGCCGATTCATCTTATCTTGTGCACACGTCCGCCGGTACTGTACTTTCTTCTCCTGTGCAGATGGCAGCGCCTTTCCAGCAAAATTTTGTTTCCAGCATCTTTTTACCGCAAAAATATCCAGTTCTGCCGCGAAATCCTTACACATTACAGCGCAAAAATTCACAGGCAGTTAAAAAATCATTCCATTTTCCGCATTCTGCACATGTGATAAGATGATTTCGTTGCAAAGTTATACAATGTCAACAAAACAAAATCTGGACGGAGGTAAAAGAATGAAAAAGAGATTATTAGTTGTGGCTGCACTGATGGCAGTTGGCGTAATGGCAGTTCCGGCAAGCGCGGAAGGCGAGAAGATCGGTATCGCAATGCCGACACAGTCTCTGGAGCGCTGGAACCGTGACGGTTCTTACCTGAAAGAACAGTTCGAGGCAGCCGGTTATGAAGCCGAGCTTGTATATTCCGACAATGAAGTGGATCAGCAGGTAAATGATATCCAGAACCTGATTTCCGACGGCGTAAACATGCTGGTTATCTCCGCGATCGACGGCGAGGCCCTGAACACGGTTATGGACGAAGCTGCTGAGGCCGGCATTCCGGTTATCGCATATGACCGTCTGATCATGCACGACGCTGTTTCCTATTATGTATCCTTCGATAACTACACCGTAGGTACTCTTCAGGGACAGTTCGTTGTCGACACGCTTGATCTTGACAATGCAGGCGACGCAACCTACAACATCGAGTTCACCGCAGGCGACCCGGCCGACAACAATGCAGGCTACTTCTTCAACGGTGCTTTCGATGTCCTGAAACCGTACATTGATGCCGGCACGCTGGTTGTTGTTTCCGGCCAGACCGATTTCGATACGGTTGCAACCGCTCAGTGGGATACGCAGACCGCTCTTGAGAGAATGCAGAACATCCTCGCTTCCTACTATGCAGACGGCACACAGCTTGACGTGGCTCTCTGCTCCAATGACTCCACCGCTCTCGGCGTTACCCAGGCAATCGAGTCCGATTACGCAGGCAGCAACTCTGTTCTGATCACAGGTCAGGACGGCGACGAGGCAAACCTTGCAAACATCGTTGACGGCAAGCAGACCATGACCGTTTACAAAGCAGTGGCAAACGAGGCGGTTGTAACGCTTGACCTCGCAGAGGCTATTCTGAACGGAGATACCGTTGACGAGTCCCTGATCGAGGCATCCGCATGGGATTTCGACTGCGCATATGACACAGAGTCCTATGAGACCTCCGAAGGCAACAAGTGCCCGTCCTTCCTTCTGGTTCCGACCGTTGTAACGGCTAACAATCTTCAGGAAGCGCTCGTAGACCCGGGCTACTACACCATGGACGACGACGGATATCTGCATCCGACAGCATAATTATATGATGCCAGGGGCCAAAATCATGCGTTCCATGTTTACATGGGAAAGCAGGACACTGAGCCTCAAAACACCGAAAAGAAACCATTTTTCATAGAAAAATGCGCGGATTTGAACGGATGGGCGGGGCGATGCCCCGCCCGTTTACTGTATAAGTCCATCTCTACACAGATCATATAAGTTTACCATATCAGGAAGGGGGTACTATCTTGGCTGACAATATTCTGGTAATGGAGCACATTACGAAAGAATTCCCCGGCGTAAAGGCTCTGGACAACGTCAATCTGGAAGTTCAGCGCGGAGAGATCCATGCGCTGATCGGTGAGAACGGCGCGGGAAAATCAACGCTTATGAATGTTTTAAGCGGCCAGTATCCGTACGGCAGCTACACAGGCACTGTCACCTATGAGGGAAAGGAGTGCCATTTTAAACGCCTCAGCGACAGCGAGGCCCAGGGAATCGTCATCATCCATCAGGAGCTGGCGCTGATTCCTCTTCTCTCCATCGGAGAGAACATGTTCCTCGGCAATGAGATCAAAAACAGCCTCGGGTACATCGACTGGGACAAAACATACAGCGAGGCGGAAAAACATATGGCGCAGGTCGGTCTGCACGAGTCGGCGCAGACATTAATCAAAGACATCGGAACGGGAAAGCAACAGCTTGTCGAGATCGCGAAAGCCTTCTCCAAAAAAGTAAAGCTGCTGATTCTCGACGAACCTACGTCATCTCTTAACGACGAAGACGCGAAAATGCTGCTGGATCTTCTTCTGGAATTCAAGAAGGACGGTCTGACATCCATTATCAT
>CANQUH010000243.1 GCA_947626965.1 uncultured Lachnospiraceae bacterium
AGATCTTTAATTTTTATTTCTCTCCCCTCAAACTCCCTGCTCAGCCAGCTGCGGCCCTCGCGCACGGTGAGGGGCGGCTCTCCTGCTGACTCCAAAATTCCCTGTTCTCTCAGCCCGTCCCTCACTCCATAGTAAATCCTCATCGGCGCAGGCAGCGCGGCCACCAGGTCGCTCTTCTCTTCCTCCAGCTTCCTGCCGATGTTCACCGGCGTGTCGTCCGCGAGAATGCATCCCCGATCCATCACAACCACCCGGTCCGCCGCCGGGAAAACCTCCTCCAGCCTGTGCTCCGACAGAATGACCGTCGTCCCCAGCTCCAGGTTGATCTTGCGGACCGTGTTCAGGAAATCCGCCGCCGCGATCGGGTCCAGCTGGCTCGTCGGCTCGTCCAGGATCAGCGCCTCCGGCTGCATCGCCATGATCGAAGCCAGGTTCAGGAGCTGTTTCTGCCCGCCGGACAGGTCGGACACTTTCTTGTGGAACCATGTCTGTATCCCAAAATAATTCGCCATCTCCGCCACGCGCATCCGCATGGTCCGCTGGTCGCAGCCAAGGCTCTCCAGCCCGAACGCCAGCTCATGCCATACCTTGTCCGTGACAATCTGGCTGTCCGGGTTCTGCATGACATAGCCGATCTTCGCGCTCTGCTCCCGCATGTCCGATTCTGAGAGCTCCTTCCCGCCGAAAAGTACCTGTCCGCTCCGCTCCCCGTGCGGGGCCAGCACGCTCTTTAAATGCCGCATCAGCGTCGTCTTGCCGCTTCCGCTCTTTCCGCAGAGCGTGATATACTGCCCTCTCTCAATCGAGAGATTCACCCCGCGCAGGGCCTGTTTCTCCGCTCCCGGATACGTAAATGTCAGATCCTTAATCTCAAAATGCGCCACGTTAAATCCTCCCAATTCAAAACTGCGCGTACTTACTTCACCGTGACCTTGCAGGTCGCCTTCTTCCCGCTGACCGTCTTCACCGTGATCACCGCCGTTCCCTTCTTCAGGGCGGTCACTTTACCCTTCTTGTTCACCTTCGCGACCTTTTTGTTGGAACTGCTCCAGGTTATTTTTTCCGACGCATTCTGCGGCGTCAGGACAGCTTTCAGCGTCAGCGTCTTCCCCTTCTTCAGGGATGCTTTCTTTTTATTCAGCTTTACGTTCTTCGCAGGTTTTTCTCCGGAGCTGTCGTTCCCGCTTCCGCCGGGATTGTCTTCCGAATCAGGCTCCAGATCCAGCACGAAATCCTCCGGCTTCGGAACCGCCTTCAGGGACGTCACATCCGTCATATTATACAGGCGTTTCTGCCCGTTCAGATACCGGCTGTACGCCGCCAGCGCGTAATACGCCTGCTCGCAGGACATCCCGTTCACTCCCGTCCCGGGCGTGTGGCAAAAGCCGCCGGAACCGTTCTCGTACGACAGCAGCGCGTCCAGCACCGACCTGCCGTTCTTCTGGAACCTCGTATCCTTCTCCGGGTCGATCCCAAATTCCGAGAGCGCGGTAAGAACCTGCGCGCAGGACTCGCTGTTCGGCTCGTTGTAGCTGATATACCCTCCGGAAGCATCCTGTATGGAGGAAAGCGTATTGAGCGCCCGGTCAACCGCCTGCCGGACCGTGACGGACTTCCCGTTAACAGTCCAGGCGCTCCCGTCTTTGTAATACGGCGTCAGCGCCGCGACCGCCATCGCTGTCATATCCGGGTCCGCCGAAAATCCGGCAATAGACCATCCTCCGTCGTCAAGCTGTCCCTCCAGGATCGCCCCGATCAGATTCTGCCTCGTCGCCTGCGTTTTTCCTGCCGGAGCCTGACGGACCTCATAGCCGTGCGAATCCAGCGCGATCAGCGCCCAGATCGGCCCGTTGATCCCCTGCCAGGCAACTCTCTCAAGATCCGCCAGCGGCGCGAGCAGGTCATAACCCGCCACATTGCCCGCGTCATAGCCTGCCGCAGTCAGACCCAGGATCACTCTCGAATACTCCGTATATTTCACATCCGAGAGCACGCCCCTGGTCCGGGTAACCTCGTCGCTGACATTCTTCGCGTATTTCGTGTAGTACGCGTTTCCCACTGGATATCCGGCGCGCGCAAGACCAAACACGGCCCAGTCTCCTCCGGTTGAGTTGACAACCGGATTCGTGACCTTACTGCGCAGATAATTGCCCGCCCTGCTGTAAATCTCAGAAAATTTTTTGCTCAGGTCAGGAGAAGCGTACATGGGCGCCTCCGCCGCTCCCGCAAAAATCGTGCCTGACAGCAGGCAGACCATAAGAATCCAGGCCGCCAGCTGCCGGCGGATATGTTTTTTCTTTTTATCCATTTTTTCCCACCTTTCTACTATTTCATCTATGATGCCACGAATTTCTCCGCACTTCGTGCTCACGAAATTCTGAAACACCTCAAATCCGCACATTTTTCCATGAAAAATGGCTCCTTTTCGGTGTTTTTGGGGTCTCAGTGTCATGCTTTTCCATGTGAACATGGAACGCATGACTTTTCGACCCTGGCATCATATCTTTGATCTCAAAATGCGCCACGTCAAGCCCTCCCAGATATTAATGGCCGGCGCCGCCGCCAGGAAGATCCCGTAAAAGACCAGCCCGCAGACGCAGGCCGTCCCCGCTTTCGGAATCTCGATGGACGGCAGGTACTGTACGCGCATACCCCCGGCCGCCGCGCAGACGGCCACCGCCGCGACGCAGAATACCAGCAGCGCCGTGAGCGCCGTGTCCGCTTTTGTCTTTTTGTAAACCGCAAACCTCGTCCGTTCTCCGCAGCCGTACCCGCGGCTGTTCATGGAATCCGCCGTGACCGCCGCTCCCTCAAGCGACCAGGAGGTGAGCACCGAGAGAATCGTCATCCCGTGCTCCAGCCTCTCCCGCTTCGCCCCGTTGTCCGGCGACATGCCGATGCACCGCCGCGCATTTGCGGTCATCTGCGCTTTCCGTTTCAGGTTCGGCAGGAAGCGCAGCACCATGCACAGCACCAGCGAGATGGCTGGCGCGAATGAGCCGAACAGATACAAAAACTTGTCGCTCGTCATCAGCTCATTGTAGCAGGCGAACCACAGGCAGACCGTAAAGAACATGACGCCGGCGGACAGGCCGAAGCACAGCGCCTCCAGCGTGAACGTCCTTGAACCAAAATAAGTAAACAGCACGGTATCCCCCATCGGGTTGAAGGCCCCGTTCATGACCGCGAACACGACAACCACTCCTGCCATGCCGCCCAGAAACCGGACGCCGCTCCTGCCCTTCACCGTGAGGAAGAACAGGACCGACATCCCGCCCGAAAGGAGGAGGAACGCCGGGTGGCCGAAAAACATCGCCATCCCGATCGCTCCGATACAGTATAAGAAAATCACCCGCGGGTGAAACTGTCCGAATCCATGATCCATATATTTATCCCCTCTACTCTCCCCCGGGGAAATTCAGATACCCCTTCTTCCCGAGGAACGACAGCACCAGAATGTTCGTCCCGACCACCAGCATGACGATCCACAAAACGGCCATCGGCCCGCCAAAGCCCGCCGCCGCAATCGCCGTTTCCGTTCCGGTTTCTGATTCCGGATCCGGGGCAGTTTCCGGAATTGTCTCCGCTTCGGTCATGGCGTCCGTCTCTGCCCCACTCTCCGTCTCGTCCTCCAGCACAAGGGAGGATTCCGCCAGCGCCGCCGCGATGCCGAAATGGGTAAAGTCTTTCGCCTTCAGCATAAACGTCCCGTCCTCACGGACAAAATCCGGATACCGGATCGAGCCGTCCCCGCTGACCAGTATGACAAGGAACTGCTCTTCGTCCACATCTCCGCCTGCAGTTCCCGGAACGCTTTCCGCAGCCCCGGCTCCCCACTCTCCGTCCGCCGGACTGTCATGCAGACCTGCTCCGTCCGTTCCCACACTTTGTTCCTGTCCGTTCCTGCCTTCCGGAAACGCGTCATCCGCCGGAACCGCGAGAGCGACCTCCCTTTCCGGCTGGTACTCCTCCCCGGTCAGAAGGTCCGTAAATCCGATCCTGTACAGCGTCCGAAGCGTTCCGCTCCCGATACTGTCCTGCAGCTCCCGGTAAAACACATCCGTCTCCGCGACCGGCGAGACCTCCAGCCGTATGTACCACTCCACGCCTTCCGCGCGGATCTTTGTATCCGGATCCCGATGGTTCCGCTCACCGGCCTGCTCCGTCATCTCTTCCAGCACATCGTAATTCAGAACGTACGCCTGCTGCTCCTCAGAAAACTCCAGGTATTCCCTGTAAATCTGAACCAGCGTTTCGATCTCAGACTCGTCAGGCCCTTCATCTTCTCCGCTGCCAGACCCTCCGGACATTCCGTCATCTTCAAAACTGCCGCCGGCAGATTCTCCGCCCTCAGAGCCGCCGCTTCCCGTCCATTTTTCAGAAAGCTCCCGTATCCTCTCGATCAGGGACGCCGCTTTTTCGTCCACGACATACCGCTTCCCGTCCAGCTCAATTTCCGCCATGCCTTCCGCCAGCTTCTGTCCCGCCGAAGAACCTCCCCCGGAAGAAGAGCTTCCCCTTGATGAGGAGCCGCCGCTGCCTGCTGTATTGCCAAGAGAATGCGTGCTGCCGCCCGGACGGGATGTGCCGCCGCTTCCGGAGCCACTGCCGGTTCCGTCCCCGCTGTTTCCTCCATCTCCGCCCGGTTTGTTGTTCCCATCCGAACCGTCACTCCCGGTTCCGTCCCCGTTATTTCCTTCGGATCCGCCCGGTTTGTTGTTCCCATCCGAACCGTTGTTCCCGCCGAGGTTTCCATTTCCGCCCGGAACATTGTTTCCGGCTCCGCCATTTCCGCCCGGCTCGTCGCTCCCGGTTCCGCCGTTTCCTCCCGGTCTGTCGTTTCCTTCCGGCTCGTCGCTCCCGGTTCCGCCGCTTCCTCCCGGTCTGTCGTTTCCTTCCGGTTCATCGGTCCCAGTTCCGCCGCTTCCTCCCGGCTCGTCGCTCCCGGTTCCGCCGTTTCCTCCCGGTCTGTCATTTCCTTCCGGTTCATCGGTTCCGGTTCCGCCGGTTCCGCCCGGTCTGTCGTTTCCTTCCGGTTCATCCTTCCCGTCAGAACCGTCATCTCCGGCTCCGCCCGGTTTATTATTTTCATTTCCGCCGGAATTGTCCTCCGTCCCCGGTTCCGGATCCAGCGCGAAATCCTCCGGCTTCGGAACCGCCTGCAGGGACGCCACATCCGACATATCATACAGGCGGTTCTGTCCGTTCAGATACCGGCTGTATGCCGCCAGCGCGTAATACGCCTGCTCGCAGGACATCCCGTTCACTCCCGTCCCGGGTGTGTGGCAAAAGCCGCCGGAACCGCTCTCGTACGACAGCAGCGCGTCCAGCACCGACCTGCCGTTCTTCTGGAACCTCGTATCCTTCTCCGGGTCGATCCCG
>CANQUH010000244.1 GCA_947626965.1 uncultured Lachnospiraceae bacterium
AACAAGAACCCTGCAAAGTCTTTATTCACAGGCAATGCAGGGGCTTTCTGGCATCAAAACTGTAAAACTCAGGTCTTTTATTCGGATTTTCAAAAAAGAATTCCACTTAAGTCCTACGGAGTACAGAAAAAATAAAAACAGAACCTTATATCTGGAGCGTGTCGGAAAAGTCGGCGAGTGAAGCGGAGAAAGGTCCCCTGATCAGAGATGAAATAATGACAGGCTCGTGAAACAGATGGCTGAAAGGGAGGGTTTGGCAGAGTGGTTAAAATTCGATGACTGGCAGGAATGGACATTTACGATCACAAATTTCGGGAAGTATTTCACCAGAGCACCTCCTAGAACAGGAATTTGGATAAATCTCTGTGTAATTGTCAATAAATTCGTCCATCCACTCTACTCCCGGTCAGGCAAATTCATCTGCTTCGGAGGCTCCCATGCTCCATACTTCCGCGCCCTCCGGGGCACCCGCCCAGTGAGCAAAGGAACTGGACTGCACCAGTCCGATCAGATTCAGATCATTGGTATAATACAGTAAATGGACAAACGAGTTTTTATCATCTATCTCACTGTCATTCGTAATGATCATGCGTGGCTTTTGGCTCTGAACATCCGAGGATGGAACAGCCTGCTTTTCTGACAGGGAAGCAGTGGGATGCATTGCTGGAGAGAAAACGGGGGCTGGACTGAAAAATCAGGGAATTCGCTGTGCAGGCGTAAAAACAATCAGATTGACAAAACGACCGGTTTTCATTATAAATATTTATAGTGAATACTTGTACCCGGCGGGCAGGGGAGTATCACAAATGAAAGCCGCTTGTGATAGAATCATATGATTAAACAGAGGCAGAGAATCTGGAGGGGAAGTTATGAGACAATGTATGGATATGGATAATCTGCACCGCAGGCTGAGAAAAATTATCGGGCAGGTGCAGGCGATTGACCGGATGGTGGAAGAGGATATTCCTTGTGAGGATATTCTGTCCCAGGTCAATGCGGCCAAGTCAGCGCTGAACAAAGTAGGTAAGGTTATACTGGAGGGGCATATCAAACATTGTGTCCGTGATGGAATTGAAAATGGGGACGCGGATAAGACAATCGAGAATTTTACAAAAGCGGTTGAGCGCTTTGCCAATATGCAGTAGAAAAATCAGATTATTTTCAGGGCAGCCGGCAGGCTGTCTTTTTTAATCTTCCTTGACAAACATATACCCCTATAGGTATAATGAGAATATACCTATAGGGGTATATTGACAGACACAAAGCAAAAAGAAAGGGGATGCCACATGAATTTACGAATAAAAAAACCGGAAGCTCTGATAGAATCTGAAAAAACGAAAAGAGACATTGTGCTGCTTGCTGTTTCAGGCGCCGCGCTTATAGTCAGTCTTTTTGATCTGCTGCCAGTCCCTTTTGATGCGGCCTGGATCGCTGTTTTTCTTTGCAGTGTTCCGATTATTCTGAAAGCGGTCACCGGTCTTGTGACGAGCTTTGACATCAAGGCGGATGTGCTGGTGTCGCTGGCACTTATCGCTTCCGTCTGCATTGGCGAGATTTTTGCGGCAGGAGAGATTGCTCTGATCATGCAGGCGGGAGCACTGCTTGAGGATTTGACTGTGGCAAAGGCACGCGCGGGTCTTGCGCGGCTGGTGCGTTTGACGCCGCAGACTGCAAGGATACTGGGAGATAGCGGGGAACGTATTGTTCCAGCTGAACAGGTTAAAGCGGGCGATATCCTTCGGGTGCTGCCCGGCGAGACGATTCCTGTTGACGGTGAAATTCTTTTGGGTCAGACGTCTGTGAATCAGGCGGTTATGACGGGGGAATCGCTTCCTGTAGATAAAGAGGCGGGAGATGAGGTCTTTGGCGGTACGGTAAATCAGTTTGGCGTGTTTGAGATGAAGGCGGTAAATGTCGGGGAGGACAGTTCAATTCAGCGGATGATCCGGCTGGTGCAGTCGGTGGACGCGGGCAAGGCGAAAATTGTCAGACTCGCTGATCGATGGGCGACCTGGATTGTAGTGGCCGCACTTACAGCTGCTGTTCTGACCTGGTTTGTGTCGGGACAGATTATCCGCGCGGTCACGATCCTTGTTGTATTCTGTCCATGCGCGCTGGTACTTGCCACTCCGACGGCGATCGTTGCCGCTATGGGGAATGCGGTCAGACACGGTTTTCTCATAAAGGAAGGCGACGCACTGGAGCGGATTGCAAAGGTGTCGGGAATTACTTTTGATAAGACAGGAACTCTGACAGAAGGTACTTTGCGGGTGACGGCAGTAAGGAGTGTTTCCTCTTTCACGGAGAAGGAGGTTTATCTGTTTGCGGCCGCCGCAGAGCAGATGTCAGAACATCCGCTTGGAAAGGCAATTCTTCAGTGTTACAGGGAAAACACAGAAGAAATGCTTCCCCCGTGCGAAGAATTCCAGATGCTGCCCGGAAAGGGAGTGCGGGTCGTGGTAAACGGACGGAAGGTACTTGCGGGCAGCAGGAGAATGCTGGAGGAAGAAATGTCGGCAGTCAGACAGCGGCAGATTGAGGTCGAAATGGATTCATCTGCAGTTTGCAGGGATCAGCTTGAGTGTAACTGGAATCTGGTCCGCGGAAGTGAGAGTGAAAATAAGAATAAGAATAAGAATAAGAATGAAGTGGGACTGCCCGAAAATAATTCATCTGTGTTCAGCCCCGCAGAGCAAAAAGAAGCTGATAAATATTTAAAACAGGGAGGGACCGTAATCTGGATTATGATAGACGGAACTCTGTCAGGATTTGTCGTCCTCTCGGATACAGTGCGGTCTGAGAGCATTTCCCTGATTGATCAGATAAAAGAACTCGGCATACAGCCGGTTCTGCTGACAGGAGATCACGCGTATACTGCAAGGACGATTGCGGAAGAACTGCATATCAGCGAGGTATATGCAAATTGTCTGCCGGAGGACAAGCTGTCGGTGATCAAGAATTATCAGGAAAAAGGGGACAGAATCTGCATGATTGGGGACGGTGTCAACGATGCGCCGGCGCTGAAGGCAGCGGATGTCGGAATCGCGATGGGAGGGATCGGGAGCGACATTGCGGTGGATGCCGCAGACCTTGCCATCGTGAATGATAAGATAGGAGAGCTGCCGCACCTGCTGGCGCTCTCTAAGCGCATGATGGGAACGATCCGGATAAATCTGGCCTTTTCCATGACACTGAATTTTCTGGCAATTGGTCTGGCAATTTCCGGTATACTGAATCCGGTTGTCGGCGCTCTGATACATAATGCGGGCTCTGTGCTGGTGATTGTCCATTCAGCTCTGCTGCTGAGATGGAAAAGCTGAGAGATATCTTGTCAACTTCAAACCTCTATGATAAGATGAAAGCGGAAATAAAGGAGAAATATTGCTTGCACGGATGGGAGGATACGCAGCTTTTGAATGATCGAAAGTGATTTTGTAAGAGGGTAAACATGGCTGATAATTGTAGGATATTTACACCGGATTCTTATGTGACAGAGCTTCTGGACATTGCGGGATACGATCAGGAACTTTTTGGGAAAAAGGTTCTGGAAAACTCCTGTGGTGATGGAAGTATATTGAGAGAGATTGTACGGCGGTATATTATGGATTCCTTGGGGCGGAACTATACGCTGCAGGAAATAAGAGCCGGACTGGAATCAGATATCTGCGGCGTAGAACTGGAGCAGAAGCATGTGAACGATTGTCGAAAGAATCTTGATTTGGAAGCAAAGGCATTTGGAATCTGCGACGTGAACTGGAATCTTGTTTGCGAAAATTATCTCAGGATAGATCTGAACAGAAAGTTTTCGTATGTATTGGGAAATCCACCTTACATTGTGTACCGGGACATAAAAAAGGGTGAAAGACAATATTTGAAAGAATCCTTTGCTGCTTGTGCTGAGGGTAAATTTGATTATTATTATGCTTTTATCGAGAAAGGCATGCGGGATTTGGAAGAGAACGGATGTATGGCGTATATTGTGCCATATAGTATATATAAAAATGTATTTGCCAGACGCTTGAGGAAAGAGATACAGCCTTTTCTGGCGGGTGTATATGATTATACCAGCCAGAACAAGTTTCCGGGAACGACAATCTCTTCGACAATCCTTCTGTTAAAAAAGTGCAGGACAGGGGATTTCCTGTACAGAGATATGAAAAATGAGAAACAAATTCAGCTGCGCAAGGAATTACTGGGAGAAAAATGGATTTTCACGGATGAACTGGCAGCAGGGAAAAATTTTCGGTTTGGGGAATGGTTTCGTGTTTCCAATACAGTGGCTACATTGTGCAATGATGCTTTTCTTCTGGAAGATTATAAAAAACAGGATGGATATTATATTCTTCCGGATGGAGATCAGGTAGAGGAAGAAATTGTGAGACCTGCTCTCAGCAGAAAACGCAGGGGAAAAGAATGTGCCATGATTTTTCCTTATGATTATCGGGATGGAGAACTCAGGCATTATAGTGAACAGGAGTTTCGTGATCGTTTTCCATTTGCAGTCTTACATCTGGAAAGATTTAAAGAGAGGCTGAAAAAAAGAAATGCGGATCAAAAGGCTCAGTGGTTTGAGTATGGAAGGAGTCAGGCACTGCACAGTATCCAATATAGAAAAGCAGTGATACCGTCTATTTTAACAAGCCATATTCAGATAACGATTGCGGCAGAAGGAGTAATACCGTGTGCCGGATTTATGATTACAGAGCGAAACGGCCGAACGCTGGAAGAGGCCGGGGCGATACTGGAACAACCGGCGTTTTATGATTATCTAAGACAGATTGGAATATTTACGACCGGAAAATCGAGAAGGCTTACGGCAAAAGATACTGAAAATTATACCTTTGACAGCTGGGAGTGAAAGGCAGATATGGAAACGATTCATTTTGAGGTGGGAGCAAAAGTTGCCAGACTGATTGGCCAGGAAAATATAACAGATTCCGATGGCGCTTTGATAGAACTGATTAAAAATGCATATGATGCGGATGCAAGCTGTGTGTGCGTCTGGTTCGACATACCATTTCCATATGTTCCTTCTGTGCTGAAGCCGGAAAAGATCCGTACAGTTTTGAGTGAGGATGATCAGAAAAAAATTTTTGATTTTTACAGTATGAATGAAAGCAGGGAGTATGAGAAAAGGGAAGATCTTTTGGAAACGGAGGAAAAAGAGCTGTGGAATCTTCTGACAAAATATAATACTGTCATAATTGCGGACAACGGTATTGGAATGACAATAGAGGATGTCCGGACAAAATGGATGTGTATCGGAACCAGTGATAAAGAGATTAATATAGAGAGTCTCAGGGGAAGAATTAAAACCGGCGCGAAAGGTATCGGAAGATTTGCGCTTGATAAACTTTCAACGACATCGAGAATGC
>CANQUH010000245.1 GCA_947626965.1 uncultured Lachnospiraceae bacterium
CGGAAGAATAACGCGCCGCCATACAGGTGGATGTGTTTGTTCAAGTGTAATTTTCACTATGTATCCTGCCATAAAATTCTCCTTTTCTATGGTTTTTGTTTATTCTATCATAGATTTCTTTTCTGAACTACTGTTTTTTCACGTTACAAGGAATGACAAAACGATTGGAGTTTTGTTCGTTCCCTGATAAAATCACTCCATCGCCTCCATGCCTGTTGGCTCATCATCTTTTCCTTCCCGGCTGATATTTATACAGTAACAGCGCAGCATACTGAAAATACCGTAAAAATGTATTGATAATGTATGTATGATTATAGTAAAATTGTAATAAAAGCGAGGAAGTGGAATTAATCTTTCTGAGGCAATTAATATGTTAAGAATGAAAGGAGATTGTTATGGGCGCACTGATTGTTTATTTTTCACTGGAAGGGAACACGAAATGGGCCGTGGAGCGGATCGCTGCTGAGATTCGCGCAGATAAGCTGCAGCTCATTCCAAAAGAGGCCTATCCGGATAAAGGATTTGGAAAATTTTTCTGGGGCGGAAAGAGCGCCGTCATGAAAGAGGCGCCGAAGCTTCAGCCGTATCAGGTCGATCTCACGAAATATGACCAGATTATTCTGGCGACACCCGTGTGGGCAGGAACCTTTGCGCCGCCTCTGCGGACATTTATCATGTCGGAGAAGCTGACGGGCAAGCGGTTCGGGCTTGTGGCATGCAGCGGAGGGGGAAGCCCTGCGAAAGCTTTTGCCGGGATGAAGGAACTGCTGGGAATCAAGGAAGATGTCCCGGAGCTGGGACTGGTTTCTCCGAAGGAAAAGCCGGATGCCGGGAATGATGCGGCCATTGCGGAATTCTGCAGCCGTCTGAGCGTTGAGAACTGAAAAAAGCCGGGTCTTCCGGGAAAGTTTATATAAGGAACGACAAAACGATTTTCGTTTTGCTCGTTCCCTGCGCCGAATTTGCGCCGCTCAAGCGGCATTTTTCCGCTTCAAATTCGTGCGCATCTCCACTCCGTTTGCTGACTGGAAAAAGATATGAGGCAGATGCCGGGACAGGGGATAAACAGTATGGAAAATCTGGTTATAAAACAATGCAGCAATGAAAAGGAAATTGCAGAAGCCTTGTCTCTGGCTTGGAGGGTTTTTCTGGAGTACGAAGCATCGGACTGCGCGCCAGAAGAAGTGGAAAAATTTCGTGAAAGTATCCAGGGCAGTTTATTTCTGGACGCGCTGACAATCTACGCGGCATACAGGGAAGATAAAGTGGTGGGTATGATTGCTGTTCGCAGCAGCGGATCTCATATCGCCCTGTTTTATGTGGACGGGAATTTCCACAGGCAGGGAATCGGCAGAGAACTGTTTGAGGAAGCAGGAAAGCACAACTTTGCCGGATTTATGACGGTCAATTCTTCGCTGTATGCCATTCCTGTGTATCACAAGCTGGGTTTTGCGGATATGGACACCGTGCAAAACGCCGGCAGGATGAGATTTATGCCAATGAGGATGGAAAAGGAGTAAAAAAGGTATGTCTTATAATTCTGCACAGCAAATGCTGTTTCTTTTGATTTATGGGTTTCTTGCGTGGGCGGCAGAAGCGACTTTTTTTGCCGTCAAGGAAAGAAAATTTATAAACCGCGGTCTTCTGACTCTGCCCATAAATTTTGAGATCGGGATCGTTTTTTCCAATATTGCGGTGATTCTGCCTACGATGGGACGGAACTATGCGGGAATGTTCCTGATTACATTTGCCAACCTTATTATTACACGCGCCATTCTTGGTTTTTTCGGCAGCAGGCTTACGAAAAAAGCCAGGTGGCTGGAAGCGGCGCCGAACGGGACAGGGAAGAATCTGCTTTTCAATGTGCTGACCGCCGCGGCGATTCTGCTGATTTATCTTTTGCTGCAGCCGGCGCTGATGATTCTGGCGGAGCTGATTCCTGACATTGTTCTGGAAGTGATCCGGATTGTCGCCTGGGTGCTGATTGCCGTCGATTTTGTTACCGTCCTCATCGCGGTGAAAAAAGGAGAAGACAGCTTTAAGCAGAAAATGGAAACAGGAAGAGCGGATGCCGCCGCAGCGCGCATTGCCTGGTTTGTATGGAAGCGTCTAGAGAAGGCGTACCCCGGCATCAGCGATGAGCAGAAGCGCGGGGACATTGTTTTTGCGAAGGGGATGAGCTTGGACAAGATTGTCTGGGTGTTCCTGATCTCAGCGCTTTTGGGAGATATCATCGAAACTTTTTACTGCCGGTTCGTGGGCGGTACCTGGATGAGCAGGTCCAGCGTGGTCTTCGGCCCCTTCAGTTTCGTGTGGGGGATAGGTGCGGTGCTGCTGACGGTGAGCCTGATACGGCTCAAGGATAAAAACGATCGCTGGGTTCTGCTTGCCGGAGCAATTCTCGGGGGCGCGTTCGAGTATATGTGCAGTGTGTTTACCGAGATCATGTTCGGTAAAGTCTTCTGGGACTACAGCTACATGCCGCTGAACATCGGCGGGCGGACCAATGTGCTGTTCATGTTTTTCTGGGGAATTCTGGGACTGATATGGGTCAAGATCGCCTATCCGCCGCTGGACGCGTTCATTGAGAAGTTCCCGCCGGTCGCAGCGAAGGTGTTTACCTGGCTGATTATCACATTGATGACACTCAACGGTCTCTTTACGGTGATGGTGATGCTGCGCTACAACGAGCGTCAGACGGATCCGAACCCGTCCAACATGCTGGAAGAGTTTATCGACAAGGTTTATGATGATGAGTTTGTGGAGAACCGCTGGCAGAACATGGTGAGCGCGGAGAGTGAGACGGCGCAGGATAATTCATAGAGAAAATGAAGTTTCTGGTATTAAAAAATGACAATAGATGAAGAAAAATAAAAAGGGACTGGCGGAAAAAATTTCACAGTCCCTCTTTTAATATGCGCATCCCCCGGAGGGTTTATAGCAAACGGCAAATATTTTTGTCGTTTGCTATAGAACCAGCGTCTCTCAGATATCCAGCGCCGCGTGATATCCCCAGTACACAGCGTTCGTGATCGTCGAAACTCTGGCGGCATCTCCGATCACGCGCACAAACGGAGCAGCATCCTGAAGCTCCGCGACAACGTCCGTTCTGGAGCGCTGGCCAAGCGCGCAGATGACGGAAGTTCCCGGCACGAGTTGCTTTTCGCCATTTTTATCCTCGCAGAGGATTCCTTCTTTTGTCACTTCCAGGCCCTTGTAGCTGGTATGTACGGTCACGTATTTCTCGATCTCCGCGAGAAGCAGCGGGCGGTGTCTTACGTTCGCGTCCGGCGCCAGCACGTCGCGCATCTCCACGAGGTGGACATTCTTGCCTTCCATGCCGAGATGGATCGCGCATTCGCATCCGGCCAGACCGCCGCCGAATACGACGACGTCATCCGTGACCTTGTCTTTCTCACGATAGTAGTTGTTGACCACAACTACATTATCTCCGTGCAGACCCGGAATCGGCGGTACAAGCGGCGTGGAACCGGCCGCGATGATCAGGGCATACGGATTTTCTTTCTCTACATATTCTTTTGTGACTTCTGTGTTCAGGCGGATCTCCACGCCGGCGCGCTCCGCAAGGAGCTTGTAGGTTCCTGCCAGTTCGTACATTTCATGCTTGAACGGAAGCGCCTGCTCACTCTTTAAGATTCCGCCGACTTCCGATTCTTTCTCACAGAGGATGACTTCATGGCCTCTGCGTGCCGCAGTGTAGGCAGCGTACAGTCCGCCGGGGCCGCCGCCCGCTACCAGGACTTTTCTCTTGACAGGAGCCGGAGTGATCTCACTGCCTTCCATTTCCCTTCCGATCAGCGGATTGACCGTACATCTTCTCGTCGAGGTCGCCGCGCGCTCTGCCATGCAGGTGAAGCAGCGCAGACACCGCACGATCTCTTCCTCGCGGTTCTCAGTGATTTTTCTCGGAAGGAACGGGTCAGCAAGGAGCGCTCTCGCCATGTAGACGACGTCCGCTTTGCCGCTCGCGATGATTTCCTCCATCTGTGCCGGGTCGTTCAGGCCGCCGATCGTCGCTACCGGTACGGATACATGTTTTTTAATCTCTGCCGCCAGATAGACGTTGCAGCCGTGCTCCCGGAACATGGACGGATGGGTGTTGCCAAAGCCTCTCTGGTAAGTTCCCGCGGATACATGGAGCAGGTCGATGTAAGGCTCGATCTGCTGTGCGATCCGGCAGCCTTCCTCGAGATCATAGCCGCCCTCAAAAAGCTCGGAGCCGCTTAAACGGAACTCGATCGGGAAAAACGGGCCAACCGCCTCGCGTACGGATTTCAGCACCTCAACAGCGAAGCGGCAGCGGTTCTCCAGACTTCCGCCGTACTCGTCGGTACGTTTATTGAAATACGGGGAGAGGAACTGGTTGATCAGCCAGCCGTGACCGCCGTGTACCATCAACATCTCAAAACCTGCTCTCTTTGCCAGCCCGGCCACATGGCCGTAGGACGCGACGATATCATCAATCATCTCTTTGGTGAGCGCTTTCACCTCCACACCATCCGGACGCACCGTGTCGGACGGTCCCCACTGGTTCATGGATTTCTGTTTGCTCTTGTCTGTCATGTAGGTGCCGGCGTACATGCCTGAGTGGGACAGCTCAAGGCTCGGCATCGCTCCGTGCCTGCGGATTGCGTCTGCCGTGTAAGTTGCGCAGGCCAGCGAGTTCAGAATGCTTTCGTCGAGATGGTAAGCATGGCTGCCGTCTGTTTTCGGATGCACCATCAGCTCGCTGACGGTAACAGCGCCGGCGCCGCCCTTTGCGCGCAGTTCATAGAATGCGGTTGACTTCGGACCGATACAGCCATCGTTTGTGATGTCCGTCCCGCCCATCGGCGCGGAGAACATGCGGTTGCGGAAGGTTGTCCTTCCAAGTGTGATCGGTTTGCACAAATTTGGGTACTTTCTTGTCATTTTTAATCTTCCTTTCCTTCTTTGCAATAATGCAAAGTTTTTGACTCTGCTGCTGATTTATGAAATTCACCTTTACAGGCAGGTGGATTTTGTAAATCATACTATTATTCAGTATAGTTTATTTGTGCCTGCAGGACAAGTCTTTTTCCTGCCAGGAATTCTCCTTTTCCGACCTGCTGAGAAAGCCCCGGACGGCGGCCATCGACGGGCATGCAACGGCGAATGGACATTGGACAGGCAAGACAGTATGAGCAATGCAGTGACACGCATTTGGCACCGGTTCTGAGTGCCAGTGGCGCTCGTTTAGAACCGACCGGAACGGAGTGCAGACCCGAAGCAGAGCGAAGACCAAAGACTCCGTTGCCTGCAGCGGGT
>CANQUH010000246.1 GCA_947626965.1 uncultured Lachnospiraceae bacterium
CAACTGGTTATTTCATTTTCTCCACGGTAGTTTTCACTTTGTTTTGAACAGCATCAGACACATGCAGGCATATGATGTCTCATTGCTCGCGGGAATAATGCCGCCCGTATCAAAGATTCAGGGGATATTTTTTGAAGGTCTTTTCCCAATCCTCTCTGATACCGGGCGGCTGTTTTCTGAAAATTCTGGATTTCCTGTTTATCTGCTTTGTCTGCCGACATAATTTTCTATTACTTCCCGCACCGTTGTAATCCTGTCTTCTTTCCAGGCATTCGCGCCGCAGAAAACAAGCCCGTTCTCCGTATCGCCTGTGACGGCATTGATCAGAGCCTGTGTGATACAGTACGGCGTCTTTGCGGGACTGCAGACAGAAAGGCACTGATAACAATGTGCCGGCGAAATCCTGTGCTCCTGCACCTGACGGATAAAGGCATTGCGGATCGCGCGCCCCGGCATCCCGACCGGACTTTTGATGATCGCAATATCCTCTTTCCGGCACTTTACGTAGGCTTCCTTAAACTGCCAGGCTGCGTCACATTCCTCCGTCACGACAAAACGTGTGGCCGCCTGTATCCCATCAGCGCCCAGTTCCTGCTGATGTATCAGATCCGCGCGTGTGCGGAACCCGCCCGCCGTGATAACCGGAATATATTTTCCGTGCTGTTCCCCGAATTCCCGCACAAAACGGATAATCCTGCGCACTTCTTCCTCATACCAGCCCAAAGTTCCATTCCTGTCAGGCCGAACGCTGCAGTTCCCGGAAGTTTCCTCTTCTTCTCCCGGAAGCTCTCTGTTTTCCCGCAACCTGGAAAAATCTTCTGTTCCCTGCGATCCGGAAAATCCTTCCCCTTTCTGCAGCCCGGAAAATTCTTCTGTTCTCTGCGATCCGGAAAATCCTTTCCCTTCCTGCAGTCCGAAGAAATCTTCTGTTCTCTGCGATCCGGAAAATCCTTCTTCTTCCCGCGTCTCGGAGAAATTCACGGCCTCCTGCGCCCGCTCCGCCTCCTCCTGCGTAAATCCAAGGTGTCCGCCGGCAAGCGGACCTTCAATGATCACGGCGTCCGGCAGCTCGTTCTCCTTTTTCAGCCAGCGCCTGCAGATCACACTCGCGGCTTTGAGTGAAGAAACAATCGGAATCTTTTTTACGCCGCTCCCTTTCGTAAAAAACGGAAGATCCATCGGCAGGCCCGCGCCGGACACAATAAAGTCCGCTCCCTGACGTACTGCCTCACGCACGTATTCTCCGTAATTTTTTGTGACCGTCATGATATTAACGCCGATCATCCCGCGCCCCCCGGCAATTTCCTTCGCCCTGGCAATCTCCTTCCCGATTGCCCGCAGATTCGCACGCATCGGATTCCCGGCAAAATCCGGCTCCGCAAATCCGATCTGGGCCGTGGAAATCGTGCCCGCGCCTCCCTCGGCGGCAACCGCGCCCGCAAGCCTCCCAAGGCTCACTCCAACACCCATGCCGCCCTGAAAAACAGGAATTTCCAAACATGGAAACATCTCCGCAAACTTTCCGGATACAGCGCAGCGTTTGTTCTTCAAGTCGTTATCTCTTTTCATTCCTTTTACCTCAACACTGTGAAAATCTGGCGTTCCTGCATCAGGTGCATGAAAAATACGGTATGTCTGTCAGCGAACGCCGTGGTCAACCATGGAATGAACAAGGAGAATTCCATGGTCTGCGCCTCAGACTGACCCCGGCACCGCCATCCGGCGGAAACGCTCATAGCGCTGATTCAAAATTTCCTCTGACGTCATCCTGTCATACCGTCCCAGGAAACTCAGGATTTCCTGCTTCATATACCCTGCAAGCTCATCCATATGCTCCCGGTCGGCCGCCTCCGGCTCCGGTATCACTTTCTCCACAATCCCCGCCTCGCAAAGCTCATCCGCAGTGATCTTCATGACTTCAGCCGCCTCCGCCGCACGCTTTCCGTCCTTCCAGAGAATCGCGGCAAAGCCTTCCGGCGAGAGTACGGAATAAATCGAATTTTCCAGCATCCAGACTTCGTTCGCGACGCCAAGTGCAAGCGCTCCTCCGGAACCGCCTTCTCCGATCACAATCGCAAGAACCGGAACGCGCAGCCCTGCCATCTCAAACAAATTCCGGGCAATCGCCTCGCCCTGCCCGCGCTCCTCCGCGTCGACTCCGCAGAACGCCCCGGGCGTGTCAATAAAAAGAATGACCGGCCGGCCAAATTTATCCGCCTGTTTCATCAGGCGAAGCGCCTTGCGGTATCCCTCCGGCTTCATCATTCCAAAATTCCGGTGTCTGTTCTCTTTCGCGCTGCGCCCTTTCTGCTGTCCGATCACGGTTACATACCGTTTCCCGATTCCGGCAATCCCTCCGATTACCGCCCTGTCGTCGCCGAAAAGCCGGTCGCCGCGCAGTTCCATAAAACCGTCAAATATCTTCGCGATATAATCCGAAGCATGCGGACGTTTTTCTTCGCGTGCTGTCTGCACGCGGTCCCAGGCTGTCCTGTTCTGTTCCATTTTCTGCTCCATACATTTCTCCTGCTTTCCCTGCAATACACTGATGTCTTCTGCATCTGCCGACAGCTCTCATCCGAAAGCTCTGTTCATGGTTTTCTCTCTCTGACATTTTTCTGTATACACACAGTTTTTCCTCTGTGTGGCACCGTCAGCAAAAACGCACGTTATCTCCTGTCTAATTCACATTTCTCACCGGGCCGCTCCGTTCCGCCAGGATATCGACACCGGAATGCAAATCTCCTCCATCACCGGCACGCGCAGCTCTGCAGCAGCACTCCCAGCGTCGTCCGCATCTGCTCCCGCCTGACGATCCGGTCCACAAACCCGTGTTTCTGCAGAAACTCCGCACTCTGAAACCCCTCCGGAAGCTTCTGCCCGATCGTCTGCCGGATCACTCTGGCTCCCGCAAAGCCGATTAGCGCGCCCGGCTCCGCAAGAATCACATCGCCAAGCATCGCAAAGCTCGCAGTCACGCCGCCTGTCGTGGGATCGGTCAGCACGGGGACATACAGCAGTCCTGCCTCATCATGACGTTTTAGCGCCTGCGAAGTTTTTGCCATCTGCATCAGAGAAAAAATTCCTTCCTGCATCCGCGCGCCGCCGGAACAGCAGAAAAGAATCACCGGCAGACGCTCCGCCGTGGCGCGTTCCACCATCCTTGTAATCTTCTCCCCGACCGCGGTACCCATGCTTCCCATGATAAAATCCGGCGACATCACGCCAAGCGCAGTCCTGCTGCCGCGGATCAGCGCCTGCCCCGTGACAACAGCCTCTGTCAGGCCGGTTTTTCCCCGCATGTCCCGCAGTTTCTCCTCATAACCGGGAAACGAAAGCGGATCATCCCCTGTCAGGTCCGGATCCCACTCTTCAAAGGAATCCTTGTCCGTCAGCATGTGGATCCTCGTCCAGGGATCGATCCGGAAATTTTTTCCGCATTCCGGACAACAGTACCAGTTTTCCCTGATATCCTCTTCATATAGAATTTTCCTGCATGCGTCGCATTTTCGGAACAGTCCGTCCGGGACTTCTTTTCTGCTCCTGTTTTTTCCGGTTTCTCTTCCTGTATCCGGCATCCCGCCAGCCGGAAACGTACTTTCCGGAAAATCTTCTCCGGCTGGAATCGTCTCCGTTTTCTTAAATTTTCCCCGCAGCATTCTCATTCACCTCAAAACAATTTTCGTTTACTGCTCTAACATCCGACTGACCGCCCCGGCATCTCCCGCCGCAAACGCCTCGCTGCCTGTCAGCTCATACAGGAAATCCAGGTTCGTCGTGACGCCCTCGATCACCAGCTCTCCAAGCACGCTTCTGAGCTTGTAAATCGCTTCCCTGCGGTTATCCGCGTGAACGATCACCTTCGCAAGCATGGAATCATAGTAAGGCGGTATCCGGTACCCGTTGTAGAGCAGAGAATCCACGCGCACGCCGTTTCCTCCCGGCAGATATAAATCCGTGACTGTTCCCGCACACGGAAGAAAATGTCTTGCGGGGTCCTCCGCCGTGATCCTGCACTCGATCGCGTGGCCGCGCAACCGGATATCCTCCTGCGTGTACTTCAGCCGCTCTCCTGCCGAGACCAGGATCATCTGGCGAATCAGATCGATGCCGGTCACCATCTCCGTCACCGGATGCTCCACCTGAATCCTCGTGTTCATCTCCATAAAATAAAATTTCCGGTCGTCATCCACCAGAAATTCCACGGTCCCGGCGCTGTAATATCCCGCCGCTTTTGCCGCCCGGACAGCCGCTTCTCCCATCTTTGCGCGAAGTTCCTCATCGAGAAATTCTGCCGGCGTCTCCTCGATCAGTTTCTGATGTCTTCTCTGAATCGAACAATCGCGCTCCCCGAGATGAATGGTATTTCCGTATTTATCCGCAAGAATCTGAAACTCGATATGACGCGCACTGCCCAGATACCGCTCCAGGTACATCCGGTCGTCGCCAAACGCCTGCAGCGTCTCCTGCTGCGCCGTCGCAAACAGTTCCGCAAACTCTTCCGAATCTTTCGCGACGCGCATTCCTTTTCCGCCGCCTCCTGCGGAAGCTTTGATCATCACCGGATAGCCGATCTGCTCCGCCGCCCGGGCCGCAGCGGCAGGATCCGTGAACGTCTCCCTGGTGCCGGGAATCACGGGAACGCCTGCCTCCATCATCGTTCTCCGGGCCTCTGCCTTATCGCCCATCCGCTCGATACTTTCCGGAGACGGGCCGATAAAATCAATCCCGCACTGTATGCACATTCTCGCAAATTTCGTATTTTCCGACAGGAATCCGAACCCGGGATGGATTGCCTCCGCCCCGGTCACAAGCGCGGCGCTCAGTATGCTTTCCATATTCAGATAACTGTCCTTCGCACGCTCCGGACCGATACAGACGCATTCATCCGCAAGCTGGGAATGAAGCGCGTCGCGGTCCGCCGTAGAGCAGACAGCCACCGAGGCGATCCCCATCTCCCGGCAGGCGCGTATAATGCGCACGGCAATCTCGCCGCGGTTCGCTATCAAAATCTTCCGATACATTTTATTCCTCCCGCCCGGTCTTCTTTCTCAGTCTGTTTTGCCAGGTCTGTTTCCCCGCCGCTCTGTCGGACGTTCCGGGACAAAGCCATTTGCCTGCTGCGCCTTCAAAACCTTAAAAACCCAGACAGCCGCAGGTTATCTGCCTCTCCAGGACAAATCTTCTCACTGCACCGCGAACGTCAGCTCTCCCTCGGCGCAGACCTCTCCGTCCACCGTGGCTGTCGCTTTTCCGACGCCCACCGGTCCCTTTAG